>JAJXZO010000075.1 GCA_021780035.1 Pseudomonadota bacterium
CCGCCATCGCGGATGATCAGGTTCGACGCGGCGCCGATGCAGGTGACCGGCACCTCCGGCGGGAGCGCCACCAGCAGGGTGGCAAGATCGGCGGCATCCGCCGGCTGCACCAGCACCTCGGCCGCACCGCCGACCCGGAACCAGCTTTGCACCCCGAGCACCACGTTGGCGCGCACCTTTCCTCGAAGGGGCGGCAGCAGGGAGAGCAACGTTCCGGGAGCGAACCGCGCGCTCATGCTCCCCCCTGCCTGCGGCTGTTCTGCAGTGCGGCGAGTTGCCCGGGCAGAGCCGCCGCCCATTGGGTGATGCTGCCGGCACCAAGGCAGATCACGTAGTCGCCCGTTCTGGCGATCGCATTCACCATCTCGGCCAGATGTTCCGGACCCGGCAGCGGCACCACGGAGCGGTGGCCGTGCGCGCGCAGTCCTTCCACCAGCGCATCGCGATCGACGCCCGGGATCGGCGCCTCGCCAGCCGGGTAGACATCGGCGACGATGATGGTGCCGGCGTCGTTCATGCAGGTGCAGAACTGCTCGAACAGCGAGCGCAGCCGGGTGAAGCGGTGCGGTTGCACCACGGCGACCACATCGCGCGCGCCCGCCTGCCGGGCCGCCTTCAGCACCGCCGCGATCTCCACCGGATGATGGCCGTAGTCGTCGATGACGGTGATGCCGCCGACCTCGCCCACCTTGGTGAAGCGGCGCTTGACGCCGCGGAAGGAGGCGAAGGCGCTGCGCAGCGTGGCGTCGTCGATCTCCATCTCGCTGGCGATGGCCACCGCCGCCAGCGCGTTCTGCACGTTGTGGGTGCCGAGCATGGGCAGGCGGAACGGTCCGGCCATGCGCGTGCGGTTGCGTGCCCGGTTGGCGATGGTCACCTCGAAGGTGGCGCCCATGCGGTCGGTGAGCACCTTGTCGGCACGCACATCGGCCTGTGGCGACAGGCCGTAGGTGATGATGCGGCGGTCGGACAGGCGGGGGATCATCTGCTGCACCGCCGGATGGTCGATACACAGCACCGCGAAGCCGTAGAAGGGGATGTTGGAGACGAAGTGCTCGAAGCCGGCCATCATCGCCTCGGCGCTGCCCCAGTGGTCGAGGTGCTCGGGATCCATGTTGGTGACCACCGCGATCACCGCAGGCAGGCGCAGGAAGCTGCCGTCGCTTTCGTCGGCCTCCACCACCATCCAGTCGCCCGAGCCGAGCCGCGTGTTGGTGCCGTAGGCGTTGACGATGCCGCCGTTGATCACCATCGGGTCGAGATGCGCCGCCTCCAGCACCGCCGCCACCAGGCTGGTGGTGGTGGTCTTGCCGTGGGTGCCGCCGACCGCGATCGCCCAGCGCAGCCGCATCAGCTCGGCCAGCATCTCGGCGCGCCGCACCACCGGGATGAGCCGCACGCGTGCCGCCTGCACCTCGGGATTGTCGGACTTCACGGCGCTCGAAGTCACCACCACCTGCGCGGCGCCGAGGTTTGCCGCCTCATGGCCGACGCGCACGGCGATGCCCGCCTCGCGCAAGCGGCGGACGTTGGCGTTCTCAGCGATGTCGCTGCCCTGCACGCTGTAGCCGAGGTTGTGCAGCACCTCGGCGATGCCGGACATGCCGATGCCACCGATGCCGACGAAATGGATGGTGCCGATGGTAAGCGGCAGGGCCCTCATGAAAGCACATCCTCGGCTAGTGTCCGCTCCACCAGATCGGCGAGGCGGCTTGCGGCATCGGGAATGGCGGCCGCCCGGGCTGCTTCCGCGGCGGCGGCGAGCGTCTGCGGGTCGGCCGCCAGCGCGCTGAGCCTTTCCGCCAGCGCCGCAGGCGTGAAATCGGGCTGGCGGACCAGCCAGGCGCCACCGGCCGCGACCAGGGTGCGGGCGTTCGCCCCCTGGTCGTCGTCGATGGCGATCGGCAGCGGCACGATCAGCGCCGGCCGGCCTGCCGCCGCGAGTTCCGCCACCGTGGAGCCGCCGCCGCGGCAGATCACCAGGTGCGCCGCCGCCAGCAGATCGGCGACGTCGGGGAAGAACGGGGCGAGCCGCGCCTTCACCCCGAGCGGGGCGTAGGCGGTCTCGACCCGCGCCAGATCCTCCTGCCGGCACTGCTGGACGATGGAAAGCCGCGCGCGGAGCGCCTCCGGCAGCAACGCCACCGCCGCCGGCACGACATCCGAAAACACGCGCGCGCCAAGCGAGCCGCCCAGCACCAGGAGCCGCAGGCCTGCCATGGGCGGCTCATATGGACGGATCGCTTTCAGCACCGCCGGGCGCACCGGATTGCCGGTGAGCACGGTTTTGGTGTTCGGCGGCAGCTTCTCCGTGGCAGCGTGGCTGAGCGCCAGAACGCAGGGAAGCCGGGCGAGCAGGCGGTTGGCGCGCCCGAGCACCGCGTTCTGGTCGTGCAGAACCAGCTTCGGGCGGCGGCGCAGCAGCCGGCTGGCCAGCGCCGGTGCCACCGCCGGATAGCCGCCGAAGCCCACCACCACCGACGCGTCGAGCCCCGCCAGCGCGCGACGCGCCTGCAGCACGCCGCGAGCGAGGCTGAGCGCCGAGCCGAGCGCGTGCCGCGCGCCGCGGCCGAACACGCCACGCCCGGCAATCAGGAAGCGCTCCTGCCCGGCGAACACCGGCGAGGCGACGGACCCCGAGCGGGCGTCGGTGAACAGCACCACGCGCCGGCCGCGCGCGATCAACTCGCCGGCCAGCGCCTCGGCCGGGAAGAAGTGGCCGCCGGTGCCGCCGGCCGCGATCACCACCGGACGCAGCATCGCCCCTCTCATGGAGGGTCTCCGCCATGCCGCTTGCGGGTCAGCGCCAGCAGCATACCGACGCCGAGCGCCACCGCCAGCACCGAGGAGCCGCCATAGCTGATGAACGGCAGCGTCATGCCCTTGGTCGGGATGAGATCGAGAGTGGAGGCCATGTTGACGAAGGCCTGCAGTCCGAAGCTGGACACCAGCCCCGTGGCTGCCAGCACGACGAACGGATCGTTCTCGTGCAGCAGGCGCACCAGCGCGCGCAGCACGATGAAGCCGAAGATGGCGATGATGATCACGCACAGGATCATGCCGAACTCTTCGCCGGCGACGGCGAAAACGGTGTCGGCGTGGGCATCCGGCAGCAGGTCCTTCACCCGCCCCTCGCCCGGGCCGCGCCCCATCAGGCCGCCATTGCCGAACGCCTGCAGCGCCCGCATCACCTGGTAGTTGCCGCCCTCGCCCGGATGCAGGAAGTGCTGCCAGCGCGTCTGCACGTGTGGGAAGATCAGGTAGGCCCCGAAGCCCGCCCCCACCATGCCGGCGAGGCTGATGGCGACCGCCATGATGTTGAGCCCGGCGACGAAGAACTGGATGAACAACACGCCGGTGATCACCGCCGTCATGCCGACGTCGGGCTGCGCCTTCAGCATCATCGCGATCAGCAGGAAGATGGCGAGCGCCACCGCCCGGCCGGGAATGCGCAGCGCCCGTTTCCCCTCGGCAATCAGCCAGGCGGCGGTGACGGCGAAGCAAGGCTTCAGGAACTCGCTCGGCTGCACCGACATCCCCGGCAGGGCGATCCAGCGCCGCGCGCCCTTGATGTCCACGCCCACCACCAGCGTCATCGCGGTGAGCACGAGCGCGATCAGGCAGCCGGCCAGCGCCACCCGGCGCACGCCGACCGGGGTGAGCAGCGACACCACCACGACGATGCCGCCGGCGAGCGCGAGGAAGGCCACCTGCTTGATGATGAACACGTCGCGCATCTGGTCGATGCGGTGCGCCACCGCCGGGCTCGCCGCCAGCATCATCACGTAGCCGAGCCCGATGAGGGAGGCGACTGCGATCAGCGTCCAGCGGTCCACCGTCCACCACCAGCGGCCGAACAGCGACGTATCCGCGCGGGAAGGGGGCGGGAGCATGTTCACGCCTTCTCAGCGATGGCGCGGGCCAGCGCGCGGAAGCGGTCGCCGCGCTGGTCGAAGCCGGTGAACTGGTCCCAGGAGGCGCAGGCGGGCGAAAGCAGCACCACCGAGGCGAGGCCGCCCTTCGCCGCCTCCCACGCCTCGGCCACCGCGCGTTCGAGCGTGCCGACCTCGCGGTAGGGCACGTTGTGTGCGGCAAGGGTTTTCGCCAGCAGCGGGGAATCGCGGCCGATCAGCAGGGCGAGCGCGACGCGCGGGAAGTATTCGGCGAGGCTGTCGATGCCGCCCGCCTTCGCCTGACCGCCGGCGATCCACACCAGCTTCTCGTAGCAGCCGAGGGCACGGGCGGCAGAATCCGCGTTTGTCGCCTTGCTGTCGTTGACGAACGCCACCCCGCCGGCGTTCGCCACCACTTCCTGGCGGTGCGCCAGGCCGGGATAGGAGGCGATAGCGCAGGCGATGGCTTCCCTCGGCACGCCAAGGGCGAGGGCGGCGGCGGCGGCGGCGGCGGCGTTCTGCGCGTTGTGGGCGCCGGGCAGCGCCTTCGCCGTGGCGAGATCGGCGATCGTGCCCGCCGCATCCGCGAGCAGGCTTCCCCGCGCGCCGACATCGGCCGACCCGGAGCCCGAAACGCGGACGAGGCGCGCCGGAGCGCTTTCCAACCCGGCGGCGAGATCCCGCGAAAGCGCGTCGTCGATGCCGACGATGGCGGTGTCTGCCGCTTCCTGCCGGGCGAAGATGGCCCGCTTGGCGGCCGCATAGCCCGTCATGTCGCCGTGCCGGTCGAGATGATCGGGGCTCAGGTTCAGCATGATCGCCGCATCGAACCGGAGCGTGGCGATTCGCTCCAACATGTAGGAGGACATCTCCAGCACGTAGACGCCCTCATCCGGCAGCAGCGGCAGGGCGAGCGCCGCGGTGCCGAGGTTGGCGCCGGCGGCGACGGGAACACCCGCCACTTCCAGGATGTGGGCGAGCAACGCCGTGGTGGTGGACTTGCCGTTGGTGCCGGTGATGCCGGCGAAGCGCGCCCGCGAGCCCGCCCGGCGCACGGCCACATAGAGAAGTTCGGCGTCGGTGAGAATGGGGACGCCGGCTTCCTTGGCGGCGGCGGCAAGCGGATGCACTCTCGGCAGAACGTGCGGAATGCCGGGGGAGAGCACCAGCGCGTCGAGCGCCGCCATCGGCGGTTCACCCACAGCGAGCCCGGCAGCAACCGCCGCCTCGCGCGCCGCCTCGGAATCGTCCCAGGTCAACACGTCGGCGCCCATGGAGAGAAGCGCGCGGGCGGCAGGCAGGCCGGCCTTGCCCAAGCCCACGACCGCGTATCGGCATCCGGAGAAGACGGGAGGAAAATCGCTCATCGGATCTTCAATGTCCCCAGGCCGATCAGCGCCAGGATCACGGCGACGATCCAGAAGCGGATGACGATGGTGGGCTCCTGCCAGCCCTTCTTTTCGAAGTGGTGGTGCAGCGGCGCCATCAGGAACACGCGCCTGCCCGTGCGCTTGAACCAGTACACCTGCACGATGACGCTCACCGTCTCGACCACGAACAGGCCGCCGACGATGCCGAGGACGATCTCGTGCTTGGTTGCCACCGCCACGGCGCCGAGCGCACCGCCCAGCGCCAGCGCCCCGGTGTCGCCCATGAACACCGCCGCCGGCGGCGCGTTGAACCACAGGAAGCCGAGGCCGGCGCCGATCAGCGCCGCGCAGAACACCGCGAGCTCGCCGACGCCGGGGACGAAATTGAGCTGCAGGTAATCGGCGAAGATGCGGTTGCCGACGAGGTAGGCGATCAGCGCGAACACCGCTGCCGCGATCATGGTCGGCACGATGGCCAGGCCGTCGAGCCCGTCGGTGAGGTTCACGGCATTGGAGAAGCCCACCATGACGAAGGCGGCGAAGAACGGGAAGGCGAAGCCGAGCGGGATCAGCACCGCCTTGAACACCGGCACGGTGACGCCGCTGCCCAGCGCCCCGCCGGTGTGGATCATCACCGCGATGCCGGCGGCAAGCCCCATGCCCGCCTGCAGGATCAGCTTGCCGCGAGCGGAAAGGCCGCGGGCGTTGGCGCGGGCGAGTTTGATGAAGTCGTCGACGAAGCCGATGCCGCCGTAGCCGAGGGTGAGCAACAGCGCCACCCACACGTAGCCGTTGTCGAGGTCGGCCCACAGCAGCGTGGAGACGGTGAGGCTGGCGAGGATCAGCATGCCGCCCATGGTCGGCGTGCCGGTCTTCTCCAACAGGTGCCGGGCCGGACCATCGACGCGGATCGGCTGGCCGCGCCGCTGGATGCTTTTCAGCAGCCGAATGAAGCGCGAACCGAAGGCAAGACTGAGGATCAGCGCCGTCATGCAGGCGCCGCCCGAGCGGAAAGTGAGGTAGCGGAACACGTTGAAGGCGAGAACGTGTTCCGAGTGCTGGGCGATCAGGTTGTAGAGCATCAGCCCGCTCCCCCCGCCAGGGCCGCGATTGCCTGCACGACCAGCTTCATGCGGCTGCCGAGACTGCCCTTCACCAGCACGCCGTCGCCCGCGCGGAGCCGCGCCGCCACCAGCGGCGCCAACGCAGCGGCATCGGCGGCGTGGCCGCCCCGGAGGCGTGCCGGCACCGCCGCCTGCAGCGCCGCCATCTGTTCGCCGCAGGTGAACAGGAGATCGGCCGACTCCGCCACCGCCGGAGCGAGCGAGAGATGCTCCGCGGCGGCGTGGGCGCCGAGTTCCAGCATATCGCCGAGCACGGCGACGCGGCGGCCGACGTTCTGGCGGGCGAGCACGGCGAGAGCGGCGCGCACCGAGACCGCCGAGGCGTTGTAGCTCTCGTCGAGCAGCAGCAGCGAGCCGCCGCGAATGCCGAGGGTCCGGCGCAACCCCCGCCCGCCGAGCGGAACGAAGGCTTCGAGCGCCGTTGCCCCGCGAACCGGGTCGGCGCCGAGAGAATGCGCGGCGAGCAGGGCCGCCAGCGCGTCGAGCGCGAGGTGCCGCCCCGGCGCCGGCAAAGTGAAGCGGAGCGGAACACCCGCGACTTCCGCCTCCACGTCCGTCGTCTCGGCGGAAACCTGGGCCACGAGCAGCCGCGCGTCGGCATCCGCGCGGGCGCCGAAGGTGACGGTCCGGTGCGGCGCGGCGGCGGCGGCGAGACGAGGAAGCAAGGGAGAATCTGCCGGCAGCACCACCGTGCCCGCGGGCGGCAGGCCGAGGGCGATGGAGATCTTCTCGTCGGCGATGGCCTCGATGCTGCCGAACAACCCAACGTGCGCCTTCTCCACCGCCGTCACCACCGCCACGTCCGGCCGGGCGAGGCAGGCGAGCGGAGCGATCTCGCCCGCGTGGTTGGTGCCGATCTCGACCACGCACCACGCGGCGCTCGCGGGCAGGCGTGCCAGGGTGAGCGGCACGCCCCAGTGGTTGTTGTAGGAGGCCTCGGCGGCGTGGGCTTCCCCTTCGCCCGCGAGAATGAGCCGTAGCATCTCCTTGGTGGTGGTCTTGCCGACCGAGCCGGTGACCGCGACCAGCCGGCCGTGGAAGCGGGCACGGGCGAAGCGGGCGAGGCCGCGCAACGCCTCGAGGGTGTCCGGCACCACCACCAACAGCGGCCCCACGCCGGGCATCGGCCGGTCCACCAGCGCCCCGGCGGCGCCGCGGGCGAGGGCGTCGGCAACGAACGCATGGCCGTCGCGGTTCTCGCCGTGCAGGGCGACGAACAGCGCGCCGGGGGCGAGCGTGCGGCTGTCGATGGCCACCGCGTTCGCGGCGAAGGGAACGGTCATCGTGCCGCCGGTCGCGGCCACGAGTGCCTCCGCCTGCCAGAGCGTCATGGCGCGACCTCCCCCGCATCCCGCGGAGGGATGCCGAGCAGACGGCGCACTTCCGTCACGTCGTCGAACGGCAGGGTGGCGGCGCCGATGGTCTGGCCCTGCTCGTGGCCCTTGCCGGCGACCACGAGGATGTCACCCGCGCGAAGATCGGCGAGCGCGGAGGCGATGGCCGAGCGACGGTCGCCGCCGTCGCGGCCCGAGGGGCAGCCCGCCAGCACCGCGGTGCGGATGGCGGCCGGATCCTCGCTGCGGGGATTGTCGTCGGTGACTACCGCCACGTCGGCGAGGCGCGCGGCGACCTCGCCCATCAGCGACCGCTTGCCGCGGTCGCGGTCGCCACCGGCGCCGAAGACGATGTGGAGCCGCCCGGCGCAGTGCGGGCGCAGCGCCAGCAGCAGGCGTTCCAGCGCATCCGGGGTGTGGGCGAAATCGACGATCGCCACCGCCCCGTTCGGCAGCCTGCCCGCCACTTCGAGGCGCCCGCGCACGCCCTTCAGTTCCGGGAGCCGGGAGAGCGCGTCGGCGACGCCGGTGGCCTCGGCGAGCGCGGCGGCGAGCAGCGCGTTCTCCGCCTGGAACAGGCCAACGAGCGGCAGTTCCACGGTGCGCCTGCGGCCTTCCCGTTCGACCACCAGCTCCTGACCCCATGCGAGCGGCCGGGTGGAGACGAGCCGCAGCGCGTCGCCTTCCGGCCCGATGGTGCCGAAGGCAAACCGGCGGCGCGCGGCGATGGCGCGGAGCGCGGCGAGGGCTGCCGGCTCCAGCGTGCTCGCGGCGAACGCCGGGGCGCCCTCGGGCATCAGGTCGGCGAACAGGCGGAGCTTCGCCGCCCGGTAGCGGTCCATGTCGCCGTGGTAGTCGAGATGGTCGCGAGTGAGGTTGGTGAAGGCGCCGGCGGCGAGGCGCACGCCGTCGAGCCGGAACTGGTCGAGCCCGTGCGACGAGGCCTCCAGCGCTGCGTGGTCGATGCCGCGGGCAGTAAGGTCGGCGAGCGTGCGAGCGAGGGTTTCGGGGTCGGGAGTGGTCAGGCCGGGGCCGGTGGCGATCCCCGGCGCCTCGACGCCGAGCGTGCCGAGCGAGGCCGCGGGCCAGCCCATCAAACTCCAGAACTGGCGGAGGAACACCACGGTGCTGGTCTTGCCGTTGGTGCCGGTGACCCCGGCCATCACCCGGGGCTGCGGCCCGGCGAGGATGGCGGCGATCTGCGCCAGGCGGTGGCGCGGCTCGGGGTCGAACAGCAGCGGGCGGGCGGGCACGCCCGCGGGCCAGACGGTGTCGGGTGCGGCGAGCACGGCGGCGGCGCCGGCCGCCACCGCGTCGGCGATGAAGCGCCGCCCGTCCGTCCGGGTTCCGGACAGGGCGACGAACAGGGATCCTGGTTGCATGCGCCGGCTGTCGCCGCTCACCGCGCGGAAATCAACCCCGGCGATGGCATGCCAGCCCGCCCTCGCGCACGCGTCCGCCGCGGGCGGATCAGGCAGCGCCGCCAACAGTTCAGCGCCGCGCAACCGTCGGGCTCCCGGTGAGATAGCGCGCCTCGTGCCGCAGGTCGCGCGGCAAGGGCGGCGGCGGCGGAAGCATGGACGGGCGGCCCGTGGCCCGCCGCACGGCGTTGCCGGCCGGTCGCACCGGCTGCAGCGGCTCGGCGAGTTCGGCGTTGATGGTGGCGGCATCCTGCGTGTCGGGCAGCAGGCCGAGCATCGGCCCGATGCGCGCGATCACCTGCCCGGCGGTCGGCGCCGCGGTCCAGCCGGCGGTGCTGAAGCCGTAGGTCGCCTTGGTGCCGTGTGGATCGTCGTACATGACGTAGACGGCGTAGCGCGGGTCGTTCATCGGGAAAACACCGACGAACGAGGAAACGTTCGCGTGCTTGCGGTAGCCGCCCTTCTTCACGATGTCCGCCGTGCCGGTCTTGCCGCCGACATAGTAGCCCGGCACCCTCGCCTTCTCGCCCGTGCCGTTCGTGACCACGAGGCGCATCAGCCGGCGCATGGTGTCGGAGACGGACTGCCGCATGACCGCCTTTCCTGTGGCCGGATCGTCGGGACCGACGGCGAGCAGCGTCGGCGGGTAGTAGGTGCCGCCGTTCACCACCGCCGCCGTGCCGGTGATGATGTGGAGCGGCGAAACCGCGATGCCGTGGCCGAAGCCGATGGTGAGGGTGGCGATCTCCTTCCAATTGGCCGGCGAGGGATAGAGCGGACGCCCGGCTTCCGGCAACTGTATCGGCAGACGGTTCAGCATGCCCATCTGCCTGAGCCAAGCCTGCTGCATAGCGGGACCGGCTGCCTGCGCCATCTTCGCCGCGCCGATGTTCGACGAATAGGTGAGAATCTCCGGCAGGTAAAGGAAGCGGTGCTTGCCCTCGTAGTCGCTGATGGTGAAGCGTCCGACGTGAATGGGATGGGTGGCGTCGAAGCCGTCCCAGACATGCACCACGTCGTTGTTGAGCGCCATCGAGAAGGTCTGCAGCTTGAAGGTGCTGCCCGGCTCGTACATGCCGGTGACGCAGCGGTTGAAGCGGGCGTCGGGAGGCGCGGAACCGAACTGGTTGGCGTCGAAGTCGGGCAGGCTGACCATCGCCAGCACTTCGCCGGTGCGGACGTTCATGACGATGCCGCAGGCGCCGAGGGCGGTGAAGTAGCTCATCCCCTTTTCCAGTTCGTCGTGCACAACTGCCTGGACGCGCACATCGAGGGAAAGGCGCAGGGGATTCGGATCGTCGAGCAGACGGTGGTCGAAGTAGCGTTCGACGCCGGCGACACCATGGTCGTCCACGTCCACATCGCCGAGCACCTGCGCGGCCGTGCTGCCGAACGGGTAGCGGCGACGCTCGCTCATCTGGAAGTAGATGCCGGGAATGCCGAGATCGTTGATGCGAAGCTGCTGGCGCGGCGTGATATCGCGCGCGACGTAGACGAACTGCTTATCGGTGGAGAGGCGGCGGACCAGGGCATCGGCGTCGAGGTCCGGCAGCACGGTCTTGAGTTTGCCCGCCACGTCGTCGACGTCGTAGATCTGCCGCGGATCGGCGTAGACCGAAGCGCTGGGCAGCGAAATGGCCAGGATCTGGCCGCTGCGGTCCGTGATCATCGCCCGCCGGGCGCGCACGAGCGGCACGGAAAACGCACTGGCCGCCTGAGCCGGGGGCAGCGGCGGCGGCACCAGGCGGGTCTGCGGTAGATTCGGCAACTGCGGGTTGATCAGGCTGACATAGGTCAGCCGGCCGATCAGCGCGGCGAACAGCACCATGAAGCCGATCGCCGTAAACGTGAGGCGCTCCTGCATGCGCTCGAGCAGGGCACGGCGGCGCAGCACCTGCTCGGTAACCCGCACCGTTTCCATGCGCGGCACGGAAGCGTCGCGAGGGGCGCCGAAGCGGCGTGCGGGCGTGGCGGGCGACGGCGGATCGACGAAATCGCTCATTGCCCGCGCCCTCCGGACGAGACCGTCGGCCGCCACGGTTCCGCCGCGCCCGAGGCGGCTGGCGGCGGCGGCATCTGCCGAGCCATGCCGAGCGCAGACGCCACCATCGGCCGTTGTGCCGGCGCGGCGGGCGCCGCCAGCCGTGCGGGCTCAACGCGGCCCGTCGCGGCGACGGACGCAGGCCGGTAGGGAGCGGGCCGGCGCACCGTTGCCACGGGCGCCGGTTCCACCCGCCGCGGTGCGGACGGCAGCGGCGCAGTGAGCGACACCGGCGCCGCGAGCGGACGGGCCGCCACATGCGCCGGCACGAACGGACGGCGAGGCGCCGGGGAAACCGGTCGCGGCGCGACGGCCTGCCGCGGCGGTACCGGAGCAGGCACCGGGTGCGTGGGCGCGCGATGGTCCACGGGCGGAGCGGCCGGCGGCGCCTTCTCCGCCGGAGTGGGAGCCGGCGCGTTGGTGGTGGCCGGAGCCAGCGCGGCCGCCGAGACGGTGACCGTGGGAGGTGGCACCGCCTTCGGCAGGGTGGCGTTCGGCGCCTGCGGTTCCAGCGGCTTCGGCGCCACCGTCGGCGCGCCCACCGGCGGCAGGCGGCTTTCCAGATCGGCCCAAGTGGTGAACTGCCCGGGCGCCGTCGCCTGCAGGTTCGGCAGGTACTGGCTGGAAAGCCCGGCAAGCCGCGACGGATCGTTGAGCAGCGTGTACTCGGCCTGCAGCAGCCCGGCCCGCTCGCGCGCCGCATTGGCAAGTTTCATGGTGCGGGCGATCTCGGCATCGACCACGCGCGTCTGGTGCTTGACGTGGTACATCCAGAAAAACGCACCGACGAGAAGGGCGAAGAAAATGCCAGTGATGGCGCGCGTCATGGTTCGCCGCCGTCGGCAGCGGGCAGACGCTCCATCGCCCTGAGCCTCGCACTGCGCGCCCGCGGATTGGCGGCGACTTCCGCCGCGCCCGGCCGGGCGGCGTGCGGTGTGAGCAGTCGGAAGGCGGCAGCGCGATGCGGGATGGCACTCGCCGGGTCGTGGCGCGACGGTGCCGGCGCGCGGCCCGAAACTTCGGCCATGAAGCGCTTTACCAGCCGGTCCTCGAGCGAGTGGAATGCCACCACAACCAGCCGCCCGCCGGGATTCAGGAGTTTTGCGGCGGCGGCGAGCGCGCGCTCGAGTTCGCCAAGCTCGTCGTTCACGGCAATGCGCAGCGCCTGGAAACTCCGCGTCGCCGGATCGATGGCCGAAGGCTTCCCAGGCACGACCGAGCGGATCACCTCGGCGAGGCGTGAGGTGGTGACGATCGGCGCAACCCCGCGCGCCGCGACGATGGCGCGGGCGATGCGCCGCGACGCCCTTTCCTCGCCGAAGCGGAACAGGAGGTCGGCAAGCTCGGCTTCGGGCAGGCGGTTCACCAGTTCGGCGGCGCTTGGCCCCGCCCGCTCCATGCGCATGTCGAGCGGGCCTTCGAAGCGGAAGGAGAAACCGCGGGCGGCATCGTCGAGCTGGAAGGAGGAGACGCCGAGATCAAGCACCACGCCGTCGAGCGCGTACACGCCCTCGGCTTCGAGCAGCGCCGCGAGGTCGCCGATACGCCCCGGAAGCAGATGCAGCCGCCCCGGCCAGCGGGCGAGCGCGGTACCGCCGCGGACCAGCGCCTCCGGGTCGCGGTCGATCGCCCAGACGGTGCAGCGCGCGGCGCCGAGGATGGCCTCGCTCCAACCGCCGCCACCGAAGGTGCCGTCGCAGTACGAGCCGCCGTCGCGCGGGGCAAGTGCCGCCAGCATTTCCGCGCCCATCACCGGCAGATGCCCGTTCACGCTCCGCCACCGGGAAGCGTCGGGCGGCGTTCGGCAATCCGCGCCCGCACCGAGGCGACGTGCCGCTCGGCCGCGCCGGGCTCCCAGATTTCGAAGGTGCGGCCAAGCCCGAGAAACGTGACGAGACTGCCCAGCCCGGCATGCAGCTTGAGGCGCTCCGGAAGCACCACCCGCCCCTCCTTGTCGGCCTCCGCCGGAAAGGCATCCGCGAACAATGCCACCGCCAGATCGTCCTGTTCCTCGCTGAACAGATCGAGTCGCTGCAACGGCGCCGACAGTGCCTCGAACGCCGGCAGGGGCCAGGCCTCGATGCATGGGCGCTTGTGCGACGGACGCAACACCAAGCGGACGGAACCGTCCGCCGCCTTCAGCAGGGCGCGAAACGGCGCGGGAATGGAGACGCGTCCCTTGCCGTCGAGCTGGTTCTGGTGGGTGCCCATGAATTGGGACATCCGGCTGCTCACCCTCCTCGCGTCGCCCGGTCCACCGGCGGTTCCGGCCGCCTCGACAGCATCACCCTCGGTGGCGCGGCGCCGCGGGTGATGGGAAACATTGGGATAGCATGGGCAATGATGGGCGTCAAAGCCAATCGTCAGATGAGCGCAAGGAAAATTTCGAAATTTCGCAAGGCCTGTACAACGGATTAGCGAAACGGCCGCAGTCGCGCCGCAGCCTGCGCATGTTCTTGTTTCATTCTCTTTTGTTCTTTTTATGTTCTGATTTCCGCCCCGTCCAGGGCAGACGGCCAGACGGTCTGTAAGCCGGGTTCTGTCCAGCCTCGCGGCTGGGACGGCCATTCCTCTGGGACCCGCCTCACGGCGGGCCTCACGCGACCAACCCGGGCGACGGGGCGGGAATGCCCTCGCGGCATGGCGTTTGCCATCCGCCGGTCGCCCCTATTCGGTCTTGCTCCCGGTGGGGTTTGCCGTGCCGCCCCCGTTGCCGGGGGCGCGGGGCGCTCTTACCGCTCCGTTTCACCCTTGCCCGCGAGGAGTTGCCTCCCGGCGCGGGCGGTTTGTTTTCTGTGGCACTTTCCCTGGGGTCGCCCCCGCCGGCGGTTAGCCGGCACCGTATTCCCGTGGAGCCCGGACTTTCCTCCACCGGGGTTGCCCCCGGCAGCGGCCGTCCGACCGTCTGGCGTCCTGCAGATGGACCGTCGCGAAGCGGCCGTCAACCACCGGCGCAGAGCGTCGCCACGGCTTCGATGCGCGCCCGGGTGCCGCGATCGGCGAGCCCCGTCACCGCCTCGCCCCGCCAGTGGCGCTGGAAGGCGCGGAGCACGGAGCCGAGCGGGGCGTCGAGGCCGCCGGCGGGCGCCACCTCGTAGCCGATCAGGGCGAGCGCCGCCCGTACCGGCTTGAGCGCCACCTCCCCGTCGTCCGCGTCGCCGGTGGCAGCGCCGTCCACCCCTTCCGGCCACAGGCCGATGCCCTGCCGGGCAAGGCCGCGCCAGTCGAACTTCTCGCCCGGGTCCTGCTTGCGGTGAGGCGCGACGTCGGCGTGGCCGACGACATTTCGCGCCGGGATCGGGTGGCGGGCCAGGATCTCCCGGCAGAGCGCGGCCACCGCCGCCATCTGCGCGGGCGGAAATTCCGGATAGCCGAAGTCGTGGCCGGGATTGACGATCTCGATGCCAACGGAGCGCAGGTTCACGCTCCGCGCGCCGCGCCAGCAGGAAACGCCGGCGTGGTAGGCCACGCGCTCCTCGCCCACCAGGCACAGCACGCCACCCGCCTCGTCCACCACGTAATGCGACGAGACCCTGGCTTCCGTATCGCAAAGCCGTGCCACCGCCGCCTCGCCGCTTTCCATGCCGGTGTAGTGCAGGACGAGCGTGTCCACCGCGACACCCGCCGGGCGTTCGGCGAAATTGGGGCTCGGGCGCTCGACGATGGCGAGATTCACAGCCGCCGCTCGCGCTTGATGCGGTCCCAGGCGGCGTTCACCCGCGCCAGACGGTCCGACGCGCGGGAGACCTGTTCGGGCGTGGCGCCGCTGCCGGCCATGCCATCCGGGTGCAACTCCCGCGCAAGCCGCCGCCACGCGGCGCGCACCTCCGTGTCGCCCGCGCCTGGTTCGAGGCCGAGCACCGCGTAGGGGTTCTCCCCCGCATCCTCGCGCGCCCTCTCGCCGCTCGCCCGCTCCCAGGCGGCCCGGTCGAGCCCGAATGCCGCGTGGACCTGGCGGAGATAGGCCACCTCGCCGTTGGTGAGCGGCCGGTCGGCCCGGGCGATGGCGAACAGCGCTCGCAGCATGTCTTCGAGCGCGCCGAGGTTGTCGGCGAAGGCGCGGCCAAGCTGGCGGGCGTAGGGCTCGAAGCCGTCGGCGCTGTCGCGCGACTCGTCGAACAGCCGGCCGATCTGCCGCGCCGCCTGCGGCGGAATCTGGAAGTGCCGCTTGAACGCCTGGATTTCCGCGCGGTTCACCGGGCCGTCGCACTTGGCAAGCTTGGCCGACAGCACCACCGCGGCAATCACGAATGTCTGCTCGCGCGGGACGAAGCGCGTCGCCATCGACGCGGCGTCCAGCCGCGGCACGCCGGGAAGGCCGAAGCGGAATTCGCGGAAGTTGCCCGTTTCGGCGGCATGACCCATAGCGGCGCCGGCAACCGCGCCGAACGGCCCGCCCATGGCAAACCCCGCCACCGCACCGATGATCTTGCCCCACACGGGCTGGCCCCTTCTCGCAGAGCCCGCCGGCTGTATCACGCGCCGGTTGCCAAGAGCAAAACACGGAGGCCGGAGCGGAGGAAACCGGCAGGAAGCGGCTCAGGCGGCCGCCGGCTTCTCCCCACACACGCGGAAGGCGAGTTTCAGCAGGCACTCGGCGGTTCGAGAAAGGCCGGCGCGGTCGGCGTCCTCGGCGAGGGACAGCAGACGGTCGCACAGCATCAGCGGGCTTGACGCCAGTTTCGGCGTTTCGGCGAAACGGGGCTGCAACATCGGAACGGTCCTCGAGTTGGGTTTTTCCAAAACGACGCGGCGTTCAACGCGGGAAGGCGAACCGGAATTTGCGGTTCGCCCCTATTGCAGCAGCGCTGTCCTGCGGAATGGTTAACGCGGCGCGGATGCGTGCAACAAGGCGTGCACCCGGAGGCAGGAGGCGAGCGGCTGGTCCGGGCCGCGCTCACGGTCGATCACGCTGACCAGCGCCGACAGCGACTGCCCGCGCTCGGTGGCCTCCGCCTCCAGCGCGCGCCAGAACTCCGCTTCGAGCGCGACGCTGGTGCGGTGGCCGGAAAGGGAAAAGCTGCGCTTGCTCAACATCGCCGATTGCACCCGCCCTATCTTCGGACCAGAGCATCCACCCGCGTGGCCGCAATCGACGCATATCCGAAATGCCGAAAACGCAATTCAGGTGCCGCCGTCGAGCTGCGCCACGGCCCAGGCGGCCGCCTCGGCCAGCACCGGATCGGCATCCGCCAGATGCGCCGCCGCCGCGGGCGCGAGGGCGGGATCGCCCGAATTGCCGATGGCGATCATCACGTTGCGGAGGAACCGCGCGAGGCCGAGGCGCCGTACCGGCGTCGCGACGAAGCGGGCGGCGAACCCCGCCGCGTCCAGCCCGGCGAATTCGGCCAGATCCGCCGCTGCCAGCGCCGGGCGGGCGGCGAGCGCCATCTCTCCGCTTTCCCTGGCGAAGCGGTTCCACGGGCAGGCGGCGAGGCAGTCGTCGCAGCCGAAGATGCGGTTGCCCATGGCCGGGCGCAGGTCGGCCGGGATCGGCCCTTGGTGCTCGATGGTGAGGTAGGCGAGGCAGCGGCGCGGCTCCAGCCGGTAGGGCTCGGCCAGCGCGTCCGTCGGGCAGGCGGCACGGCAGCGCTCGCATCTGCCGCAGCGGTCAGGGTGCGGCGCGTCGGGCGGCAGGTCGAGAGTGGTGAACACCTCGCCGAGCAACAACCAGTTGCCGTGCCTTTGCGACACCAGATTGGTGTGCTTGCCCACCCAGCCGAGCCCGGCTTGTGCCGCGAGCGGCTTTTCCAGCACCGGCGCGGTATCGACGAATACTTTCACCTCACCGCCGAAGCGCGAGACGATGAACTGCGCCAGGTGCTTGAGCTTTCCCTTCAGCACGTCGTGGTAGTCGCGGGCCTGGGCATAGGCGGCGATCACGCCCCGTCCCGGTTTCGCCTCCGCTGCCAGCGGCGGCGTGTAGGCAAGCCCGAGGCAGACGACGCTCCGCGCTCCGGTCCACAGCGCTCGCGGTTCGCGGCGCTCCTCGATGCGCCGGGCGAGCCACTGCATGTCGCCGTGGCGGCCCTCGGCGCAGAAGCGGCGCAGATACGCGTCGTGCTCGGCGGGCAGCGTCGCCGTGGTGATGCCCACCGCGGCGAAGCCGAGGGCCGTGGCCCTGGCTCGAATCGCCTCAGCCGCGGCCGCGGTAGGGGGCAACCCCCGGCTCCGGAATCCAGACGTCGGCGGGGGGCGCGGCCGTCTGCCAGAAGACGTCGATCGGCATGCCGCCGCGCGGATACCAGTATCCACCGATGCGCAGCCACTGGGGTTCGAGTTCGGCCACCAGGCGTTTCGCCACCGCGAGCGTGCAGTCCTCGTGGAAGGCGCCGTGGTTGCGAAAGGCGGCGAGGTAGAGCTTGAGCGACTTGCTCTCGACGATCCACGCGCGCGGTACGTAGTCGATCACCAGGTGCGCGAAGTCGGGCTGGCCGGTGATGGGGCAGAGCGACGTGAACTCGGGCACGGCGAAGCGCACCACGTAGGCGGCATCGGGATGCGGATTCGTCACCCGCTCCAGCACCGCCTCCGTCGGGCTTGCCGGGATCCCCGCCGGCCGGCCGAGTTGGGTGAGCCCCTGGATCGGATGATCGGTCACGCCTCGTCTCCCGCGGCCCAGCCGGCACGAATGGCCGCTGCCTCCGCTTCCAGCCGGCCCGCGACGATCGAAGCGCGCAGGCGGCGCATCAGGTGCTGATAGTAGTGCAGATTGTGCCAGGTCAGCAGCATCGGCCCCAGCATCTCGCCGCAGCGGAACAGGTGGTGCAGGTAGGCGCGAGTGTGGCAGCTGCACAGGGGGCAGGCGCAACCCAGATCGAGCGGGCGGGGGTCGGCGGCGAAGCGGGCGTTGCGCAGGTTGAACACCCCGCGCGCGGTGAAGGCGCGGCCGGTGCGCCCGGCGCGGGTTGGGATGACGCAGTCGAACATATCGACGCCGCGCGCCACCGCGCCGAGCAGGTCGTCCGGCGTGCCCACCCCCATCAGATAGCGGGGGCGGCCGGTGGGCAGCGCCGGCACCGTGTCGTCCAACACCGCGAACATCAGTTCCTGCCCCTCGCCCACGGCGAGGCCGCCGATGGCGAGCCCGGCGAAGTCGAGCGGCAGCAGCGCCGCGACGGAAGCGAGCCGCAGTTCCTTGAGCGTTCCGCCCTGGACGATGCCGAATGCGCCGTAGCCCTGCCGCTCGACGAAGGCGTCGCGCGAGCGCGCCGCCCAGCGCATGGAAAGGTCGAGCGCCCGCCTGACCTCCGCCTCCGGCGAGGGGTACGGGGTGCAGGCGTCGAGCACCATGCTGATGGTGGAATCGAGCTGGTGCTGGATAGCCATGGCGCTCTCGGGCGTCAGCCTCTGCGCGCTGCCGTCGTGGTGCGAGCGGAAGGTGACGCCGTCTTCGTCGATGCGGCGGAGCGCGGCAAGCGACATCACCTGGAAGCCGCCCGAATCGGTGAGGATCGGGCCGGGCCAGTCCATCATCCGGTGCAGGCCGCCGAGTGCCGCCACGCGTTCCGCGCCGGGGCGGAGCATCAGGTGGTAGGTGTTGCCGAGGACGATGCCGGCGCCCGTAGCGCGCACCGCCTCCGCCGTCATCGCCTTCACCGTGCCGTTGGTGCCGACCGGCATGAAGGTGGGCGTTTCCACCTCGCCGTGCGCGGTGGCGAGCACGCCGGCGCGGGCGGCGCCATCGGCGGCGGTCTGGCTCCAGCGAAGCGTCATGCGCGCTCCAGCAGCGTGGCATCGCCGTAGGAATAGAAGCGGTAGCCCCTCTCCACCGCGTGCGCGTAGGCGGCCTGCATGCGCGCCGTGCCGGCGAAGGCGCAGACCAGCATGAACAGGCTCGAACGCGGCAGGTGGAAGTTGGTGAGCAGCAGCGAGGCCGAGCGGAAGCGGTGGCCAGGGCGGATGAAGAGTTCGGTGTCGCCGGCGAACGGATGCAGCACGCCATCGGCGTCGGTCGCGGTCTCCAGCAGCCGGAGCGAAGTGGTGCCGACGGCGAGGACGCGGCCGCCGCTGGCGCGCGCCGCGTTCACCGCTGCCGCCGTCTCCCTGCCGACGATGCCGCGCTCGGAGTGCAGGCGGTGGCGGTCGAGGTCGGCCTCGCGCAGCGGCAGGAAGGTGCCGGCACCCACATGCAGCGTCACGGTGACGCTCGCCACGCCCCGCTCCTTCAGCGCCGCCACCAGGCCGGGGGTGAAGTGCAGCCCGGCAGTGGGCGCGGCCACCGCGCCTTCATGCAGGGCGAACAGCGTCTGATAGTCCTGCTCGTCGGCCGGTTCCGGCCCGTGTGGACGGGCGATGTAGGGCGGCAGGGCGAGCGCGCCCGCGCGCCGCAGCGCCGCGTCGAAAGCCGCGCCCTCGCGGTTGAAGGCGAGCGCCACGCCGCCGTCCGCGTCGCGGCGCAGCACGCGGGCGCCGAGGCCGCCGGCGAAGGCAATCTCGTCGCCGGCGCGAAGCCGGCGCGCGTTGCGGGCGAGCGCGTGCCACGAGCCGTCGGCGAGCGGGCGGTCGAGCGTGATGCCGACGCGCGCCTCGCCGCGACGGCCTTCGAGCTGCGCCGGGATCACCCGCGTGTCGTTCGCCACCAGCAGGTCGCCGGGGCGAAGCAGCGAAGGGAGATCGCGCACCCGATGGTCGCGGAGGCCGCCGCCGCTCACGTGCAGCAGGCGCGCGCTGTCGCGCGGGCGGGCCGGATGCTGGGCAATGCGCTCGGGGGGCAGCGGAAAGTCGAAGTCGGCGGCCTGCATCAGGCTGGCTGTGGGGTGAAGCGACGCACGAGCCGCACCAGGGGAACGCTGATCGCCACCGCCCATGCCTTGCCCACGATCTGCCCCGGCAGATAGGCGAGGCTGCCGAAGGCGACGGTAAGGAAAACGAGGGAATCGACAACGAGGCCGAGCGAGGCGGAGGCGACCACCGCGCTCACCAGCCCACGCCGCTGCAAAGGCGTATAGACCGCGAAATCGGCCAGTTCGCTGAGCAAAAAGGCGAGCGCCGAGGCCACCACCACGTGCGGATCGGCGAGCAGCGCCGAGAGCAACGTGCCGCCCAGAACCGCGAGCAGGCTCCAGCGCGCGCCGAGGCAGCGCTGCACCACGTCGCGCAGCACCAGGGCGAATCCCGCGATCGCCACCCCCGAGGGTGCCATCAGCCCCGGCGCCACCGGCACGAGGCACGGCCCGTGCAGGCTGCATACCGTGCCGACGTGGCCGATCATCCAGTTGGCGAGCGGAATGCTGCCCAGGAAGCCGAGCAGGCAGGCGAAGCCGATGCGGCGGGAACGCTCCATCTCAGCTCCGCAAATAGCTGGCGATTTCGATCAGATTGCCGTCGGGGTCGCGGCAATAGACCGACGTCATCGGCCCCAGCGCGCCGAGGCGCTCCACCGGCCCCGCCTCCACTGTCACCCGGCAGTCGTGCAGGTGCGCGACGACGTCCAGTATCGGCATGGCGCTGACGAAGCAGAGATCGGCGGCGCCGGCGACCGCCTCGCGGCCGGTTGCCCAGGCGTGGGCATCGGCTGCGAGCGGGCGGAGGTTGATCTTCTGCCCGCCGAACTTGAGTGCGGTGCGGTTGTCGCGGCCGTAGCCCTCCGGCTCCATGCCGAGCACACGCTGGTACCACGCGGCGGCGATTTCGATGTCCGCCACGTTCAGCACGACATGATCGATGCGATCGACGGTGAAGCGCATCGGCCTAGACGAACTGCTCGTAAAAGTCGTTGCCCTTGTCGTCGATGATGATGAAGGCGGGGAAGTTCTCCACCTCGATGCGCCAGACCGCCTCCATGCCGAGTTCGGGGAACTCCAGCAGTTCGACCTTGCGGATGCAGTCCTGCGCGAGGCGGGCCGCCGGGCCGCCGACGCTGCCGAGATAGAAGCCGCCGAAGCGCTTGCAAGCGTCCCGGACCGCGGGCGAGCGGTTGCCCTTCGCCAGCATCACCATCGAGCCGCCGGCCTCCTGGAACGCCGCCACGTAGCTGTCCATGCGCCCCGCCGTGGTGGGACCGAAGGAGCCGGTCGGCATGCCGGCGGGGGTCTTCGCCGGGCCGGCGTAATACACCGGATGGTCGCGGAAATACTGCGGCAGACCCTGGCCGGCGTCCAGCCGCTCCTTCAGCTTCGCGTGGGCGATGTCGCGCGCCACCACCATTGTGCCGGTAAGCGCGAGCCGCGTGGACACCTTGTGCCGCGACAGCTGGCTGCGGATTTCCGCCATCGGCCGGGTAAGGTCGATCGTCACCACGTCGCCGCCAAGGACGTCGCCGGTGACTTCCGGCATGTATTTTCCCGGATCGGTTTCCAGTGCCTCGAGGAACGCACCCTCGGGGGTGATCTTCGCGCGGGCCTGACGGTCGGCGCTGCAGGAAACGCCGATGCCCACGGGCAGGCTGGCACCGTGCCTCGGCAGGCGGACGACGCGGACGTCGTGGCAGAAGTATTTGCCGCCGAACTGCGCGCCGATGCCGAACTTGCGCGTGATGTCCAGTACCTTCGCCTCCATCTCGAGGTCGCGGAAGGCGGAGCCGATCGGGTTGCCAGCGGTGGGCAGGCCGTCGAGCCAGTGGGTGGAGGCGAGCTTCACGGTCTTCATCGTCGTCTCGGCGCTGGTGCCGCCGATGACGATGGCGAGATGGTACGGCGGGCAGGCCGAGGTGCCGATCGTGCGCATCTTGGTGGCGAGGTAGTCCTCGAGCTTTCCCGGCGAGAGGATGGAGCGGTTCTCCTGGTACAGGAAGGTCTTGTTCGCCGATCCGCCACCTTTGGCGACGAACAGAAGTTCGAACTCGGTGGCGTGCGACTCGCCAGAAGTGGAATAGATGTCGATCTGCGCCGGCAGGTTGTTCGCGGTGTTCACTTCCTCGAACATGGAAAGCGCCGCGTTCTGCGAATAACGCAGGTTGGTCTCGGTGTAGGTGCGCCACACTCCGCGCGACAGCGCCTCCTCCTCGTCGCCGTCCACCCACACCCGCTGCCCCTTCTTGCCGAAGACGATGGCGGTGCCGGTGTCCTGGCACATCGGCAGCACGCCCCCGGCCGCGATCACCGCGTTCTTCAGCAGGTCGAAGGCAACGAAGCGGTCGTTGGCGGAGGCCTCGGGGTCGTCGAGGATGGCGCGCAACTGCGCCAGATGGCCCGGCCGAAGCAGATGGGCGATGTCGCGGAACGCCTGGAAGGCAAGCTCGGTGAGCACGCCGGGCGCCACATTCAGCACGGTGCGGCCGTCGCATACGGTCGTGCCGACGCCCTCGACGGCAATCCGGCGCCACGGCGTCGGCTGCTCGGCGAGGGGAAACATCGGCGCGTAGGCGAAAGTGCCGCGCTTCGGGGTGGGTTCACTCATCGCTTCCTCATTCTTCCTTTTGCGGACCGCGCCGGCGGAACGCGTCGAGACTGACCACCTGCGGCTCGGCCGCCTTCTCCGGCTCGGCGGGCCCGGACGGCGGAGCCTTCGGGGCCACGGATCCGAGCAGTGGCGCCTCGGAAACGGGGATCTCGGGCTCGCCGTCCGCCGCTCGCTCGTCGGGCGGCACCACGCGGAAGCGCAGCCCGTAGCGCACCGAGGGATCGGCGAAGGCGCTGATCGCGGCGAACGGTACCCGGAGCATGCTGGGAACGCCGCCGAAGGAGAGGCCGACAGAGAAGCCCTCCTCGTCCGCTCGCAGGTCCCAGAACTGGTGCTGCAGGACGATGGTCATCTCCTGGGGGTACTGCGCGCGCAGACGCGCCGGCACGGTCACCCCTGGATAATCGGTGCGGAACGTGAGGTAGAAATGGTGTTCTCCCGGCAGCCCGTGTGCGGCGACATGGCCGAGCGCCCGAACCACCACCCGGAGCAGCGCCGCCTCGGTCCACTGTTCGTAGGGAAGCAGACTCTCGGGCGGCTGGTCGTCGCCCCTCCCCCCAGGCCCGCCGAACTGCTTCTCCATCACCGCCTCGCGTTGCTCCCCTGTTCCTTTAGCGAATGCGGTGGGCAGTGAAAAGACGCACCCCGGCGCAACCGGCGGTAGTGGGGGGCTTCTGTTGCCCGGTGCCCCCCGGACCGCGCTTATCGCTTATGCGGCGACAGCGAGTGCCTCATTGTCGTTGGCACTTGTCGTACGGCCCGATAACGGCGGAACCATGCCGGGCAAAAGGCGGGTCTTTACCACGCGTGTCGAAGCTGTTTCGCCCCCGCGAGCCCCCCGTCCGCGTCGCCGCGAAACCGGGGTTGGTGGAGGCGCCGGGCACTGCCCCCGGGTCCACTACGCTTATTCCACACGCCGTTTATCGCCATAGCCGGCAAGCCGGCATCCCGAATATAGGAGGAACGGGCAGAGCACGGAAGGGGTGGAAGCCATGCAGGACGACGAAGGCCAGGATAAAGCCGGCGTGGAGACCGGCACCCTCACCCTGCGCCCCACGGTGGCGGCGCTTGAGAGTTGGCTGGTCGAGACACATCCCGTGCTCGACCACGGCTTCGTCCGCGTCATCGACTACATGGGCGACGACGCGGCGGTGGTGCAAGCGGCCCGCGTCTCCTACGGGCGCGGCACCAAGCCGGGGCGGGCCGACGCGGCGCTGATCCGCTACCTGATGCGCCACCGGCACACCACGCCGTTCGAGATGTGCGAGATCAAATACCATGTGAAGCTGCCGATCTTCGTCGCCCGGCAATGGATACGCCATCGCACGGCGAGCGTGAACGAAATCTCCGCCCGCTACTCCATCCTCGACCGCGAGTTCTACCTGCCCGCGCCCTCGGCCCTTGCCGCGCAGGCCGCCGACAATCGCCAAGGGCGCGACAGGCCGCTCGGCGCCGACGACGCGGCGGTGGTGCTGGACCTGCTGCGGGACGACGCGAGCCGCTGCCACGACCACTACGAGGCGCTGCTCGAAAGCGGGCTGGCCCGCGAACTCGCCCGCATCAACCTGACGCTTTCCACCTACACGCAGTGGTATTGGAAGATCGACCTGCACAATCTGCTGCACTTCCTCTCCCTGCGGCTCGACGCGCACGCGCAGTATGAAATCCGCGCCTACGCCGAGGTGATGGCGGAAAGCGTGAAAGCATGGGTGCCGGAAACCTATGCCGCCTTCGCCGACTACCTGCTGGGCGGGGCGGCCTTCTCGGCGCCGATGCTCGCGGCGCTGCGGCGGATGCTGGCCGGCGAGGCGGTGACGGCGGAAACCAGCGGCCTCGGCCGGCGCGAGTGGCAGGAGATGATGGCCGCCCTCGGCCGCGACTAGCCTTCGCCCTTGAGCCAGGCGCCGTCCTGGCCCAGAACCGCAAGCCTGACCACCCGGAGACTGCGCCGATGCGCTACGTGTCCACCCGCGGGCGGGCGCCCGTCCGCGACTTCGCCGACGTGCTGCTCGCCGGCCTCGCCGAGGACGGCGGCTTGTACGTGCCGGAAACCTGGCCGGAACTCGGCGCCGCCGAGTGGCGGGCACTGGCAGGGCTGCCCTACGCCGAGCTTTCCGCCCGCATCCTTTCCCTGTTCGCGGGCGAGGCGATCGCGCTCCCCACCCTAAGGGCGCTCTCCGAGGGCGCCTGCGCCAGCTTCGACCACCCGGCGGTGGTGCCGCTGGTGCAGATCGACCATAACCTTTTCGTCTGCGAGCTGTTCCACGGCCCGACGCTCGCCTTCAAGGATGTGGCGCTGCAAATGCTCGGGCGGCTGTTCGACCACGTGCTGGAGGCGCGCGGCGCGCGGGTGGGAATCGTCGGCGCCACCTCGGGCGACACCGGCTCCGCGGCCATTGCCGCCTGCGCCGGGCGCGAGCGCATCGACATCGTCATCCTGCACCCCAGGGGACGCACCAGCGAAGTGCAGCGCCGGCAGATGACCACGGTGCTCGCCCCCAACGTCGGCAACGTCGCCGTCGAGGGCAGCTTCGACGACTGCCAGGACCTTGTGAAGGCGATGTTCGCCGACCGCCCCTTCCGCGCGGAGATGCGGCTTTCGGCGGTAAACTCCATCAACTGGGCGCGCATCGCCGCGCAGGTGCCCTACTATGTGGCGAGCGCGCTCGCCCTCGGCGCCCCCGACCGCGAGGTGTGCTTCGCCGTGCCGACCGGCAACTTCGGCAACGTTCTGGCCGCCTGGGTGGCGCGGCGGATGGGCCTGCCGGTGCGCGGGCTGCTGGTGGGCAGCAACGCCAACGACATCCTGGCCCGCTTCCTCGCCGCCAACGACATGTCGCAGACGAAGGTCACCCCCACGCTCTCCCCCAGCATGGATATCCAGGTCAGCTCCAACTTCGAGCGCCTGCTATTCGAGCTTCTGGGCCGCGACGGTGCCGCCACCGCCGCCACGATGGCGGAATTCCGAGCGAGCGGCCGCATGCCGGTGCCGGATGCCGCCTGGCGGCAGGCGCGCGCGCTGTTCTCCGGCTGGCGCTGCGACGACGCCGCCACCCTTGCCGAGATCGGCCGCCTGCACGCCGCCGCGGGCTATATCGCCGACCCGCATTCGGCCATCGGCATCGCGGCCGCCCGGGCGCTGGCGCCGAAGGGCATCCCCACGGTGGCGATGGCGACGGCGCACCCGGCGAAGTTCCCCGAAGCCATCGCCCGCGCCTGCGGCGTGACGCCCCCGCTGCCGGCGCGGCTCGCCACCCTATATGAACGCGAGGAGCGCTACGCCACGGCCCCGAACGATCTGGCGGCAGTGGAGGCGCTGGTACGGGCAACGGTAGCGAGGAACGTGGCATGAGCGGCGAGGACGCGGTCGAGGTCACCCGGCTGCCGTCGGGCTTGGTGGTGCTCACCGAGCGGATGGAGCGGGTGGAGACGGTCTCCTTCGGTGCCTATGTCGCCACCGGCGCCCGCAACGAGAGCGCCGAGGAGAACGGCATCTCCCACTTCCTCGAGCACATGGCATTCAAGGGCACCGAACGGCGCAGCGCCATCGCCATCGCCGAGGAGATCGAGGCGGTGGGCGGCCAGATGAACGCCTACACCGCCCGCGAGCAAACGGCCTTCTACGTGAAGGTGCTGAAGGAGGATCTCGCCCTCGGCAGCGACATCATCGGCGACATCCTCTGCCATTCCTGCTTCGACCCCGCCGAGGTGGAGCGCGAGCGGGGCGTGATCCTGCAGGAGATCGGCCAGGCGAACGACACGCCCGACGATATCATCTTCGACCATTTCCAGGAAGCGGCCTACCCCGAGCAGCCGATGGGAAGGCCGGTGCTGGGCACCGAGGAGCGCGTCGGCGCCGTCAGCCGCGACAACCTGCGCGCCTACATGCACCGCCACTACACCGCCTCCAATACCGTGGTGGCGGCGGCGGGCAACCTCCGCCACCAGGCGGTGGTGGAACTGGTGGACCGCCACTTCGCCGACCTGGCGCGGACGGAGGCGCCCCGGGCGGTGCCCGCCCGCTACGAAGGACGGGAATTCCGCGAGCAGCGCGACCTCGACCAGGTGCACGTGGTGCTGGGCTTTCCCGCCGTCGCCTACGCCGACGACGATTTCTACCCGGTGATGCTGCTCTCCACCCTGCTCGGCGGCGGCATGTCGTCGCGCCTGTTCCAGGAGGTGCGGGAGAAGCGAGGGCTGGTCTATTCCATCTACGCCTTCGCCTCCCCCTACGCCGACGGCGGGCTGTTCGCCATCTACGCCGGCACCGGCGAGAAGGAGGCGGCTGAGGTGATGCCCGTCACCCTGGGTGAACTGGAGAAGGTGCAGCGGGAGGTGACCGCCGCCGAACTCGCGCGCGCGCGGGCGCAGGTGAAGGCGGGGCTGCTGATGTCGCTGGAAAGCCCCGGCAACCGCTCCGAGCAGCTTGCCCGCCAGTGGCAGGTGTTCGGCCGGGTGATCCCTGTCGCCGAGACGGTGGCCCGCATCGAGGCGGTGGGCGTCGCCGACATCGAGGCGGCGGCAAGGAAGCTGTTCCGTGCCGCGCCGACGCTTGCCTCCCTCGGCCCCGCCGCGCGGGTGCCGCAACTGCCGGCGATCGCCAAGCGGCTCGCCGCCTGAAGCAATACGTCACGCCCGGGAACGCGCATGGACGACCTCGCCCTCCTCGATACCCTGCTCGCCGTCGCCCGCGCCGCCGGCGCCGACGCCGCTGACGCGCTGCTCTCCTCCAGCCTCTCGCTCGGTGTGCAATGCCGGCTCGGACGCGCCGAGCATGTGGAACGCGCCGAAAGCCGCGACCTCGGCTTGCGCGTGTTCGTGGGGCAGCGGCAGGCGCTGGTGTCCACCTCCGCCGTCGCGGCCGCGCGCTTCCCCGAGCTTGCCGCGCAGGCGGTGGCGATGGCGCGGCTGCTCCCCGAGGACCGCTTCGCCGGTCTCGCCGAGTCCGCCGGCGTGATGGCGGACGCGGACGGGCTCGAACTCGACGATGCCGCCGAGCCGGCGACGGAAGCCCTCGCCGCCCGCGCCCTGGCCGCCGAGGAAGCGGCGCGCGCGGTGGCCGGCATCACCAATTCCGAGGGTGCCGAGGCGAGCTACGGGCGCACCGAGACGGCGCTCGCCGCCTCGAACGGCTTCGCCGGCCGCTTCGCCCGCACCCGCCACTCCCTCTCGGTGAGCGTTCTCGCCGGCGAGGGCACCGACATGCAGCGCGACTACGACTTCGCCTCCGCCGTGCGCCTCGCCGACCTGGAAGCGCCGGAAACGGTCGGCCGGAGCGCGGGTGAGCGGGCAGTGGCGCGGCTGCGCCCCAGGCGGCCGCGCACCATGACGGCGCCGGTGGTGTTCGACCAACGGGTGGCGGGCGGGCTGATCGGCCACCTGGCAATGGCGGCGAACGGCGCCGCAGTGGCGCGCGGCACCAGCTTCCTCCGCGAGCGACTCGGCGAGAGCGTGTTCGGCTCCGCCATCACGGTGATGGACGACCCAAGGCGGCGGCGGGGCCTTCGCTCCCGTCCGTTCGACGGCGAGGGGCTGGAAACGGCGCCGCTGGCGCTGGTGAGGGACGGCATCCTCGCCTCCTGGCTGCTCGACAGCCGCAGCGCCCGCCAGCTCGGGCTGCGCTCCACCGCGCACGCGAGCCGCGGCACCGAGTCGCCGCCCAGCCCCGCGCCGAGCAACCTCTACCTTCTGCCCGGCACGCCGAGCCCGGCCGAGCTGATGGCCGATATCGGCGAAGGCCTTTACGTCACGGAACTGATCGGCATGGGGGTGAACCCGGTCACCGGCGACTACAGCCGCGGCGCCTCAGGCTTCATGATCCGCGACGGCTCACTGGCCGAGCCGGTGGCCGAGTGCACCGTCGCCGGCAATCTGCTGGCGATGTTCGCCTCGCTTGTGCCGGCATCCGACCTCGTCTTCCGCCGCGGCATCGATGCCCCGACCGTGCGCCTCGACGGAATGACCGTCGCCGGCACCTGACGCGGCTTGCCTCCCGGCCGCCGCTTGGGCATGAATGCCGGCAACAAATGAACACCTCCCCTGCCTCGCCCCTGCTGGCCATCGAGGGTCTGTCGATCGCCTTCGGCCCCCCCGCCGAATCCTCGGTGGTGGTGAGTCGCCTCGATCTCGCCATCGCTCCCGGCGAAACCGTCGCCCTGGTCGGCGAATCGGGGTCGGGCAAATCGGTCACCGCGCTCGCCGTGACGAGGCTTCTCGACTTCGCCGGCGGTCGGATCACGGAGGGGCGCATCGCCCTCGCCTGCCGCGACGGCGTGGTCCGTGACCTTGCCCGCGAATCCCAGGCGACGATGCGCAACCTGCGCGGCCCCGAATTCTCCATGGTATTCCAGGAGCCGATGTCGAGCCTGAACCCGGTGCTGCGCGTTGGCGAGCAGATCGCCGAGGCGGTCATGCTGCATCAGGGGATGGGCCACGCCGCCGCCCGCGCCGAGACGCGCCGGCTACTGGAGCGCGTGCGCATCCCCGAGGCCGCCCGCCAGCTCGACCGTTTCCCCTTCCAGCTTTCGGGGGGCATGCGCCAGCGGGTGATGATCGCCATGGCGCTCTCCTGCCGGCCCCGGCTGCTGATCGCCGACGAGCCCACCACCGCGCTCGATGTCACGGTGCAGGCGCAGGTGCTGCGGCTGATCGAGGCGCTACAGAAGGAAAGCGGCATGGCGCTGCTGTTCATCACCCACGACATGGGGGTAGTGGCGGAGATCGCCGACCGCGTGGTGGTGATGCGCCAAGGCGAGAAAGTGGAAGAGGGGCCGGTCACGGACATCTTCGACTCCCCGCGTCACGACTACACGCGCATGCTGCTCGACGCGGTGCCGGTACTGGGCAGTCTGGCGGGGACGCCGCTGCCGTTGCCCTTCGCTTTGCCGGGCGAATCGCCCGCGCCGCAGGACACACTGCGCCAGGGCCCGCCGGTGCTGCGCCTGGTCGGGCTCTCCACCCGCTTCGACGTGCGCCACAACTTCCGCCGCATCGGCCGCATCCACGCCGTGGAGCACGTCGATCTCGCCATCCGTCCGGGCGAAACGCTGGCGCTAGTAGGCGAATCGGGCTGCGGCAAGTCCACCACGGGCCGCAGCGTCATCCGCCTGGAGCAGTTCGAGGAGGGCGAGATCTGGCTCGGCGACCGCGACGTTAGCCGGCTCCGCCGCGGCGCGGAGAAGGAACTGCGCCGGCGCGTGCAGTTCGTGTTCCAGGATCCGTTCTCCTCGCTCGACCCACACCTCACCATCGGCTTCTCGATCGCCGAGCCGATCATGACGCACCGGCTGGCCCACGGTCGCGCCGTGGCGGAGCGAGTGAACACGCTGCTCGGGCAGGTGAACCTGCCGGGAGAGTTCGCCCACCGCTACCCGCACGAGCTTTCCGGCGGGCAGCGGCAGCGGGTGTGCATCGCCCGCGCGCTCGCCTCCGAACCCGACCTCATCATCGCTGACGAGGCGGTGGCCGCCCTCGATGTCTCCATCCGCGCGCAGGTGGTGAACCTGCTGATGCGGCTGCAGGCGGAACACGGCATCGCCTACCTGTTCATTTCCCACGACATGGCGGTGGTGGAGCGCATCGCCCACCGCGTCGCCGTGATGTATCTTGGCCAGATCGTCGAAATCGGGCCGCGGCAGGCGGTGATCGGCGATCCGCAGCATCCCTACACGCGCCGGCTGCTGGCGGCAGTGCCGGTGGCCGACCCGCGGCGACGCGGCCATGACCGGGGACTCGACGACAGCGAGGTGCCCTCCCCCTTGCGCCGCCTCGACGATCCGCCCACCATAGCGCCACTGGTCGAAGTCGGACCGGGCCACTTCGTCGCCCGCCATCATGTCGGCGGGCTGTACTGAAGCAGGTACTGCCCGGCGGACCGCTAAACACATGAACCTGCTGAGGAGGGAACCCTCGATGTCCATCAACCCGGAACTGCGGCGGCGCAGCGTGCTCACAGGCGCCACCGCTCTCGCCGCCGCCCCCGCCGTCATCGGCGCGCGTGCCGAAGCCGCGGCGATGCCGCGCGACCTCACGGTGGCGGTGCCGGACAACCTCGTCACGCTGGACCCGGCAGACGCCAACGACACGCTATCGCAAGGCAGCTGCCGGTTGATGCTCGAGGGGCTGTACGGCTTCGACGAGAACATGAAGATCATCCCGAAGCTCGCCACCGGCTACAAGGCGAACGCGATGGCGACCGAGTTCACCTTCACCCTGCACCAGGGCGTGAAGTTTCACGACGGCACGCCGTTCAACGCCGAGGCTGTGAAGATCAACCTGGAGCGGATCGCCAACCCCGCGAACCACCTGAAGCGGCAGAGCCTGCTGTCGGTGCTCGACCACGTCGAAGTGGTGAACGAGCACACCGCCAAGGTGGTGCTGAAGACCCCATTCGGCGCATTCATCCCCACCGTCGCGCATCCCGCGCTGGCGCTGTCGAGCCCGGCGGCGATCAAGAAATACGGCAAGGATCTCGGCCGCAACCCGGTCGGCACCGGCCCGTTCATCTTCACCAGCTGGACCCCCGATACGCTCAAGGTGCACGCGAGCCCGCACTACTGGGTGAAGGGGCTGCCGCACATGCGCACCGTCACCATCCGCAGCGTGCCGGAGAACGGCTCGCGGCTGGCGATGCTGCAGACAGGCGAGGCGCAGTACATTTTCCCGATGCCGCCCGAGCTGGTGGCGACGATCGCGCACAACCCGAAGATCACGCTGGTGAACAGGCAGTCGATCATCATCCATGGCGCCGCCATGAACACGATGAAGAAGCCGTTCAACGACGTGCGCGTGCGCCAGGCACTGAATTACGCGGTGGACAAGGAAGCGTTCATCAAGATCGTCTACAACGGCTATGCCGACCAGATGGACTCGCCCGAGCCGCCGCTGCTCAGCTTCTACAAAAAGCAGGGCGCTTGGCCGTACGACGTGGCCAAGGCGAAGAAGTTGCTGGCCGAGGCAGGCTATCCGAACGGCTTCGAGACCGAGATGTGGGGCGCCAACAACACGCTGGTGATCCGCGGCATGCAGTTCCTGCAGCAGCAGTTCGCCGCGGTCGGCGTGAAGCTGAAAGTGAGCCCGCTCGAGGTCGGCCTGCTGATCTCCAAGGTGTACGCCGCGCCGAATCCGCAGGAAGCCACCGTGCAGATGAACTACGGCGGATGGTCGTCGTCCACCGGCGACGCCGACTGGGGCCTGCGCCCGCTGTTCACCAAGGAGGCCTTCCCGCCGAAGATGTTCAACGTCGCCTATCTCGACGATCCGGCGGTGAACAAGGACATTGCCGACGGGCTCCACACCGCGGATCCGAAGGCGCGTGCCGCCGCCTACGCCGATGCGCAGAAGCGGATCTGGCAGGACTGCCCGTGGGTGTGGCTCGATATCGACCGCATCGTCGATGCGCGTGCATCCAACCTGCAGGGTGCCTACCGGCTGCCTGACGGCGGGCTGCTGCTGAACGACGCGCACTTCGCGTAAGCGTTCGTCGTGCTTGGCTACTTCTTGCGCAGGCTGGGCGGGACCATCCCGGTGCTGCTGGCGGTGTCGCTGTTCGCGTTCGGCTTCGTCCGCCTGCTTCCCGGAGATCCCGCCCGGCTGATCGCCGGGCCGGACGCCACGCTGCAGGACGTGCAGGCCGTGCGCGAACGGCTCGGCCTCGACCAGCCGCTGTGGCAGCAGTACGTCCGCTATATGGCGAGCACGGTGCGCCTCTCGCTCGGCACCTCGGCGCGCAGCGGACAGCCGGTGCTCACCGAGATCGGCGAGCGCTTTATGCCCACCTTCAACCTCAGCGTCGTCGCCATGGTGTGGTCGTGCATCGTGGGGGTGGGATTGGGCGTGCTCTCCGGGGTGAAACGCGGCAACTGGATCGACCAGGGCAGCATGGTGGTGGCCGTCTCGGGCATCTCCTTTCCCTCCTTCTGGCTTGGGTTGCTGCTGATAGACCTTTGCAGCGTCCGCCTGGGCTGGCTGCCCACGGGCGGCGACCACGACTGGAAGAGCTACGTCATGCCGGCGTTCACGCTCGGGCTGCCGGCAGCGGCGGTGATGGCGCGCTTCACCCGCTCGGCCTTCGTCGAGGTGGCGCAGGAAGACTATGTGCGTACCGCGCGCTCGAAGGGACTGCCCGAGCGTGTCGTCATCTGGCGGCACGCCTTCCGCAACGCGCTGATCCCGGTGCTTACCCTGGCCGGCCTGCAGTTCGGCTTTCTGCTCGGCGGCGCCATCGTCATCGAGACTGTGTTCTCATGGCCAGGTCTCGGCCGGCTGCTGGTGGAAAGCGTGAGCTACCGCGACTATCCGGTGATCCAGGCGGAAATTCTTCTCTTCTCCACCGAGTTCGTGCTCATCAACCTGTTGATCGATCTGCTCTACGCGGTGGTTAACCCGGAGATCCGGCTGCGATGAGCGCCACCACCGCCGGCGGGCGCGCCGGCTCCATCCACTCGCCGCTTGCCGAGTTCTGGCGCCGCTTCCGCCGCAAGCACATCGCTCTCGTCTCGGGAGCCGTGATCCTGCTGCTGGTGACCGCCTCCGTGGCGGCCCCTTTGATCGCTCCGTACGGGCCGGCGGTTCCCGACTACAACAACGTTCTCGCCGGGCCTTCGCTCGCGCATCTCTGCGGCACCGACACTTTCGGCCGCGACATCCTCAGCCGCATTATATGGGGTGGGCGGATTTCGCTTTCGGTCGGCTTCATCTCCGTGGCCCTGGGCGGCCTCGTCGGCGTCGTCATGGGGCTGGTGAGCGGCTATTTCGGGGGCCTGATCGACAGCTTCTCCATGCGGCTGTGCGACGTGCTGCTCGCCTTCCCCGGTATCCTGCTCGCCATCGGCGTGGTCGCGGTGCTCGGCCCAGGCATCGACAACGTGATTTACGCCGTGGCCGTGTTCAGCGTGCCGGTGTTCGCGCGCCTCGTGCGCGGCAGCACGCTCGCACTGAAGCAGACGCTCTACGTGCAGGCGGCGCGGAGTATCGGCGTCAGCCGCTTCAAGCTGATGTTCCAGCACATCCTGCCCGGCGCCCTGCCGGCGGTGATCGTCTATTTCTCGCTCCGCATCGGCTCATCCATCCTGGTGGCGGCCTCGCTCAGCTTCATCGGCCTCGGCGCGCAGCCGCCGAGCCCGGAGTGGGGGGCGATGCTCGCCGACGGGCGGAGCTATCTCGGCGTCGCCGACCAGATGACGTTGTTCCCCGGGCTCGCCATCTTCATTACCGCGCTCGCCTTCAATCTGCTCGGCGACGGGCTCCGGGACGCGCTCGACCAGAAGCTGCGATGAGGGCCCGCGATCTCGGCCTCGCCTGCGGCAGCCTTCCGCCAGGGCCGCGCAACACCATCGCCGACGTCAAAGGCGTGCGCGTCGGCCACGCAACGCTCTGCGAAGGGGACGTGCGCACGGGTGTGACTGCCATCGTACCGCAGCCCGGCAACCTGTTCGCGGAAAAGCTGCTGGCGGCCGCCGAGGTGCTGAACGGCTTCGGCAAAAGTATCGGCCTGATGCAAGTGGCCGAACTCGGGCAGTTGGAAACGCCGATCCTGCTCACCAACACGCTTTCCGTCGCCCCCTGCGCCGAGGCGCTGATCCGCCAGGCGATCGCCGCCAACCCCGGCATCGGCCGGCGCACCGGCACAGTGAACCCGGTGGTGTGCGAGTGCAACGACGGCTACCTTTCCGACATCCAGGCGATGACGGTGACCACGGCCGACGCCGAGCGGGCGCTCGCCGCGGCGGGTGAGGAGTTTTCCCTCGGCGCTGTGGGTGCCGGCACTGGCATGAGCTGCTTCGGGCTGAAGGGCGGCATCGGCTCCGCCTCCCGCGTGCTCGCGCTGGACAAGGCGGACTACGCGCTCGGCGTATTGGTGCTGGCGAATTTCGGCCGTGCCGGCGATCTGCGGCTGGCCGACGGCAGGCTGCTCGCCGCCGGCCGCGATGCCGGCACTCCGGAAGCCGGCTCGGTGATCGTGGTGGTGGCGACCGACGTGCCGCTCGACCACCGCCAGCTTCGCCGGGTGATCCGCCGCGCCGGGGTGGGCCTCGCGCGGTGCGGCAGTTTCTGGGGCAACGGCAGCGGTGACGTGTTCCTGGGCTTCACCACCGCGAACCGGATACCGCACGCGCCGAAGCGCGACATCCTGGAGATGCGCATCCTTGCCGAGGGACGCATCGACCTGCTGTTCGCCGCCACCGCCGAGGCGACGCAGGAAGCGGTGCTCGACGCACTGGCTGCCGCCGAGTCGTGCGCGGGCTTCGCCGGCCACCGTCGCCGGAGCCTGCGCGAACTGCTGAGCGGAAAGGGCAAGACCCCATGAAGCTGTTCGTTTCCGCCGACATCGAGGGCGTGGCCGGGGTGGTCTCGCCGCTACAGGGCCAGGCGGGCAACGTCGAATACGAGCGCGCGCGCCGGCTGATGACCGAGGAGGTGAACGCCGCCATCGACGGCGCCTTCGCCGGCGGCGCCACCGAGGTGCTGGTGAACGACAGCCACGGGCCGATGACCAACCTGCTGCCGGACCTGCTCGACACGCGGGCGGAGCTGATCAGCGGCCGCCCGAAGCCGCAGGGCATGTTCTGCGGCCTGGAACGCGGGCACGGTGGCGTGTTCTGTCTCGGCTACCACGCGGGCGCGGGCGGATTCGGCGTGCTGAGCCACACCACCAACAGCTTTGCCTTCGCCAATGTGACGCTGAACGGCATCGCCTGCAACGAGGCCATCCTCTATGGCGCCTACGCCGGCGAACTCGGCGTGCCGGTACTGCTGCTTTCGGGATGCGACCAGCTCGCCGCCGAGTGCGCGCCGCACTTTCCCGCGGCGGCACGGGTGGTGGTGAAGCGGGCGCTCGGCCAGCGGGCGGCGCGGTCGGTGCATCCGCAACGGGCGCGCCAGATGCTCCGCGCCGCCGCCGAGGACGCCGTCTCACGAGCGAAAGCCTGCGCGCCCTTCGTCGTTCCCCGTCCCTGCCGCCTCGTGCTCGATCTCACCTTCGTAGCGCTCGCCGACCTCGCCGCCACCATCCCGGTGGCCGAGCGCACCGGCCCGCGCACGGTCGCATTCACCGCCGAAGGCGTGGCGGCAGCGCTCGGCTGGGTGAACACGGTCTCGGCCCTTTCCGCTCTGTTGCGCTGAAGGATTTTTCGCATGTCGTTCTCTCTCGTCGTCCACGGCGGCGCCGGCACCATGAAGCCCGGCACCATGACCCCCGAAATGGAGGCAAGCCACCATCGCGGGCTGCGCGTGGTGCTGCGCGCGGGCTATGCGGTACTGGCGGCCGGCGGCTCGGCGCTCGACGCGGTGACGGCGGCGGTGATGGCGCTCGAGGACGATCCGCAGTTCAACGCTGGCCGCGGCGCCGTGTTCACCTCCGGCGGGCGGCAGGAGATGGACGCCGCGGTGATGGACGGCGCCAGCCACGCCGCCGGCGCGGTGGCCGGCATTATCGGGCCGCGCAACCCGGTGATGGCGGCGCGCGCGGTGATGGAAAGCTCCGAGCACGTGCTGCTGATGGGCGAGGGAGCGCTCGCCTTCCTGCGCGAGCAGAACCTCGCCTGGGAGGAACCCGGCTACTTCTTCACCGAGTCGCGCTGGAAGGCGCTGCAGACCGAACTCGACCGGCGGCGCCTGAGCGCCGAGGACACCCGCGACGCCGCCGCGAAGCACGGCACGGTGGGAGCGGCGGCGCGCGACGCCAACGGCCACGTGGCCGCCGCCACCTCCACGGGCGGCATGACCGGCAAGGCGCCGGGCCGGGTGGGCGATTGCCCGGTCTTCGGCGCCGGCACCTGGGCCGACGACGCCACCTGCGCCATCTCCTGCACCGGCCACGGCGAATTCTTCATCCGCTGGGGCGCGGCGCACGAGATCTCCGCACGCATGCGCCTCGGCGGCCAGTCGCTCGAGCAGGCGGCCGAAGCGGTGATGGCCGAACTTGGAGAGCGGGGCGGCAACGGCGGGCTGATCGCGGTCGATGCGGCGGGCAACGTCTCCATGCCGTTCAACTCGGCAGGCATGTACCGAGGCCGCATCGGCCCCGACGGCGTGCCGTGGACCGGAATCTACCGCGAAGCGTTGCGCGGCGAGTAGGCGAGACCTGCCCGCGAGGCGGTTGCAGCGGCTGGACAAGGCCGCTAACCGTCCTCGGGGGTACCGTCAGTGGGACGGACCGGAACGGGAGAATTCGAGTCATGGCGTACAGGGTCGCGGTCGTCGGTGCCACCGGGGCAGTCGGGCGCGAAATGCTGAAGACCCTGGCGCAGCGAAAGTTTCCCGTGACGGAAGTGGCGGCGGTGGCCTCCGGGCGCACCGCCGGCCAGCAGGTGAGCTACGGCGACAAGGTGCTCACCGTGCAGAACCTCGACCACTTCGACTTCACCGGCTGGGATATCGGGCTGTTCAGCCCCGGCGCCTCCATCTCGGCGGTGCACGCGCCGCGCGCGGCCTCCCAGGGCTGCATCGTCATCGACAACACGAGCCAGTTCCGCATGGAACCGGACGTGCCGCTGGTGGTGCCGGAAGTGAACCCCGAAGCTCTCGAACAGGTGAAGCGCGGCATCATCGCCAACCCGAACTGCTCCACCATCCAGATGGTGGTGGCGCTGAAGCCGCTGCACCGGCACTTCAAGGTGAAGCGCGTGGTGGTGGCCACCTACCAGTCCGTTTCCGGCGCCGGCAAGGAAGCGATGGACGAGTTGGAGGCGCAGACCAAGGCCACCTACGTGAACGATCTGATCACGCCCGAGCAGTTCACCAAGCGCATCGCCTTCAACGTCATCCCGCACATCGACCGCTTCATGGACGACGGCTCCACCAAGGAAGAGTGGAAGATGACGGCGGAGACAAAGAAAATCCTCGATCCCGACATCGCGGTGATCGCCACCTGCGTGCGCGTGCCGGTGTTCATCGGCCACGGCGAGGCGGTTCACATCGAATGCGAGCGGCCCGTCACCGCGGAAGCCGCGCGCGAGGCGCTGCGCGGCGCGCGCGGTGTGGTGGTGTACGACCGGCGCGAGGACGGCGGCTACATCACGCCGTTCGAGTGCCAGGGCGAAGACGCCACCTACGTCAGCCGCATCCGCGTCGATCCGACGGTGCCGCACGGGCTCGCCTTCTGGTGCGTCTCCGACAACCTGCGCAAGGGCGCGGCGCTGAACGCGGTGCAGATCGCCGAGGAAATGATCGCACGCAAACTTCTGCCGGCGCACGCGGGCTGAAGCGCGATCACGCCACGTTGACCGCACAGCCGGCGGGGAGTATTGCGAAACGGTAAGGCGGCGGGCCATCGGCTGCGAAAGAAGAGCGTGGCCACGCCGCACTACCGGGGGAAGGAGCGCTGAAGACCGATGACCGATATCCGCGATGCCCAGAGAATCGGCCGCGCGAGCGACGGACGGCTGATTGAGCGGCCGCTCTCCGGACACCTTTCGGTCTACATCAATTTCGACATGGTGATGTCGGTAGGCCACAGGGTGACTGGTTGCGCCATCGCCGTCGGCACTATCGTCATGGTGTGGTTCCTAGTGGCGCTGGCGTCCGGCCCGGCGGCCTACGACACGTTCTCTTGGTGGATGCGCACGCCGATCGGCTACCTCGCGCTGTTCGGCTGGAGCGCGGCGCTCTGGTACCATTACTGCGTCGGCGTCCGCCACCTGATCTGGGACAGCGGGCGGATGTACGACAAGCACGTGGTGGAACGCTCGAACCTCGTCATTCTCGCCGCCACCGCCGTACTGGTCGTGCTCACCTGGCTCGTGGTGCTGGCCTAGGAACGGGAGAAGCCGCAATGGCCGACGCGAAGAATCTCAAGATCGACATCATGCGCTCGTTCCTGGGCCGCGCCCGCGGTCTGGGTTCGGTGAACGACGGCTTCAATTTCTGGTGGATGCAGCGGCTGACCTCGATCGCCTTGGTGCCGCTCGCCGTGTGGTTCATCTTCTCGGTGGCGCATCTCGCGGGCGCGCCCTACGCCGAAGCCCGCGCCTGGGCGAGCGGACCGGTGCACGCCACGCTGTTGCTCGCCCTGATCGCTGTGGTGTTCCAGCACATGCACCTCGGCATCCAGGTGGTCGCCGAAGACTACGTGCACACGGACTGGATCAGGACGACGCTGGTCCTGGCAGTGAAGGCGGCGAGCCTGCTGCTGGCCCTGGCTGCGGTCATCGCCGTGCTGAAACTCGCCATCACCGGATGACGCCGCCCGGGCGCTGCACAGGCCCCAGGCGGCAAACCAGATCCAGGCCCTATCGGACGGACCAACGATGAACGCGATGAGCAAACCTTCCTTCGGTGCCTACACGGTAGTGGACCACACCTACGATGCGGTGGTGGTCGGGGCCGGCGGCGCCGGGCTGCGCGCCACCCTCGGCCTCGGCGCGGCCGGCCTCCGTACCGCCTGCGTGACCAAGGTGTTCCCTACCCGCAGCCACACGGTGGCGGCGCAGGGCGGCGTGAGCGCCTCGCTCGCCAATCTCGGCGACGACAACTGGCGCTGGCACATGTACGACACCGTGAAGGGGTCGGACTGGCTGGGTGACCAGGACGCCATCGAATACATGTGTCGCCAGGCGGTGCCGGCGGTCTACGAGCTGGAACACTACGGCGTACCGTTCAGCCGCACCGAGGAAGGCAAGATCTTCCAGCGCCCGTTCGGCGGCCACATGACCGAATTCGGCAAGGGCCCGCCCGCCCGCCGCGCCTGCGCCGCCGCCGACCGCACCGGCCACGCCATCCTGCACGCGCTCTACCAGCAGTCGCTTCGGCACAACGTCGAGTTCTTCGTCGAATACTTCGCGCTCGACCTCATCATGGACGAGGCCGGCGTCTGCCGCGGCGTGATCGCCTGGAACCTCGAGGACGGCGTCATCCACCGCTTCCGGGCGCAGATGGTGATTCTCGCCACCGGCGGCTATGGCCGCGCTTTCCTGTCCTGCACCTCGGCGCACACCTGCACGGGCGACGGCACCGCCATGGTGCTGCGCGCCGGCCTGCCCTGCCAGGACATGGAGTTCGTGCAGTTCCACCCCACCGGCATCTTCCCCGCCGGCTGCCTCATCACCGAGGGCGCGCGCGGCGAGGGCGGCTACCTCACCAACTCCGAAGGCGAGCGCTTCATGGAACGCTACGCCCCGAGCGCCAAGGATCTCGCCTCGCGCGATGTGGTGTCGCGCTCGATGACCATCGAGATCAACGCCGGGCGCGGCTGCGGGCCCGACAAGAACTACATCCTGCTGCACCTCGAGCATCTCGGCGCCGAACTGCTGCACGAGCGGCTGCCTGGCATCAGCGAGACGGCGCACATCTTCGCCGGCGTCGACGTGACGAAGGAGCCGATCCCCGTGCTGCCGACCGTCCACTACAACATGGGCGGCGTCCCCACCAACATCCACGGCGAGGTGCTTCGCCCGACAAAGGACGATCCCGACGCGGTGGTGCCGGGGCTGATGGCCGTGGGTGAGGCCGCCTGCGTTTCCGTGCACGGCGCCAACCGCCTCGGCTGCAATTCGCTGCTCGACATCGTCGTGTTCGGCCGCGCGGCGGCGCTCCGCTGCGCCGAGATCCTGAAGCCGGACGCGAAGCAGTCGCCGCTGCCGGCGGGCGCCGGCGAAGCGGCGCTCGACAACTTCGACGCCACCCGCAACGCCAAGGGCGGCACGCCGGTCGCGGCGCTCCGCCTCGAGATGCAGAGCACCATGCAGGCGCACGCCGCGGTGTTCCGCAACAGCCAGAGCCTGAGCGAGGGTGTGGCGAAGATGGGCGATGTCTGGAAGAAGCAGGCGGACATCGCGCTTTCCGACCACAGCGTCATCTGGAACTCCGACCTGATGGAGGCGCTGGAGTTGCAGAACCTGATGCAGAACGCCATGACCACCATCGTCGGCGCCGAGGCCCGTCACGAAAGCCGGGGCGCGCAGGCGCACGACGACTACCCGGAGCGCGACGACGCGAACTGGATGAAGCACACGCTGGCCTGGTGCGGCGGGGACGGCCAGGTACGTCTGGAGTACCGGCCGGTGAAGATGCGGACCCTGACCGACGAGGTGTCGGTCATCCCACCGCAGAAGCGCGTGTACTGAGCGGAAGGACGGCGCCAGATGGTCGAAGCCAAGCGGTTCTTTGCGGATCTTCCTCCCCGCAGCCGGCCGAAGCCCGGCAAGGTCTGGAAGGCGCCCGCCGGTGCGATGCGGGTACGGAATTTCGAGATCTACCGCTGGGACCCCGACGCCGGCGGCAACCCGCGCGTCGACACCTACGAGATCGACCTCGACCAGTGCGGGCCGATGGTTCTGGATGCGCTGATCAAGATCAAGAACGAGATCGACCCGACGCTGACCTTCCGCCGCTCCTGCCGCGAGGGCGTGTGCGGCAGTTGCGCCATGAACATCGACGGCGTCAACGCGCTGGCCTGCCTGAAGGCTATCAAGGACATCAAGCGGCCGACGGTGAAGGTGAACCCGCTGCCGCACCTGCCGGTGATCAAGGACCTGATCCCCGACCTGTCCCTCGCCTACGCGCAACTCCGCAGCGTCGAGCCGTGGCTGAAGGCCGACACCCCGCCGCCGCCCGACGGCGAGCGCCTGCAGAGCCGCGCCGAGCGCGCCAAGCTCGACGGGCTGTGGGAGTGCATCCTCTGCTTCTGCTGCTCCACCTCCTGCCCCAGCTACTGGTGGAACGGCGACCGCTACCTCGGCCCGGCGTCGCTGCTCGCCGCGTGGCGCTGGATCTCCGATAGCCGCGACGAGGCGACCGGAGAGCGGCTCGACGCGCTCAAGGATCCGTTCAAGCTCTACCGCTGCCACACCATCTTCAACTGCACCCAGGCCTGCCCGAAGAACCTGAATCCGGCGCAGGCGATCGGCGAGATGAAGCTCGCCGTGCTGGCACGCGAAGGCTGAACATCGCCACACCCGGCCCCGGTGCCTGGGCGGAGTGTCTGCTCGCCGATGCGGGGTTGCTGCGCTGCTTTTGGTCCAACGCGGCCGAGGTCATTCCCGGGCAGCTGTATCGCGCCAACCATCCCACGCCGGGCGGGCTCGCGCGCCTCGTCCGGCGTTGGGGCATTCGCTCCGTCGTCAATCTGCGCGGGGAAAAGCCGTGCGGATCCACCACCCTTTCGGTGGCGGCCGCGGAACGCCTTGGCCTCGAGCACCGTTTCCTCCCCTTCGAGAGCCGTGGCGCGCCACATGCCGAGCGCATCCTCCGCTTCCACGCCCTCTACCGCGACCTGCCGCCGCCGCTGCTGGTCCACTGCAAGTCGGGCGCCGACCGGGCGGGACTCGCCTCCGGGCTCGCGCTGCTGTTCGAGGGCGGGACTGCAGCGATGGCGGCGCGGCAGCTTTCCTGGCGCTTCGGCCATGTCCGCCAGGGCCCGGCCGGCGTGCTGGACGCGTTCTTCGCCCTCTATGCCGAGGAAGCGGAAGGCCGTACCGGCTTTCTCGACTGGGTGGCGCGCGTTTATAATGAGCGCGCACTGCGGCAGCGATTCACCGCCGGCCAGCTCGGCGCCTTCCTCAACGAGTGGCTGCTGCACCGGGAATAGCGGCGGCGCCGCGATGCCAAGCCGCGTTCGCAGCGCCCGCAGGTTTTGCTAGAGTGGGTCCATGACGCTGCCGTTGTCGTTACCGGACTGGCTGCCGTGGTGGGTGCCGCTTGCGGTGTTGGCGCCGCTGCTGCTCTACCTGCTGGTGTTCCTGCTGATGCCCTTCAGCGTGTTCGGACTGAAGAGCCGGCTCGACATCCTTGAAGCCCAGCTCGACGCGATCCACCAAGAACTGCGCGCCCTCGCGGCCCGGCAGCCACCGGGGCGGCGCGAGGAGGTTGACTGGCCGGAGCCCGCGCCACCGGTGCCGCGGCGCCCGGAACGCCCCGCCGAGGATCGGCCTTTACGCCCGCCCGTGCCACCGCGGCCCTTCCAGGTGCCGCGCCGCAGCCCGCTCGACGCGCCGCCGCCGGGCGCCGTTGAGCCGGAACCTCCGCCGCCGCGCGCGCCGGTCGAACCGGAATTGCCCGCCGCGCCCGAAGTGGCCCCCGCCAGCGCCACCCCATACCGGCGGCCGCTGTTGCGCCCCACCCGGACCGAGCGGAGCGAACCGCGACTCGACTGGCCACGCTAAGCGGCGGCTGCTAGCCTGCGGCGGGTGGCCCGAAGGCCAACCCAGGGAGAAATCCGATGCGCGTGAGCGTCGTGCAGATGAATTCCGGCTCGGTGAAGGCCGACAACATCGCCCAGGCGCGCAGCCTGATCGAGGCGGCGCTCGGCGATCACCCCGATCTCCTCAGCCTGCCGGAGATGTGGACGTGCCTCGGCGGCGACCGCGAGACCAAGTTCCGGGAAGCGGAAGTCCTGCCACCTGCCGGCAGCGGCGAACGCGGCGGCGAGGCCTACGAGTTCCTGCGCGAAATGGCGAAAGGCGCCCGGATCACCATGCACGGCGGCTCCCTCGCCGAACGCGCCGGAGACAAGCTGTTCAACACCACCGTGGTGTTCAACCCCGAGGGGGTGGAGATCGCTCGCTACCGGAAGATCCACCTGTTCGACATCGTCACGCCCGACGGACTCGGCTACCGCGAGAGCGCCACCTTCAACTCCGGGCGTGAGATCGTCACCTACCAGGCGGGCGGGCTCACCGTGGGCTGCGCCATCTGCTACGACGTGCGCTTCGCTGAACTGTTCCTAGCGCTGCGCCGCGTCGGCGCCGAGTTGATCATGCTGCCGGCGGCGTTCACCCTGCAGACCGGCAAGGACCACTGGGAGGTGCTGCTGCGCGCCCGCGCCATTGAGATGCAGTGCTGGTTCGCGGCCTCCGCCGCCTGGGGGCGCCATCTCGACGGCGCCAGCAAGGAGCCGCGCTACACCTACGGCCACTCGCTGATCGCCGACCCCTGGGGCCATATCGTCGCCAACGTCTCGGACGGCATCGGCTGGACCAGCACCCGCATCGACTCCGACCTGACTGCGCGGGTGCGGCGCGACATGCCGGTCCTCGACCATCGGCGGCTCGTCTGAGCGGCGGGTGGGCCACAGCGCGCTGCGGGCTGGAACCGCCACCGTGCTAGCCACCCGCATCGCCTTCGTCGCCTCGCCGGTGCCGCTGGCGGGGGAAAGCCGCGCGCGGCTGGTAGCCCGCTACGGCGACTGCCCGGTCGAACAGGCGGAATTCATCGTCTCGCTCGGTGGCGACGGCTTCATGCTGGAGACCCTGCACCGCCTGCTCGGCAGCGGCGTGCCCGTGTATGGCATGAATTGCGGTTCGGTCGGCTTCCTGATGAACCCGTTCAGCGAGGAGGACCTGCCAGGAAGGCTCGCACGCGCGCAGCTCGCCGTGCTGCGGCCGCTCAGGATGCGCGCGGTAACGGAATCGGCCACCGTGGTGGAGGCGCTGGCGCTGAACGACGTGTCGCTGCTGCGGCAGTTGCGGCAGACGGCGAAAATCCGCATCAGCGTCGATGGCCGCGTGCGACTGCCCGAGTTGATGTGCGACGGCGTGCTGGTGAGCACCCCGGCCGGTTCCACCGCCTACAACCTGTCGGCGCATGGGCCGATCGTGCCGCTTTCCGCCAACCTGCTGCCCTTGACGCCGATCAGCGCTTTCCGGCCGCGCCGCTGGCGGGGAGCGCTGCTGCCGAGCGCCGCCGAGGTGCTGTTCGAGATCCTGGAAGGAGACAAGCGCCCGGTGGCGGCGGTGGCCGACTACACCGAAGTGCGCGACGTGGTCTCGGTGGCGGTGAAGGAGGACCACACGGTGGCCGCCCGCGTGCTGTTCGACCCCGACCAGGCGCTGTCCGAACGCATCATCGCCGAGCAGTTCACCGCCTGAACGGCGCCGAGTCGGCAGGTCTCGTTCCTGTTGCCGCTATCGCCGCCGTGGGGTGCCTGCGCACCCGCTGGCGCCGTTGTAAACGCGGAAGCGAAAGGACAGAACCTGCCCGGCCCGCTTCGGAACTCAGGCGGCGTCGAACGCGTCCGTGAATGAGAACGGCGGCGAAGTGAGCGGCCGCGCCAGGGCGTGTTGCGCGCCCGCCAGCGGCTCAACGATTGCCGGCACGCCGGCGCCCGGCTCCCGCACCATGTAACCGCGGCCCCAGACGGTGCCGATCAACTCCGGTGTGCCCGCCTGCGCGAGCTTCTTGCGCAACTTGCAGATGAAGACGTCGATGATCTTCATCTCGGGTTCATCCATGCCGCCATAGAGATGGTTGAGGAACGCCTCCTTGGTAAGCACCATCCCCTTGCGCAGCACCATCAACTCCAGGATCGCGTATTCCTTGCCGGTGAGATGCACGGGCTCACCGTTCACGGTGACTTCTCGGCTGTCGAGATTGAGTTGCAGCGGCCCGACATGCAGCGACGGCTGGCTGAAACCCTTGCTCCGCCGCACGACCGCCGGGATCCGGGCGAGCAGTTCCGCCTTGTCGAAAGGCTTGGTGATGAAATCGTCGGCGCCGAGCGTAAGACCGCGCACTTTCGCCTGCGGCCGGGTAAGGCCGGAAAGGATCAGCACCGGCACATTGAGGCGCCCCGCGCGCATGCGGCGGACGACGTCGTATCCCTCGATGTCTGGCAGCATGAGGTCGAGAAGCACGATGTCGTAGTCGTAGTGGTGCACCAGTTCGAGCGCCTCCTCGCCGGTATCGGTGTGATCCACCACAGCCCCGCCGCTGCGCAACATAAGCGCGACGCCACGGGCGGCAGCGAGATCGTCTTCTACGAGCAGGACGCGCATCGGTTTACCCTTTCTGCTATCTTTGGTTGCAAAGATACCACCATAACGCGAGCCACACTACCAATTTTTCACCTTATTGGTGTATTTTGCGAGAAACGATACGGGATAAATGGCGAACTGCGATCGTATTTCGCGCAATAGTGGTAATTTCGTAATATGGTGCGTTTTATGATACGTTCCTCGTTGCCAGCCCGCGCCGCCACTGCGCTGGCCGCGGTACAGTCTATTCCCCCCGCGCGCTTGCAGGGGAGAATCAGCGGCGTGTCCGGCCTTACCGTCGAGGTCAGCGGCCTCGCCCGCCACCTTGCCATCGGCGACCGCATCATTCTTGCCGGCAGACTCGGCCACGAAATCGCCGCCGAGGTGGTCGGCTTCCACGGCGATACCGCCCGCACCATGACCTTCGGCCCTCCGGAGGGACTAGGCCCCGGTGGACTCGCACACGCACCCCTGCCTATCGCCGGCGCGCCACGCGGTCCGGCTCTCGCCGTCGCTGATTCCTGGGTCGGGCGCATCGTCGATCCCTTCGGCCGGCCGCTCGATGGTCGCGGTCACCTCGCCTCCGGACCATCGCCGCGGCCCGTACACGCCCCGCCGCCACCCGCTACCCGCCGCGCCCGGCTGGGATCGCGGCTCGACCTCGGCGTACGCGTGCTCAACCTGTTCACCACCTGCAGGCGCGGCCAGCGACTTGGGCTGTTCGCCGGATCCGGTGTCGGCAAGTCGAGCCTGCTCGCCATGCTCGCTCGCCACACCGCCTGCGACGTCGCCGTGCTGGCACTGGTCGGTGAGCGTGGCCGCGAGGTGCGCGAGTTCGTCGAGGACGATCTCGGCCCCGAAGGGCTCGCGCGCGCGGTGGTAGTAGCCGCCACCTCGGACATGCCGCCGCTCGCCCGCCGCGAGGCCGCCTACGGCGCCATGACCATCGCCGAGCATTTCCGCGACCAGGGCAAGGCGGTGCTGCTGCTGATGGACAGCGTCACCCGCTTCTGCCTGGCGCTGCGCGAGATCGGCCTCGCTGCCGGTGAGCCACCGGCCACCCGTGGCTTCCCGCCCAGCGTGTTTGCCGAGTTGCCGCGGTTGCTGGAACGTGCCGGCCCCGGACCCGAGAACCTCGGCAAACCGGCCGGATCCATTACCGCTCTGTTCACTGTGTTGGTCGAGGGCGACGACCACCACGAGCCGGTGGCCGACGCGGTGCGCGGCCTACTCGATGGCCACGTGCTGCTCGACCGCCGCATCGCCGAGGGCGGGCGCTATCCAGCGGTTAACGTGCTGCACTCGCTCTCCCGCGCGGTTCCGGGCTGCAACAGCGACGAAGAGAACGCGCTGGCCCGCCGCGCCCGCGCCGTACTCGCGCTCCACGCCGACATGGCCGACATGGTGCGCCTCGGCGCCTACCGCGCTGGCTCCGACCCGGCGGTCGATGAAGCGATCACCGTCGTGCCGCGCCTCGACGCGATGCTCGCCCAGCGCCGCGATGAACGCATCAGCCTCGGCGACAGCTTCGCGGCGCTCGCCGCTGCACTCGACGGATCATCTCCGTGACTACCGGCTCGCTGCGCACGCTTCGCCGCCTCCGCCACCATGCGTGCGAGGACGCGCGCCTGGCGCTGGTAGCCTGCATCGCCATGGAGGACACCGCGCAGGCGGCGCTCAAGGCCGCCGAACGAGCCATCCGGCGCGAACAGGAGGAGGCGAGCCGCATCGACGCGTCCGACGGCGCCGTGGAAGCCTTCGCCCGCTGGCTGCCGCGCGGACGCCAGGCGGTGAGCGACGCCACGGGCGCGCTCGAACGGGCGGAAGCGGCCACCGCGCAGGCGCGCGCCGTGCTGGCCGCCGCGCGCGCCAGCCTGAAGGCCGCCGAAACGCTCGCCACCGAGCGAGAGCGGCAAAGCCAAGCGGAAGCCGCCCGGCGCGAACAGGCGGCTCTCGACGAAGCCGCGGGCCGGCGGCGGGAAACCTTCGACTGATCCGCCGGAAGGCTTGCTGATGCGGCGGCTTGCGGGCATCACTGCTTCATGCCGACCTATCATGACAGTTTCAGCGCCGACCTGCTCTCCCGCATCCCACTCAGCGCCCGGAACGTGCTCGATGTCGGCTGCCACACCGGCGCGCTTGGCGCCGAATACAAGCGGCGCAACCCCGGCTGCCGTTACTTTGGCATCGAGATGAATCCCGCCGCCGCGGCCGTCGCCGCCACGCGGCTCGACGATGTCGCCACCGCCGACGTGGAGACCGATCCGCTGCCGTTCGGCCCCGGTCCGTTCGACTGCATCATCTACGGCGACGTGCTCGAGCATCTGCGCGATCCCTGGGGTCTGCTGCAGCGCCACTCCGGCGCCCTCGGCAGGAACGGCATCGCGCTCGCCTGCCTGCCGAACGCGGAACACTGGAGCTTCGCCGAGCGCCTGCTGCGCGGCACCTTCGCCTACGAGCAGGAAGGACTGTTCGACCGCACGCATCTGCGCTGGTTCGGTTTCGACAGCACCTGGCGGGCGCTCGCCGCCGCCGGGCTGCAGCCGCTCGACGTCGCGCCGCGCATTTTCGATGCCGAGGCGGGGAACGGCTTTGTGCGGGCGATGGCGCCGGCTCTGGAAAACCTTGGCATCGACCGCGCGGCGTACACCAGCCGGGCCCTGCCACTGCAATACGTGTGGCGCGCTGCTGCCGCCGCGTCGGAGCCGCTCTACATCCGCTCCACCATGCTCGAGCACGTCGGCGGAGTCAGCCACGTCCGCGTGGTGCAGCCGCTGCGGGGGCTCGCCACCGAACCCGGTGTGATCACCGACGTGGCGAACGACGACAGTTTCGACCCACCGCCCGCCTTCGCCGATGCCGCGCGCATTTTCGTCTTCCATCGCCCCGTGCTTTTCGGCGAGGCCGGCCTCGCCCGCCTGCGCGCGCTGATCGCGCGCGGCTGGCTGGTGGTGTGCGAGTTCGACGACCACCCCGCCTTCCTGCCGGCAATGCAGCAGGACGAGATGCACAGCTTCCGCGCGGTGCACGCCGTGCAGACGTCCACGGAACCGCTCGCCGCGGTGCTGCGGAAGGCGAACCCCGAGGTCGCGGTGTTCCCGAACGCCATCGAACGGCTGCCCGAGGTACGCAACTTCAAGGACCCCGGCCACCTCACGCTGTTGTGCGCCGCTCTCAACCGCGAGGACGAATGGCCGCCGCTGCTCGACGCCTTGAACGCCGTCGCCGCGCTGGCCGGCGAACGTCTGCAGTTCCGCATTGTGGCCGATTCGGGGCTGTTCGAGGCGCTGCGGACGCCGCACAAGCGCTTCGTACCGCTGTGCGACTACGAAACCTACCAGGGCCTGCTGTCGGAGAGCGAGATCTCGCTGATGCCGCTCGCCGACAACGCCTTCAATCGCTGCAAGTCCGACCTCAAGTTCATCGAGGCGGCGGCGCACCGGGTGGCCACCGTCGCCAGCCCCGTGGTCTACGGGCAGAGCATCGAGGATGGCCGCACCGGCCTGCTGTTCCGCGACGGCCTCGACCTGCAGCGACGGCTGTTGCACCTGCTGGCGAATCCCGAACACGCCCGCGCCATCGCCGACGCGGCGCGCGCCTCGGTGCGAAGCCGGCGCATGCTGGCGCAACAGACATCCGCGCGGCTCGCCTGGTACCGCTCGCTCTGGGCGCGCCGCGACGAACTGCGGCGGGAACTGCTCGCGCGCACCCCCGAACTCGCCGCCGCTCCCTGAGGGAACGGACGGCGCGTCCGGAGGCGGACCCTTCAGCGCGCGCGGATCTGAATCGTCTGGTGCGCCGCGATGGTGGCGATATCGACGATCTGGTTCACCGTGGCGTCCATCGGCACAAGCTGCGCCGCGTAGCTGAGGCCGAGGATCATCGGACCGATGGTGCTGCCGCCACCGAGCCTCGGCGCGAGGCGCGAGGTGATGTAGGCGGAGTGCAGCCCTGGCAGGATCAACACGTTGGCCGGGCCGGTGAGGCGGCAGAACGGATAGAGAGCGCGGTAGGAGTCGTCGAGCGCGACATCCGGGCTCATTTCCCCGTCGTATTCGAAATCGACGCCGCGCTGATTAAGCACCTGCACCGCCTCCTGCAGCGCGGTGGCGGCCACCGAACTCTGGCTGCCGAAGGTGGAGTAGGAGAGCAGCGCCACCCGCGGTTCGTGACCGAAACGGCGCGCGGAGGCCGCCGCGCCGCAGGCGATGTCGGCGAACTCCTCGGCGGTCGGACGGACGTGCAGAAGCGTGTCGGCGATGAAGATGGTGCCGCCGCCCTTGCGCAGCATCAGCGTCAGCCCGAAGGCAACGCCGCCCGGAACCGGGTCGATCACCTGCGTGATGTCATCGACGCAGACCGAGGCGGCGCGGGTCAGGCCGGTGATCATGGCGTCGGCGTGGCCAGTTGCCACCATGCAGGCAGCGAAGACGTTGCGATCGTGGTTCACCAGCCGCTGGCAGTCGCGCTGCAGCAGGCCGCGGCGCTGTTGGCGCTTGTAGAGGTAGTCGAGATACTCGGCATTGTGCGTGGACAGGCGGGCGTTCATCACCTCCACCCCCTCCACGTCGCCGAAGCCCAGCCGCGTCATGGCGTCGCGCACGCGGTCCTCTCGGCCGATCAGCACCGGCGTGCCGTAGCCCGCGTTGCGGAAAGCCACCGCCGCGCGAACCATCTTCTCTTCCTCGCCTTCGGCGAACACCACGCGCCTCGGCTCGGCGCGCACCCGTTCCATGATGGCATCGAGCGCGCCGGCGGTCGGATCGAGACGCCCGCTCAGCGACCGGGTGTACTTGCCGAGATCGGCAAGCGGCTTCCGCGCGACGCCGCTGTCCATCGCCGCTTTCGCCACCGCCACCGGCACCCGGCTGATTAGCCGCGGATCGAAGGCGTTGGGAATGATGTACTCGGGTCCGAATTGCAGGCTGGTGCCGGAGGCCGCCGTGTTCACCTCGTCGGGAACGTCCTCGCGCGCGAGCATCGCCAGCGCGTTGGCAGCGGCGATCTTCATCGTCTCGTTGATGGTGGAGGCCCGCACGTCGAACGCCCCGCGGAAGATGTAGGGGAAGCCGAGGACGTTGTTCACCTGGTTCGGATAGTCGCTGCGCCCGGTGGCGATGATGGCGTTCGGGCAGACGGCGCGCGCGTCCTCCGGGGTGATTTCGGGATCGGGATTGGCCATGGCGAAAATGATCGGCTTGTCCGCCATCTGCCGCACCATCTGCGGCGTGAAGGCGCCCTTCACCGAAAGCCCCATCACCACGTCGGCACCTTCCATCGCCTCGGCCAGGGTGCGCGCCTTGGTGCGCGAGGCGTGCGCGCTCTTCCACTGGTTCATGTGCTCGGTGCGGCCCTGCCAGATCACCCCCTTGGTGTCACAGAGCACCACGTTCTCGCCCCGGAGCCCCATCGCCTTCAGCAGTTCAACGCAGGCGATGGCCGCGGCACCCGCGCCGTTCACCACCACCTTCACGCTCCGCAGTTCGCGCCCCGTCAGGTGGCAGGCGTTGATGAGGCCGGCGGCGGCGACGATGGCGGTGCCGTGCTGGTCGTCGTGGAACACCGGAATGTCCATCAGCTCGCGCAAGCGCTGCTCGATGACGAAGCACTCGGGCGCCTTGATGTCCTCGAGGTTGATGCCGCCGAAGCTCGGCCCGAGATAGCGGACGCAGTTGATGAACTGCTCGACGTCCTCGGTATCGATGCAGAGATCGATGCCGTCCACGTCGGCGAAGCGCTTGAAGAGCGCCACCTTGCCCTCCATCACCGGCTTGCCGGCGAGCGCGCCGAGGTTGCCGAGGCCGAGCACGGCGGTGCCGTTCGAGACCACCGCCACCATGTTGCCCTTAGTGGTGTAGTCGTAGACGCGCTCGGGCTCGCTGCGGATGCGCAGGCATGGCTCGGCCACGCCGGGCGAATAGGCGAGCGACAGGTCCCGCGCGGTGGTCAGCGGCTTGCTGATGTGGGTTTCAAGCTTTCCGGGCCGGCCGGACGCGTGCAGCGCCAGCGCCTCCTCAGCCGAAATGCGCGCGGTATGGGAATCGTGTGGTTTCTCGGCCATGGCTCGTTCCTCCGCCGAATGTTTCGTCCTGCTCGGGGCAATTATCGCGCCGATAACCGCCGAACGAAAGCATCGGGCACCACCTTTGCCCGTTTCAAGCCGCGCGTCATGCGTCTGGCCGCCATGCAGTCGGCTCGCGCAGATAGCTGGACAATCGGCGGCGGTGCCGCCGCACCGGCGGGCGAAGACGGCAATCCGCGTGGGTGGCACGCCCGGAAGCTATGCTATGCTCGCCCCCCATGACACAGGACCCCGGCTTGACCGAGACAGTGAGCCTGCGCGAGAGCCGCCCGCCGCCCGAATGGCTGGCGGGGCGGAGCATCGTGCTGGTCGGACTGATGGGTGCCGGCAAGACCTCGATCGGCCGGCGGCTCGCTGCCCATCTCAGCCTGCCGTTCCGCGACGCCGACGTCGAGATCGAGCTGGCCGCCGGCTGCACCATCAGCGAGCTGTTCCAGCGCTACGGCGAGCGCGAGTTCCGCGAGGGCGAACGGCGGGTGATCCGCCGCCTGCTGTCCGCCGACCCGATAGTGCTGGCCTTCGGCGGCGGCGCCTTTATGGACGCCGATACCCGCGCTACCGTGCGGCGCGAGGCGGTGAGCATCTGGCTGCGCTGCGGCCTGCCGGTGCTGCTGCGCCGGGTCGCCGGGCGCATGCACCGGCCGCTGCTCGCCAACCAGAACCACCAGGAGGTGCTGCAGCGGCTGATGGCGGCCCGCCATCCGGTGTACGCCGAGGCCGACATCGTGGTGGACGTCACCGACGACACCCAGGAAGTCACCACCGGGCACGTTCTCGATGCACTCTATGCCTTCCGCCCGCCCAGGCGCTTGTCGCTCGCCCTCACCAGTTCCGGCTACGAGGTGGTGGCGGGGGAGAACCTGCTCGCCTCCGCCGGCGCCCTGCTCGCCCCGGTGCTGGCGCAAAAGCGCGCCGTGGTGATCACCGATACCACCGTCGCCGCCCTGCACCTACCCACTCTGCTGCGCGGCCTGGAAGCCACCGCCGTCGAAACCCGCTGCATCACCGTTCCCGCCGGCGAGGCGGCGAAAACTCTCGCCTGCTACGGCGAGGTGGTGGAACAGCTGCTCGACAGCGGCGTGGAGCGGCGTACCACGGTAATCGCCCTCGGCGGCAGCGCGGTGGGCGATCTCGCGGGCTTCGTCGCCGCTACCACGCTGCGCGGCCTGCCCTTCGTGCAGGTGCCCACCACCCTGTTGTCGCAGGTCGATTCCTCGATCGGCGGCAAGGTCGGCATCGACACGCGGCACGGCAAGAACCTGCTCGGCGCCTTCCACCAGCCGCGCATGGTGCTGGCCGATACCGCGACCCTCGCCACCCTGCCGCGCCGCCAGCTTGCCGCCGGCTATGTGGAACTGGTGAAGGCGGCGCTGATCGGCGATGCGGTGTTCTTCGAATGGTGCGAGGCGAACGGCGCCGCCGTGCTCGCCGGTAACCACGCGACGCAGGCGGAGGGCATCCTGCGCGCCTCGGCCTTCAAGGCGCAGGCGGTAACCGGCGACGAGCGCGAGGAAAAGACGGAGAACGGCCGCGCGCTGCTCAACCTCGGCCACACTTTCGGCTACGCGCTAGAGACGGAACTCGGCAACAACACCATCCTGCACGGCGAGGCGGTGGGACTCGGCATCGGCCTTGCCTTCCGCCTCTCGGCGCGGCTCGGCCTCTGTGCCGAGGCCGACGGCGAGCGGGTGATCGGACACCTCGCTTCACTCGGCGTGCCGATGGAGCTTGCGGCGTTCGGCCGTCCCCTCTCGGCGGCGCGGCTGCTCGAACACATGCACCACGACAAGAAGATCCGCGACCGCAGGCTCACCTTCGTGCTGCTGCGGGGAATCGGCAACGCGTTCACGCACGGCGAGGTACCGGAAGAGGCCGTCGCCGCCGTGCTGCGGGAAGCCGGCTGCGAGCCGTAGCCCCGCCGCCGCCTCAGAGCAGTTCGGTCAGATCGACGCTGCGCGACTGCGCGGTGAGGCGGACATGCGTGTTGGCGGCGCCGTAGCCCGCGTAGCCGTCGCGCTGCACGATCTCGAAGAAGAACCGCTTGTCGAAGGCGGCTGTGTACATCTGCAGGAACACGTTGCCGTCCACGTCCTCGTCGTAGAGGATGTCGCGCGCCGCGAGCCGCTCCACCAGCGCGGCGTCGAGGCCGAAGCGGGCGGCGATGTCGTCGTAGTAGTTGCGTGGGATCTGCAGGATTTCCGCCCCGGCCGCCGCCAGCGAGTCGGCGATGGCGAAAATGTCGTCGGTGGCGAGCGCCAGGTGCTGGATGCCGCCGCCGAGCGCGTTCTCCAGGAAATGCGCCGCCTGCGTGCGGCTGGCGTCGGTGCCGTTCAGGGTCATGCGGAAGGCGCCGTCGGGGCTTTCCACCACCTGGCTCTGCACCACGCCGGAAGGATCGAAGATGTCCTGGCGCGCGGTCTTCGTCAGGCCGAACAGCGTCGTCCAGTAGAGAAGCCAGGACTGAAACTCCTCGTGGGCGATGGTGGCGGCGAGATGGTCGAAGCGACGCAGCCCGAAACCTTCGGTCGCCCCGCCCATGCGCTCGAACTCGTGGTCCCAGAGCGCCTCCACCTCGTTCTTGGCGATCAGATAGACAAGGCTGCCGCCGACGCCGCGCACCGCCGGCAGCCGCAGGTTGCCGGGACCGGCCTCCTCCTCGAAGTCGTCGATGCCGAGCGCCCGCGCCCGCGCCCGCGCCCGGCCGACGTTGTCGACCAGAAGGCCTATGGCGCAGACCGAGGCGCCGTAGTTCAGGTAGTAGCTCTGCGCAAAGCTGTTCGGCTGGCTGTTGACGACGATGTTGATGTCGCCCTGCCGCCAGCGGTTCACCGCCTTGTTGCGGTGCCTGCCGGCAAGCTGGAAGCCGAGGCTGCCCAGCATCGATTCGATCTGCGCCGCCTCCTCGGGTGAGGCGGCGATCTCGACGAACTCCACCCCGTGCGCGGCGGCGAACGACGGCAGCCGCGGCTGGCGGCCGAGCGCGCGCTCCGCCGCATCGCAGGTGGCGCTGAGCGCCCGCACGCCGTCCCTGGCGACGATGCCCGCCGATCCGGCGCGAAAGCGGTCGTTGAAGATCTCAAGCGACAGGGGCCCCTGGTAGCCGATGCGCATCAGCGCCGCCACGTAGTCGGTGACGGGCAGGTCCCCCTGCCCCGGCATGTTGCTGTAGTGGCGGCTCCACTGCCTGAGGTTCATCTCGAGCATCGGTGCGTCGGCAAGCTGCACCAGGAAGATGCGCGCCGGGTCGATGGTGAGGATGCTGTCGGTCGGCACGCTCCGGGCGATGGAGTGAAAACTGTTGAGCGCGAGCCCCACCGCGGGATGCCCGGCGGCAGTGACGATCGCCCAGGCGTCGCGGTGGTCGCTGACGTGCGCGCCCCAGGACAGCGCCTGGTAGGCGATGCGAAGCCCCCGCGCCGCCGCGCGCTCGCCGAGTTCGCGCAAGTCGTCTGCGATGCGGGCGTGATCGCCGTTCGCCTCGGCGACGGAGCTGGATGAGACGAGCAGCAGATCGGTGCCGAGCCGCGCCATCAGGTCGAACTTGCGGAGCGCGCGGTCGAAGGCGCGCTGGCGCCGCGCTCCGGCCAGCCCCTCGAAATCGGCAAACGGCTGATAGGCGATGCAGCGAAGGTTGAGATCGGCAAGCATCCCCCGCGCGTCTTCCGGGGAGCCGTCAAAGGCGACGAGATCGCTCTCGCAGATCTCCACGCCGTCGAAGCCGGCCTTGGCGACGACCGGCAGCTTGTCGCCGAGCGCGCCGCTGATCGATACGGTAGCGATAGAAGTGAGCATCGGCCTGCCGTCCTCGCCTCTGGCTGCGCGCCGCCGCGAAACCGCGCCTTCCCGCGCAGCCAACGCAGTCTAGGCGCCCGCCACCGCCGTCGCAACCGGCAGGGCCACAGGCGCCGCCTACTCGGAGAGGGTCTTGTCCTGGACCGTGCGGGCCACGCACTCGGAGACGTGCTGCGTGAGAATGGCCTTCGCCGCCGGGGCGTCGTGGCGGAGCGCGCAGTCGAACAGCATGCGGTGCTCCCCGGCGGTGATCTCACCGCGGAAGGACACCGCGATCATCAGGTAGCGCAGGTAGCGGTCGTAGACCGAGGCGCAGGTTTCCAGCAGCGCCCGCGACCCGCAGGCGGAGATGAGGGCCTTGTGGAACTCCCAGTCGTATTTCTTCCAATCCTCGACGCTGGCCTTGTCTCCGCCCAGCATCATCCCCTCGACCAGGGCGAGCTTGTGATGGGCGGCGGCGACGCGGCCCTCCCAGTCGATGTCGCCGGCGGCGAAGGATTCCTCCATCGCCGGGCACTCAACCAGAAGCCGCAGCGCGGCGAGTTCCTTGAGGTCGGCCACCGAGACCGGCGCCACCCGGAACCCCCGCTGCTCCTCGGCGATGACGAGTCCCTCGGACGACAGCCGGCTCAGGATCTCGCGCAAGGTGCTGACCGACGGACCGTAGGCCGTGCGCAGACGATCGAGGCGCAACCTCTCTCCCGGTACGAAACGCCCGAAGATGATATCGGAGCGGATCTGCCGATAGACGCTTTCTCCGACCGTAGTTGGCTCAGCTAGACTGGTGGACAAAGTCCGTCTCCGTTCCTTGGCGTTCGCCATCCGGCGGAACGTTTCGTGCACCCGCCCGATGGATTTGTCCACCATCCCGGGCGGCGGCACCTGGTGCTCGCTGCCCGCCGCATGCGCGGGAACCATCTCGTCGTCGCTCCGGAGAATATCCGAGCACAACGGAAATCTCAAATGATTTTCCGCTCGGGCGACATCTTCGCCTTGTTCGGATGAGCCGAGGCGCGTATCAGACCCTTCGCGATGCCGCCGCCCTCGCGCATGGCCGCGGCCAGCCGTTTCCGGAAGGGGCGCGCGCGGGCGCGCCGCCACCCGCCCGGAAAGCCTGAGCGCCCCGTTCCTGGATGTTTCGTGGAGTAGCGGCCAATGTCCCAAGAGATTCCGCAGATCGTCACCGGGCACACCGAGCTTCTGGGGCTGATCGCCTATCCGATCCGCCACTCGAGCTCGCCCAGGATGCACAACCTCGCCCTCGCGAGGCTCGGCCTCGACTACGTCTACCTCGCCTTCGAGGTCGATGACCGGGAGCTGAAGGGCGCCATCGACGGCATGAAGGCGCTGAAGGCGCTGGGATGGAACGTCTCCATGCCGAACAAGGTGGAAGTGGTGAAGCATCTCGACAAAATCTCCCCCGCCGTCGAGCTCTGCGGCGCCTGCAACACCGTGGTCAATGACGCCGGCGTGCTCACCGGGCACAACACCGATGGCCTCGGCTACATCCTGGCGCTGCGCCAGGTGGGCATGGATATAGCGGGCCGGCGGCTCGTACTGATCGGCGCCGGCGGCGCCGCCGTCGCCATCACCACGCAAGCGGCGCTCGACGGGGCGGCGGCGATCGACATCTTCAACCAGCGCGACGCGTTCTTTCCGCAGGCCGAGGCCCTCGCCGGCCGCATCTCCGCCCGTACCGGCTGCCCGATCGCCGTGCACGACCTTGCCGATACGGGGAACTTCCGCGCCGTCGTCGCCCGCGCCGATATCCTCGGCAACGCATCGAAGATCGGCTTCAAAGGGGAACTCGAGAGCCTTTCGCCGCTGCCCGATTCCTCGGTGCTGCGGGCGGACCTGTTCGTCAGCGACGTGGTGTACGCGCCGCTGAAAACCAGGCTGCTCCGCGAGGCCGAGGCAGCCGGCTGCCGCACCATGGGCGGCATCCCGATGATGTTGCACCAAGGGGCGGCGGCGTTCAAAATGTGGACCGGCAAGGACATGCCGCTCGACTACGTCGAAGAGCACCTGTTTTCGTAGGGGCCCCGCCGCGGGAGCGCGGCCGGGCATTGGCAAGGGGTCGCGCGATGCGAACGGTTGGCGTGAAGAACGTCGTTCTCGGTGAGGGCAGGCCGAAGATCCTGGTGCCCATCGCCGCCACCACCTCGGCCGACGCCATCGCCGCGGCAGCTCGGCTCGGCGCCGAGGCCGGCCTCGACATCATCGAGTTCCGCGTCGACTACCTCGACATCGCCTTCGATACGCCGCGCCTGGCCCGCCTCACCCGCACGGTGGCCGAGGTCGCTCCCGGCAAGCCGCTCCTTGTCACCTTCCGCACCAAGGCGGAAGGCGGGGCGGCGGCGCTCTCCGATGCCGCCTATGCCGAGTTCTATGGCGCCGTGCTGCGCGAGCGCTCCGCCGACCTCATTGACGTCGAACTGATGCGCGACGAGCGGGTGGTGCGCGGTCTCGTCGCCGCGGCGCATACGGCGGGAGTGCCAGTGGTGATGTCGAACCACGACTTCGCCGGCACCGCGCCGACGGAAGAACTGGTGGGACGGCTGCGGCGGATGCAGGAACTGGACGCCGACGTCCTCAAGATTGCCACCATGCCGCAGGACGCGGGCGACGTGCTGAAGCTGCTCTCCGCCACCTGGATCATGCACAGCCAGTACGCCGAGCGGCCGCTGATCACCATGGCGATGGCGGGCAAGGGCGTGCTCTCCCGCCTCGCCGGAGAGCTAGTCGGTTCCGCAGCCACCTTCGGCATGGTGGGAACGCCCTCCGCGCCCGGGCAGATGGCGCTGCCCGATCTGAAGGCGACGCTGGAACTGATCAGCCGTTCGATGAAGTAGTGACGCAGGCGTTCGCGCCAGCACCCAGATGCGCGAGCCGGCCGGGCAGGCGGCGCCCGATCCGCTTTTCCAGCACGAGCGCGAGGTCGGCGAGCTTCCGCCAATCGATGCCGGTGGCCACGCCCATTTCCTCCAGCGCATAGGCCGCGTCCTCGGCCGCGACGTTGCCTGCTGCCCCCGGGATGAACGGGCAGCCGCCCAGGCCGCCGAGCGCCACATCGAAGATGGTGATGCCCGCTTGCAGCCCGGCCACCATATTGGCAACGCCCAGCCCCCGCGTGTCGTGCAAATGCAGCGACAGCTTCACCCGCTCCGACACCTCCGCGCGCACGCGGCGGGCGAGCGCGTCGATCGACTTCGGGTTGCCGAGCCCGGCCGAATCCGCGAGATTGATCTCGTGCGCGCCGAGACGGTCATAGAGCCGGGCGATATCGCACACCACGTCGGGGGAGATCGCGCCCTCGTAGGCGCAGCCGAATGCCGACTGGATGCCGCCGCGGGTGACGATGCCCGCGTTCACCGAACCCGAAATCATGTCGCGGATCTGCACCATGCTTTCCGCGAGCGTCCGGTTGGTGTTCTTCCGGCTGTGCATCTCGCTCGCCGAGATCGACACGCTGAGGTGCGGAACCTTGCAGGCGATGGCGCGCTGGAGCCCCTTCTCGTTCAGCACCAGCGCCGTGTAGGTCACATCGGACCGGCGCTCGAGGCGGCGGAACACCTCGTCGGTATTCGCCATCTGCGGCACCCACTTCGGATGCACGAACGAACCCACCTGGATGCGGCGCACGCCAGCCGCTTCCATGCCCTTGATGAAACCGATGATCTCCTCGACCGAAAGCTGCGTCTTTTCGCTTTGCAGCCCGTCGCGCAGGCATTCGTCCTCGATCACGACATTCGGCGGCAACTCGTACATCGCTGTTCTTCCCATTCTCTCGAAACTTCGGCGCACTTCCTCAGGAAAGCGAGACGACGCGCCCCGTGGTCGCGGCTTCCCTCACCGCGAGCGTCACCGCCAGCGTCCGGGTGCCATCGCGCGCGTCGATCAGCGGCTTCGCCTCGCCGCGGACCACGTCGCAGAAGTGGTGCATCTCGTTGGTGAGCGGATCGCTGTTGATTCGAAGCGTCCAGGCGTCCTGCTCCGCCACGACGGCGCGCTCGGCGTGCAGCGGCGCCCACCATGCCTCCGCCCCACCGTGGCGCCAGAATTCGCCCCGCGGAACGGAAAGCGCTCCTTCCATCCCGGTAACGAAATAGCAGCTTTCGCCGCTTTTCGGATAGGCCCGATTCTCACCCGAGGTCAGCTCCCAGCTCCAGGGACCGGCCGTCGCGTCCGATAGCGCGATCGTGCCGACCGCGCCGTTCGCGAAGCGGAGCACGATGCCCACCGTGTCTTCCACCGGGAAGCCGCGCGCGGCCGAAGAGGCCATCGCCTGCACGCTCTCGATCTCACCGCAGAGGTTGCGCAGGTCGTCGATAACGTGGATCAGGTTGATCAGCACTGGGCCGCCACCCGGCTTGCGCCGCCATTCCCCGACGCCTTCGAAATAGTCCTGCGGCTTCAGAAACCAGGAGAATGCGTGGACGGCGGTGATCCTGCCGAGACGGCCCGCCTCAATAACAGCTTTCGCCTGTCGCATCACCGTACCATGGCGATGGTGGTGCCCGACCAGCACCGCAACGCCCGCCTTCTCCGCAGCGTCGGCGAAGGCACACCCTTCCTCGACCGTGTCGCAGACCGGCTTTTCCATCAGCATCGGCAGCCCACGTCTCAACAGTTCCATTCCCGACTGGAAATGGAATTGGTTGGGAAGCGCCACGACCACACCGTCCGCCGCAACGCGGTCTAGCATCGCCGACAGGTCGGGCGCCCACGCGACACCGAGAATGTCCGCCTGTTCCCGTATCTTCGGCACCGGATCGACGATGCCGACCAGATCGGCGCCGGGCTCGTCGAGAACGCGCCTGATGTGCGCCTGTCCGATCAGTCCGGCCCCGGCGACGACCAGACGCGTCTTTCCCTTGTCGCTCATTGCCCACTCCCGTTTCCCGCCCGCGCGCCCTAGAGCATGATGGTGGAAATCACCGGGAACGCGGCGATGATCGCCAGTGCGATCACCAGCATGGCGAGAAGCGGCCAGATATTGCGCATCGTCTGCTCGGGCGACACTCGGCCGATGGCGCAGGCGCCATAGAAGCCGAGCCCGAACGGTGGCGCGAACAGGCCGATGCCCATCGCCAGGATGTCCACGATGGCGTAGTGCACGTCGTTGATATGCAGGGCGCGGGCCACCGGGAAAAGCAGCGGCGCCAGCAGCACGATCACGGGCATGCCTTCGAGCACGCTCCCCAGAACCACGAACACGACGATCGACAGCGCCATGAAGGGCAGGACACCGCCGGCGTGCGTTATCATCTCGGTCAGCGCGTGCGAGAAACCGGACTGGGTCAACGCCCAGGCCATCGCCGTGGCGCAACCGACGATGAGCAGGACCACCCCCGAAAGCGAGGCGGTATCGGCGAGAATCGGGTACATCCGGTCCCACTGCACCTGCTTCCAGGTGATTAAGCCGATGAGCAGGGCGTAGATGATGCCGATGGTGGACACTTCCGTTGCTGTGGTGATGCCGCCCAGCACGAACGTGCGGATGAGGAACGGCAGCGCCAGGCCCGGGAGGGCAAGGATGAACGTGTATCCGATTGTCCGCCATGAGGCGCGGGGGGTGACCGTTCCGCTTCTGCGCGCCTTCCAGCCGACGTAGATTACCAGCGACAGCGCCGCCACCAGCGCCGGCAGGATGCCGCCGGCAAACAACCCGGCGATGGACACGCCGGCCACCGCGCCGATGGCGATGAGCACGATGCTCGGCGGAATGGTCTCCGACATGGCGCAGGCGGCCGCCAGAAGCGCCACCATCTTTCCGGGGTCGTTGCCGCGCTTCCTCATCTCGGGCACCAGAATTGGCGCGACGGCCGCCATATCGGCGATCTTCGAGCCCGAAATGCCGGAGATCAGGAAGATCGCGCCCAGCAACACGTATTCCAGGCCGCCGCGGACGTGGCCCAGCAGCGCGACGAGGAAGTTGACCATGTTGCGGGCCATTCCCGTCACCTCGATCAGCACGCCGAGGTAGATGAACAGCGGCACCGCCAGCAGCAGCATGTTGGAAACACCGATGTCGATGCGGTTGAGCATGATCGACAGCGGCGCATGTGTGGAAAAACTGAGGTAGGCCATCGTCGCGATGCCGAAGGAAAAGGCGATCGGCGTTCCGGAGAAAATGGCGACGAAGACGACCGGCCCGAAGAAGATGGCGAGGCTCGCCGGACCCATGCTCGCCCACGTGCTTTGGAACATCCACAGCGGCGCGGCGATAGCGGCGACGGCAATGATCGCGCCGATCAGGTGGGCCGGACGAACCAGCCGCAGCCGGACGACAGCCATCACCAGCATCAGCCCGAACGAGATCGGCAGCGCGCTCGACCGCCACGAGTCCGGAATCTCGAACTGCGGGGTGAGCATGATGTACTGCTGAATCGTGTAAATTACGGATTGGTAGGCTATCCCCGCGAGGAATACCACGGAGACCACCTGCGCAAACGCGTTGACCCAGGGCTTCCAGGCTTCCGGCAGCATCTGCAGCGCAGTCGTCATCCGCATGTGCTCGCTGCGCTGGTAGCCCAGCACGGCGCCGAGCATCGTCAGCCAGATGAACAGGATGATCGCTGTCTCGTCGGTCCAGAGCGATGGCGAATCGAGCACGTAACGGGTCGTGACACCCCAGAACAGGATGATCACCTCGGCCACCACCAGTATCGCGCCAAGCGCCTCCATCGTCACGCCGATGTAACGCTCGATTGCGGTCTGGCGCTGGATCTGATGCGCCACCCCGGCGACAGCTTCCGGGGGAATTTCCCCCGGAAGCACGACATCATTGGACTCGGCAGTCATCAAGAAAGGGTTCCTACGACCTGCTCGAGCGCACTCCACACCTTATCGCCATACTTCTTGTGCCAATCCTTATAATAAGTCGTGGTTTTCAGTTTGTCGCGGAAGGACGCCAAGTCCGGCACCGTCACCGCCATTCCCTGGGACTTGAGAAGGTCGGTCGTGTGCTGGTTATCTGCGAGAATGGCGGCCCGCTCTTCCTTCGCCGCCGCCTCGAAGTTGCGCGCCATGATTTCCTTAATGTCATTCGGCAACTTGGTCCACAACGCCTTATTGGCGATGATCCACCAGTTGTCCCACATGTGGTTGGTGAGAGCGAGATGCTTCTGCACCTCGTACAGCTTGAAGGTCTCGATCTGCTGCACTGGCCCCTCGGAGCCTTCGGCAACCCCGGTTTGCAGCGACGTGTAGAGCTCGCTGATATCGACGCTCATCGGCGCCGCTCCCAGGTTCGCCCACAGCGAAGTCCACACCTGCCCGATCGGCAGCCGGAGCTTCAGATTCTTCACGTCCTTCACGTCCTTCACGACGCGGCGCGTAGTCGTGAGCTGCCTGAAGCCCTGCTCGAAACAAATCGGCTGACAGTAGAAACCACCCTTGTCCAGGGCGTCGCGGACGATCGCGCCGAGCGCGCCGTCCATTGCCTTCCACGCCTGCTGGGGATCCTTGAACGCGAAGCCGACCGCGTTGATGCCGGCCACCGGAACCACATTGGAAAGCGAGCTGCCGCTTTCCATCTGGAAGTCCAGCGCCCCGCTATGAACCTGCATGATCATGTCGAGGTCGCCGCCCAATTGCCCCGACGGGTAGGTCTGCAGGTGGATGCGCCCCTTCGATTCCTTGGCCATATTGGCTGCCGTCTTGTCGAGCACCTGAACGGCGATATGGTCCTTCGGCTGCACCATGCCGATCTTGAAGTTGTACTGGGCGGCCTGCGCCGAGCGACCCGGAATGATAAGTGCCGGCGTCGCCAATGCGGCGACAGTCCCGACTGTAAACCTACGACGTGTAACGTGCATGACGTTCTCCCCTGAGTTGGCGATCATTCTCCCTCCCTCATCTCCGGGAGGGCGCTTCCAGCAAAACCGATCTATCTCCGCCCAATGCGGATATCTCTGCCTCCATACCGCCACGACCGCATGGCTAGCAGCATAGCTGACAACTGAAAAATACCTTTCCTAATGCTTCCAGTCAACGGCCGCGGCAGCAAATGATAGCGTTATGACGCGCTTTCGCGCCACCATTGCCGCCCTTCCAATGCGGTTGATCATACGAAAATCCCCCCGTTTACATCGAGAACTTCGCCGGTGACCCATCCTGACTCGTCGCTGGCGAGGAACACGGCGGCGTAGGCGATGTCGTCCATCGTCCCCAGGCGGGGTACGCAGGCGTTGCTCAACAAAACCTTCAGTTTCTCCGGCTCGAGCTGGCTGGTCATCTGTCCGCGCAAAGGACCGGGCGCGATGCTGTTGACCGTAATATTGAAGGTGCCGAGTTCACGAGCCAGGGTCTGCGTGAGTCCGATCACGCCGGCCTTGGAGGCAGCGTAATCCACTCCGACACCTGGCCGCCCGGTGCGTCCGCCGAGTGACGAAATATTGATGATATGCCCGGCGCTCCGCGCCTTCATGCCGGGAACGACGGCTTTGCACGCGACGAACGTGCCGGTCAGGTTGATGCCGATCACCTTCTCCCAGGCGGCGACCGGCAGCTGGTCAATCGGCATGTGGTCGAGGACGCCGGCGCAATTCACAAGGACATCAATGCCGCCGAACAGCTTTTCGGTTTCCGCAACAGCCCGTTCCACCGCTTCGAGGTCGCGTACGTCGCCGGTCAGCGCCGTCAGACGCCGCCGCTCGCCGCCCAGGACGTTGGAGACTTTTTGCAGCAGAGCGGAGTTGACGTCGAAGAGGGCAACCGCCGCACCGTGTTCCAGGAAGCGCCCGGCGATCGCGGCGGCGATCTCGCCGCCGCCGCCGGTCACGAATGCGACTTTCCGCTCCAGCCTCATGGCCTTTACCTCCGTGCAAGATTCGACGATCAGATCGTCCGGAATCTCTCACCCGTCACGCCCGGCGGTGCAAGACCCCGCCCTGCGTATCGCTCCCTCACGTCTATTCGCGGCGCATCTTGATCGCGGCAGCCACTACCACCGACAGCAGTCCGCCGAGCGCCATGAACGCCGCCACCGGCTGCCACGTGTGGTTCATGTCGAACAGCAGCGTGCCGATGAAGGGCGTGAATCCGCCGAAGATCACGCTCGCCACCTGATAGCCGATGTTGGCACCGCTGTAGCGGTATTCGGTGCCGAAGAAACCGGTGAACAGCGGCTGCTGCACCGAGTTCACCATATCGTGCGCGATGTTCGCGAGCAGCACCGAGAGGATGACGATCCACACCACCGAGCGCGCTTCCATTGCCATGAAGAACGGCCACGTCGCCAGCACGCCGATGATGGCGCCAGTCAGGTACACCCGCTTGTAGCCCACCCTGTCGGCGAGCCACGCGAAGAACGGCAGTGTGACGCAGCTCACCGCGCCGACCACGAAGCCGACGTTGAGGAACAGCGAGCGCGACATGTGCAGCACGGACACCGAATAGTAGAGAGAGAAGGTGGTGACCATGTACATCGCCAGCAGCTCGATGGCGCGCATGGAGATGATGATGAAGAACGCGCCGGGGTGCCGCGTGAGCGCGACGATGACCGGCGCCTTGATGTGCCGCTCGCCGTGCGCACCCACCTTGGCCACGAACTCTGGCGTCTCTTCCAGGCCGAGCCGGATCCAGAGCGCGATGCCGACGAGAACGATGCTGAACAGGAACGGCACGCGCCAGCCCCACGACAGGAAGGCGGCGTTGCTCATCGTCGCGCTCAGCGTCGACATGATGCCGGTGACGATAATCAGCGCCACGCCGTAGCCCACCTGCACGCCGCTGCTGAAAAAGGCCTTCTTGCCGGAAGGCGCGCTTTCCACGGCCATCAGAGCGGCGCCGCCCCATTCGCCGCCAACCGCGACCCCCTGCAGGATGCGCAGGAGAACCAGCAGCAGCGGCGCATACCAGCCGATGGATGCGTAGGTCGGCAACAGGCCGATGCAGGCCGATGAAACGCCCATCAGGCCGACGGTGATGACCAGCATGGCGCGGCGGCCAACGATATCACCATAGTGGCCGAAGATGATCCCGCCCAGAGGCCGGAACAGGAAGCCCACGCCGAGAGTGGCGAATGCCGCCAGCGTCCCCAGCGTGGGGTCGTGGCTCGGAAAGAACAGGCCGTTGAACACGACGGCCGCCATGAAGCCGTAGAGAAGGAAATCGTACCAGTCGACAATGGCACCGACGAAGCTGCCGAGCGCCGCCTTGCGCGAGCGTGCCGAGGCGATTTCCGTCGCACCTACCGCTCCCTTCACGATCGCCGCCGTCTCGGACATTTCTTTCTCCCCGTCACTTTGTTCGTTCGTCTCGTCGTGTGGGCCGGCCGATTGCCGGCCGGCCCGTCCGTCCCTCTCAGTCGGTCGCCACGTGGGCAGCCTTTTTTTCTCCCGGCGAGTAGATGTCGAGAATATTCCAGTGCCCCGCCGTTGGTGTCGGGTTGTTGCGCATGGCGACGTCGATCACGCACGGTCTGCCCGAGGCGATCGCCTTCTCCAGCGCCGGCTTGAAGTCCTCGGCCTTGCGGACGCGCACGCCTTCCACGCCGTAGGCGCGGGCGATCGCCGCGTAGTCGGGCATGTACTCGTCGCCGGCGTTCGGGAAGGTGGCGCCGTACGTCATCCCGTAGTGGGCCATCTGCAGCCCGGCGATGGTGCCGAAGGCGTTGTTGTTCATCACCACCCACACCACGGGCACGTTCTCGTCCACCGCGGTGGCGAGCACCGAAGGGTTCTGCCCAAAGCCGCCGTCGCCCACCAGCGACACCACCACCCGGTCCGGGCAGGCGATCTTGGCACCGAGGGCGGAAGGCGGGCCGAAGCCCATGGTGGCGAGCCCGCACGGCGTGAGGAAACTGCCTGGTGTGTAGATGGGAAATTGCTGGCCGACACCGTTCTTGTTCCAGCCGACATCGGTGGTGAGAATGGCGTCGCGCGGCAGCACCGCCCGCGTCTCCGCGAGGATGCGCTCCGGCATCATCGGGAAGGAATCGCTTTCCGCCATCGCCTTGTTGCTCGCGCGGAACTCGGCGCGCACCGCGGCGATCTCGGCTTCCAGCGCCTCGTTCCGGCGCGGCTTGGGATAGATCTCGCGGGCGACGCGGTTCAGCGTCTTCAGCGCCTGCTTCAGGTCCGCCACCGCGCCGATCTCGGTCGGATAGTTGCGGCCAATCTCGCTCGGGTCAATGTCGATGTGGGCAAGCTTCGTCGGCGGGAAGGCGAAGGTGTATTCCGGCTCCCAGGAGCTGCTGTCGGCCTCCTTGAAGCGCGTACCGAGCGCCAGCACCCAGTCGGAGGTTCGGGTTTTCTCGTTGATGAACCTGGTGCCCCAGAAGCCGGTCATGCCGAGCAGCAGCGGATGGTCGTCGGGCAGCGCGCCCTTGCCCATCAGGCTGTGCGACACGGGGATGCCCATGTGATCAACGAAGGCTTTGAGTTCCTCCGCCGCCTTCGCCAGTACGATGCCGCCGCCGACGTGGATCACAGGGCGCTTCGCCTCGCCCAGGGCGCGGACGATGGCCACCGCCGCGTCGTGATCGAGATCAGGCTTCGCCAAGCTCTTGGTGTTGTGCTGCAGGCGGTCGAACAGCGCCGTGTCCACCTCGCGGGAGAAGATGTCCATCGGCACGTCCACCAGCACCGGGCCGGGCTGCCCGCTCTCCGCAAGCTGGAAGGCCTTTTCCAGAATCTCGGGAAACAGTTCGGGACGTTCCACCCGCCACGCGCGCTTGACGAACGGGCGGTAGATCTCGAACTGATCGCCGTCGGTATGCAGATTCACTTCCTGGTGCGGGTGCTTGCCGTAGTAGTGGCTGGGGATGTCGCCTGCGATCACCACCATCGGGATGCAATCGAGAGCCGCGTTGGCAACGCCCGTCGCCGCGTTGGTCAGCCCCGGCCCGAGATGGGTGAGCAGCACGGATGCCTTGCCGGTCACGCGCGCATAGCCGTCGGCCGCGTGGGCGGCGATCTGCTCGTGCCGGACGGATACGAAATGAACCTTGCTGTTCGCCATCGCCGACAGTGCTGCGATAACGGTATGGCCTGTAAGTCCGAAGACGTGCCTGACGCCGCGCCGTTCGAGATAGCGGACCAGTTGGTGAGAGACGAGATCGCGCATGGTTGCTTTCCTGTTTTCCGTTTCCTCGCCTACTCGATGATCTCGCTCTGGTAGAACTCGCCGAACAATTCGCCATCGGAAGGACGGTCATCAGGGATCGGCCGAGCTACCCAGGTGACGTTCATGTAGTGCTTGAGCGAGACGTTCTCGTTGGTGATGTTGCCGCCCCAGATGCCGCAACCAAGGCTCGACGTCATCGGCATGCCGTTGTTGAAGGCGCCGGCGTTCGCCTTCGACTGGGGCTGGCGCACCATCATGCGGCTGACCGGAGCGACCAGCGCCAGGCGGTGGATGTGGTCATCGTTGAACGAGTAGATGCCGCAGGAATGGCCCTTGCCGCCGACCTCGTAGATGCCGCGCACCATCTCGAGCGCCTGGTCGAAATCCCTGTACTTGTAGATGGCGAGCAGCGTCGTCAGCTTTTCGCTGGAGAAGCGGTGTGCGAGACCGATGTCCTGCTGCTTGACGATGAGGAACTTGCGGTCGTCGGGGATGGAGAAGCCCGCCACTTTCGCCACCACCTGCGGCGCACGCGCTACCGTCTCGATAGTGCGGTGACCCTCGGCGTCCCACATCGCCGCTTCCAGCTTCGCCTTCTCCGCATCGGAGGCGAGATAACCGCCCTCGGCCTGCAACTGCGCGAGGAACGCGTCGTAGATTGATTCGTGGACGATGAGGTTGCCGTCGGCCGAGCAGCCGGAACCGAAGTCCGACGTCTTGCTGGTGCGCGTGTTGCGCGCCGCTTCCTCGATGTTCGCGGTCTCGTCGATCACCATCGTCGAGTTGCCCGCCCCCACGCCGTAGGCCGGCTTTCCGGAGCTGTAGGCGGCCCGCACCATCGGCTGGCCGCCGGTGGCCATGGTGAGGTCGCAGATCGACATCAGCTCCTGCGTGAGCGGAATACTCGGCTTCTCGATGACCTGGAACAGGTCCGCGGGCGCGCCCTGCCGCCTCAGCGCCTCGCGCATGACGCGCACCACCTCGCCCGTGGTCTTCTTCGCGCGGGGATGCGGCGAGAAGATCACCGAATCCTTGCACTTGAGCGCGTAGATGCCCGTTACCGGCGGCGTCTGTTCGGGGTTGGTGGTGGGGATCAGCGAGGCGATCACGCCGGCGGGCTTCGCGTATTTGGTAATTCCCTTCTGGGGAATCTCTTCGATCACGCCCATGCTCTTCTGGCGCAGCGCGTCGCGCAGCACGCCGATGATCTTGAACCTCTTGCTCACGCGGCCGACGCGGTCGCCAAGCTCCGTCTCGTCCACCGCCATGTTGGCGATGCGGGTCATGTGCTTCTCGTTCGCCGTCGCCCAGGCCAGCGCCTGGCACAGCCGGTCGATCTTCGCCTGGTCGTAGTCCGCGATCTCCGCCATGGCGGCGCGGGCGTTGGCCACCAGGGTCCGCACGTAGGCTCGCTGTTCGTCGGTCAAGGGAGATGCCATAGGAACCGCCTCGTTTCGTTGACTGTCTACAGGTTACGGAGCGCGGACAGCCGGGCCCCGCCGCCGCGGGTCAGGCCCGCAGCAACGCATCCTCCGCCCGCGGGTGGCGCCCGAAATAGCGCTTCGCCGCCTGCACGCAGCGCCGCGCGTGCTCCTCGTAGCCGAACTCTGCCACCCTCTCGTCGTTGGGCAGCTCGATCGAATAGGGAATGCGCGGCATGCGGTTGAGATAGGCGGCAAGGTCGATGCCTCCCTCCCCTGGATACAGCCGCGCGCTGCGGGCGATGGCGATCATGTCCTCGGTCGTTTCCGGAACTTCCGCCGGCGCGTCGCACAGATGCGCGAAGTGGAACCACTCGCGCGGGATGGCGTCGAGTTCCTCGGGGCGCACGCGCGAGTAAGCCAGGTAGAGCGTATCCACCATGATGCCGCAGTTCTCCCGCGCCGCCTCGCGCAGGACGGAAACGGCGGCGCCGAGGCCGGTGACGCCGGAGAAGCTCGGAAACTCGAAATCCACCGTCAACCCCAGCGGTTTCGCCAGATCGCACAGCGCCGCGTAGGTATCGACGACGAAGGCGCGGTCGTTGGTCCAGGCGCTGCTGATGATGCGCCGCGCGCCCAGTTCGGCGGCCACCTCGAAGGCCGGCAGATAGGTTCGCGCATCGAGGCCGTCGACGATCCGCGCGAGTTCCACGTCGTGTATGCCGATCCCGGTCTCGTCCAGGGCGCGCTTCAGGTCGCGCTTCAGCGCCTTGTCCTCGGCGACCGCGTAGCGCGGCTCGCCGGCAGAGCCGATGGGAATGAAGCGGGGGCTGATGAAATCGTAGCCGGCGCGCCGGGCCTTGCGCGCCATCTCCGCCGGCGGCACGCCAAGCACGGTCAGGTGAGCGAGGGAGTACTGCTGGGCCATTTCCCGCGTTCCTTCCATCAACCGCGGCGAAAGTCCGGCTTCCGCCGCCGCATCTCGTTTTCCGGCGCCCCCGTCGCGCGCCGCAGCCGTGACGGCGGGGAATGCCATGGCGCGCGACCACCCGGCGTCAGGCGCCAGCCAGCCTTCCCCGGAGTCTCCGGTCGTGCGCACGCAGGCGTTTCCACACCGTCATCGTTTGCAGCCCCCTGTCGGCCAAGGGCCTTGAGTTCACGTCCGGCGCATCCGTACCTTACTCTCGATCCTCAAAGCAAGCACAATATGTCGGCCATGTGCGAAAATATCTGAGATTTTGCGTCTCGACCGGCATTCAATCGGCCGTCCATCGCTCTCGCACCCCTCCGGGGAGTCGGCTAAAGGTAGCCGATGCCCGCATCCGCCCGTCCGGCCGCGCCCCCCGCGCCCTTATCCGCCAAAGGGGCCACCCCCGCCATGGCGCAGTGGTTCGCCGCCAAGGAGGCGTTTCCCGATGCGCTGGTGTTCTTTCGCATGGGCGATTTCTACGAGCTGTTCTTCGCCGACGCGGAGGCGGCCGCCACCGTGCTCGACATCGCCCTCACCCATCGCGGCGAGCACGCGGGCGAACCGATCCCTATGTGCGGCGTGCCGGTACACGCCGCCGAAGCCTACCTCGCCAGGCTGATCCGCCGCGGCTTTCGCGTCGCCGTGGCCGAACAGCTCGACGACCCGAAGACGCACACCGCCAAGACTCCGCTCCGGCGCAAGGTAGTGCGCCTCGTCACTCCGGGCACGCTGACCGAGGAAACCCTGCTGGAGGCGGGCAGGCCCAACCTCCTGCTCTCTCTGGCTGAGTCCGGCGCAACGCTCGGCGCGGCGTGGCTCGACGTGTCCACAGGCCGCTTCGAGACCCAGGTCGTCGACAAGGTCGCCCTTCCCTCCCTGCTCGGCCGGCTGGAACCGGCGGAGATCCTCGCGCCCGCCGGCATGGTGGGGGAACCGTGGGCGGCGCATCAGAGCCGCCCACCCGCCGCGTCGGCACCCGAGGCGGCGCGGCTGGCGCTCGGCCGCGCCTTCGACGCCGCCAGCCTCGACGTCTTCGGCAACTTCACCGACGCCGAGGCGGTGGCGGCGGCAACCGCACTCGACTACGTGCGCCGCACGGCCGCCGGCCAATTGCCGCGCCTCGCCCCGCCGCTGCCGCTCGGTTCCGGCGGCCGGCTGGAACTCGACGCCGCCACGCGCACGAGCCTCGAGATCCTGCGCGCCCGCGACGGCACCGCCACCCACACGCTACTCGCCGCCGTCGGATGCACGCTGACTGCGCCCGGCGCTCGCCTGCTCGCCGACGATCTCACCGCGCCGCTCGCCGAAACAACGGCCATCGCCCGCCGCCAGAACGACTGGTCGTGGCTGCTCGCCAACGACGGCGCTGCGGAACAACTGCGGGCGGCGCTCCGGCATTGCCCGGACATGGCCCGCGCCCTGGGCCGGCTTTCGCTGGGCCGCGGCGGCCCGCGCGACCTCGGCGCGCTGCGCGACGGTCTCGCCACCGCCGAGGCCACCCAGGCTGCGCTCGCGGGGCCGCTGCCTACGGGCCTCGCCGGCCACCGCGCCCTGCTCGCGCCCGCCCCGTCGCTGTTGGCGCGGCTCCGGGCGGCGTTGCCAGAGCTTGTGCCGCTCCGGCTCGAAGACGGTGCCATCGCCCAGGGCTTCGATGCCACGCTCGATTCGCTCCGCGAGCTTGCCACCGACAGCCGCCGGGCGATCGCCGCCACACAGGCGGAATACGCCCGCCGCTACAACGTGCCGAACCTAAAGATCCGCCATCACGCGCAGCTCGGCTACGTCATCGAGGTGCCGGCAACGGCGGCCGAGGCGCTGCGCGCCGAGCCTTCGCTCACGCTCCGGCAGGGGATGGCGAACGGCGCGCGCTTCACCTCCGCCGAACTTTCCGAACTCGACCGGCGCATCGTCGAGGCCGCGGATCGCGCCATGCAGCGTGAGCGCGCGTTGTTCGCCGAACTGGTGGCGTCGGTCCTCGCCGCCGCCGAGGCGCTCGCCGCCGCCGCCGAGGCGCTCGCCCGGATCGATGTGGCGCTTTCCGCGGCCACCCTCGCCGGCAATGGCGCATGGTGCCGGCCCGAAGTGGCCGAAGGTCTCGATTTCGTAATCGAGGCAGGACGCCACCCGGTGGTGGAGGCGGCGCTGCCCCCCGGCGAAGCCTTCGTGCCGAACCACGCCGACCTTTCCCCCGGCAAGCGGCTGATGCTGCTCACCGGCCCCAACATGGCCGGCAAATCCACCTACCTGCGGCAGAACGCGCTGCTGGTGCTGCTGGCGCAGGCGGGACAGCCGGTGCCGGCGGAGCGCATGCGTCTCGGCCTCGTGGACCGGCTGTTCTCGCGCGTCGGCGCCGCCGACGACCTCGCGCGCGGGCGCAGCACCTTCATGATGGAAATGATGGAGACGGCCGCCATCCTGCACCAGGCGGGACCGCAAAGCCTGGTGGTGCTGGACGAGATCGGCCGCGGCACCGCCACGCTCGACGGGCTGGCGATCGCCTGGGCGGCGCTGGAGGCGCTGCACAACGTCGTCCGCTGCCGGGTGATGTTCGCCACCCATTTCCATGAACTCGCCGGGCTCACCGCCGAGCTGCCGCGGCTGTCGCCGCACACCATGCGCGTGAAAGAGTGGAAGGGCGGCGTGGTGTTCCTGCACGAGGTGGCGCCGGGGGCGGCGAACCGCAGCTGGGGCGTGCACGTGGCGGCGCTGGCGGGCGTGCCCGCCCCGGTGGTGCGCCGCGCCGCAGCGCTTCTCGCGGCGCTCGAGGAGCGGGCCGGCAACCTGACCGCCGCCGCCGCCCTGCCGCTGTTCGCCGCCGCCGCTCCGCCGCCCGCCGCCGAGGCGCCGTCCGAACCGCTGCTGGAGGCACTGGCAGCGCTCGACCCCGACCGGCTCACCCCGCGCGAGGCGCTGGAGGCGCTCTATCACCTCCGCACGATGCTGCCATCGCCGCTGCCCGTTGTCGCGGCCGGCAACAAGCCGCTAACATGACCCGAATGTCCGGCTCCCCCTCTGGCTTTCCGTCCGATCCGGCCGCCGCCACCCAGCAGCTGCGGGAGCGGCTCGCTTCCCTCGCCGCCGAGAACGGGGCAACGCTGCCGCGCGATGCCGCCCTCGGCGCCTTCCGTCGCCACCTCGGTCGCTTCCAGGCGCATATGCGGGAAAGTTTCGAGGCCGGCGAGATGAGCGGCATGGTGGCCGCCCGCCGCCTCGCGGCGCTGAACGACGGGCTGATCGCCGCGCTGTTCGCCTATGCGCAGTCGCTGCGACCGCACGCCGAGGAAACCGGCGGCGAGGCGGAGCGGATGGCGCTCGCCGCCACCGGCGGCTACGGGCGCGGCGAGCTGGCCCCCTTCAGCGACATCGACCTTCTGTTCCTCACCGCCAACGAGCCGAGCCCGAGCTCGCTTCGGACGGTCGAGTTCATGCTCTATTTTCTCTGGGATCTCGGGCTGAAGATCGGCCACGCCACCCGCTCGGTGGCGGAATGCCTGAGCGAGGCGGGCGGCGATCTCACCATCCTCACCTCGCTCCTCGATGCCCGGCTGATCACCGGCGATCCCGAGCTGTACTCCCTGTTCCAGAAACGCTTCCGCGAGGCCTGCGACGAGGCCGGCGCCGCCGCCTTCATCGCGGCGAAACAGGAGGAACGCACCGAGCGCCACCACCGCTTCGGCGAATCGCCGTTCCTGGTCGAGCCCAACATCAAGGAAGGCCGCGGCGGGCTGCGCGACCTACAAACGCTGCACTGGCTGTCCCGCTACGCGTTCGGCACCACCGAGATCAGCGAGCTCACGAACCCCGACGGACCCGCGGGACCGCTGCTGGTCGAGACGGAGGCGCGGCTCGCCCGCCGCTCGCTGGACTTCCTGTGGACCGTCCGCTTCCACCTCCACTACATCTCCGACCGTGCCGAGGAACGCCTCACCTTCGATCTGCAGCCGGTGGTGGGCGCGCGCATGGGCTACACTCCGCACGGTCGCCAGGACGGGGTGGAGCGCTTCATGCGCCACTATTTTCTTACCGCGCGCGAGGTGGCCCGCCTCACCACGGTGCTGGAGCCGGCGCTGGTGCGTGCCGCGCTCGGCCCGCCGGCCCGGCCGATCCAGACCGACGCGCAGCTGTTCGAAGCCGGCTTCATCCTGGCCGACAACAAGCTGATGAGCGCCAAGGGCCACGAGTTCTACGTGGAACCGCTGCAGATGCTGCGCATCCTGCAGGTCTCGCGCGACCGCGCCCTCGCCCTGCACCCGCTCGCCATGCGCGCGCTGATCCGCCACGAGCGCCGCGCCGTGGAATTGCGCGACAATCCGGCGGCGGCGGCGATATTCCTCGAGCTGCTGAGCGGCCGCGACCAGAGCGGCGAGCCTGACGGCGCCGTGTGGCTCAAGGTGCTGAACGAGACCGGCATCCTCGGCCGGCTGCTGCCCGACTGGGCGCGCATCGTCGGGCAGATGCAGTTCGACACCTACCACGTGTTTACCGTCGACGAGCACACGATCGAGGCGATCCGCGTGCTTAACACGCTGGAGATGGGCGACCTTTCGGAAATCGCCCCCGTCGCCTCGGACCTCGTGACCAACCTGCAGTCGCGCCGCGCTCTCTATGTGGCGCTGCTGCTGCACGATGTTGCCAAAGGCCGCGGCGGCGATCATTCCGAACTCGGCGCCGAATTGGCGCAGAGCGTCGGGCCGCAACTCGGCCTTTCCGCCGAGGAGACTGAGACCGTCTCCTGGCTGGTGCTGCACCACCTGTTGCTGAGCCAGACCGCCTTCCGCCGCGACATCGACGACCCGAAGACCATCCTCGACATCGCCGAGGTGATCCAGTCGCCGGAGCGTCTGCGGTTGCTGCTCGTGCTCACCGTGGCCGACATGCGGGCTGTCTCGCCCAAGGTGTGGAACGGCTGGAAGGCCACGCTGCTGCGCGAATTGTACGCGCGGGTGGCCGAGGTATTGGCGGGCGGACTGTCCACCGCCGAGCGCGACGTGCGCGTCGACCGTGCCAAGCAGGCAGCGGCGCTGCTGCTGGACGACTGGCCGAAAGAAGCGCGCGAACAGTTCCTGGCGCTTGGCTACGGCGCCTATTGGCTCGGGTTCGACCCCGAGACACACGCCCGCCACGCCCGCATGATCCGCGACGCCGACGCGAAGAACATGCCGCTCACCGTGCAGATGCAGCCTTTGCCGCTGCGCGCGGTGACCGAAGTAACTGTCTATGCCGCCGACCACGCCGGGCTGTTCAGCCAGATCGCTGGCGCGCTGGCGGTGGCCGGCGCCTCTATCGTCGATGCGCGCATCCACACACTCACCAACGGTATGGCGCTCGACACCTTCTGGGTGCAGGACGCCGCCGGTGGCACCTTCGATTCGCCGCAAAGGCTCTCGCGGCTCTACGGGCTGATTGAGCAGGCGCTAGTAGGCCGGCTCAAGCTTTCCGCGGAAATCAGAAAGATCTCCAAGGCGTTACTGGGGCGGCGGATGCGCGCCATCCATGTGCCGCCCCGGGTGTTGGTGGATAACCACGCATCGAACACTCACACGGTGCTGGAAGTGAACGGGCGCGACCGACCAGGGCTACTGTACGATATCACCGCCGCCATCAGTGAGCAGGGACTGCAGATCGCGTCTGCTCACGTCAGCACGTACGGCGTGCGCGCAGTGGATGTGTTCTACGTGAAGGACGTGTTCGGCCTGAAGGTCGAGAACGAACGCAAGCTGCAGCAGTTGCGTGAGGCACTGCTGGAGGCGCTGGCAAGCCCCGAGGATGCGCCGCCCCCGCCCCCACCGCCGCTCACCCAGCGCCGCCGCGCCCTCGGCATCGGCTGACGCGGCCACTCAACATGTCGAGGCGTTGAGCGTCGCCATGAAGGCGGCAAGCAGCTTCGCCATCGTCGGCTTCTTGTAGGGATACATCTCCGCCGAATCGAGCGTGTGCAGGACCATCGCCACGTCGGCCTCGAACAACAGCAACCGGCCATCAAGCAACTCCGCGCAGTCGATGGCGAAGTAGTCGAGGCCGACCCTGTCGGCAATTTCGGCGAGCGCCGCTTGGTGGCGACGGGCAAAGCCCACCTCGAAATCATCCATGAAGTGCGCCTCTTCTCGCCGTTTGGCTGCGCTCTCCCCCATTTCGGCATTGAGATAGTGCACCATCCAATGCGTGGAGACCGCCAGGTGCACGGCAAAGGGCCGCCCGCGCACGAAGGCGATGCGTGCCTTGCGGTAGAGCCCGTCCGCACTCCGGTAGTCGATGAAAGCGGCGACGTCGAACTTCCCCTCCGGGCGGTCTTGCAGGTAGGAGCCAAGCTCCGCCGATGTCGTGACGCAGGAGAGCCCGCTGCCGGCGTGGCTGTCGAGTGGGCGGATGATCAGCGGAAAGCCGACACCCGCGGGCAGCGCCGCACCGGGAATGCCAGCGGCAATCGCCTTTAGTGCCGTGCGCGCGATGCGCCCGCCCGCCGGCACCAACACAGGCCTGGAATCCCCGGAACAATGCACGCAGGCCCGGACGCGACAGGGTGGCGATCCGCTCGGGCACACCGTTGATCACTGACCTGGGCCAGGCGGCAAGCACCGGGCCGAGTCCGGCAAGTAACGGCGCGTTCGCCGCCGATTCGGCGACGGCAAGGAAGGCGAGGTCGTGCTCTGGCAAGGAGGTAGGCGGAGCCACACCGGGACCTACGTAAAGCAGGAAAAGTTCGGTGTCGGAGCCTTCCAGCAGGAAGTCGAGCGGCGTGTTGGCCATGAAGTCGCCGGCGGCGACGAAAGCAAGCAGCCTGAGCCCGCGGCCGCTTCCGTGGGACTGACGATAGAGAGCCTGATGGGAGAGAGCTTCAGCCTGCAGCGCCAAGCCATCCTGCCGGTGGCCGGTGAGCATCAGGATGGAGGCGAGGTCGAGCCGCGCCGCCGCATCCTCGGGATCGGCCTCCGCGCGAGCGCGAAGCAAGTTCCACAGCGGCGCGAGGTTGCCCCCCTCGTAGGCCAGACGCATCAGGCGGGCGACACCAAGGCTCGTCACACGGTCGGCGGGAGGCAAGGCGAGTCGCTGAAGCGCGGCCATCGTCATCACACGACACCTCATGCAGCCTGGGGAACAACCTGGGCGCGGATGCGCTCCATCACCGAGTCGACCAACGCCGTGCAGTCGGCTTCGGTGGTGCGGTGATTGACGAGTGCGGCCCGGATCGTGACGCGCCCGTCGATGCAGGTGAGCGAGGGAGCCACCTTTCCGGTCTCGTGCAAAGTTGCCACGATGTCCGCATTGCGCCGGTCGGCTTCGGCTCCGCGGCAGGCGAAGCAAACGATATTGAGCGGCACGGGGGCGAGCAGCTCCAGCGCCGGCTCGGCGGCGATGCGCCGTGCGAGGTCGGAGGCCAGAGCAACACTGTTGGCAATGCTGCGGCCGATGGCGGCGGCGCCGTAGGTTTTCAAGGCGAACCAGACCTTGAGCGCGCGGAACCCGCGCGAGAGGTCAGGCCCGTCGTCGCACGGCCACCATGCGCCCCCGGCAAGCCCCTGCCCCGCACGGCGCAGGTAGGCGGCCTCGGTGGCGAAGGTGGCGCGCTGCAACGCGCTGTCGCGCACCAGCAGGAAACCGGCGTCATAGGGAACCTGCGCCCATTTGTGCCAGTCGAAGGCAAGCGAACCGGCCCGCTCGATGCCGGTGAACCGGGGCGCCAGCGACGGCGCCAGCATGGCCAGCGCGCCCAGCGCCCCGTCGATGTGAAAATGCATCCCTTCCGTCTTGGCGATGCGAGCAAGCTCGCTCAGCGGATCAATGGCACCAACATCGACGCTGCCAGCCGTGCCCACCACCAGGAAAGGCTGCAGGCCGGATGCACGGTCGCGGGTGATCGCCTCTCGCAATGCCGCAAGTTCCATGCGCTGCCCTGAATCGACTGGAATCAGGCGCAACTGGTCGCCGCCAAGGCCGGCAATTTCCATCGCCCGCGGCACGCAGGCGTGCACCGAAGTTGCGGCGTAGGCGGTAAGCCGCTGCCCCAGCCTGGCAAGGCCGCGGAACCGCACCTGCGGGCCGAGCGCGCGCGTGCGCGCGATCAGCACGCCGAGCAGATTGGCCTGGGAACTGCCGGTAAGGAACAACCCGCCGGCGGTGGCGGGAAAGCCGAACAGTTCCCGACTCCACTGCACCACCTGCTTTTCGACGGCGATGGCCATGTGGTGGCGACCACCGAGGTTGGCGTTCATGCCGGCGGCCAGCATCTCGGCAAGCATGCCGACAGCGGTACCACCGCCTTGTACCCAGCCCATGAAGCCCGGATGGGCGTTACCGCTGTGATAATGGAATAAGGACTATCCCAGTCTGTCCCATAACATACTGAAAACGGCGAAATAGGTGTTTTCATGATCCCGTTTTGTTCCGTTGTTCCCGGCACAGATATGCCGTATATTTGCCGTATGGAATTGCGGAGCGGTCCCGATGCCACGCAAGGCGCGCGACGAACGTCTGGATACCCGAACGGCCAGGCTGAAGCTTTCGCCCCGGCGCGAACCGTACTGGCGGAACATCCAGGAAGGCCGGGCGATCGGCTACCGGCGCCTTTCGGGCGGCAAGGCCGGTGCATGGATCGCACGCTACTATGATCGCAGCGAGGGGCGCCGCTATGAGGCGTTGGGCGCGGCCGACGACCTGATGGACGCCGATGGCGCCGGCACGCTGACCTTCGGGCAGGCGCAGGACAAGGCGAGGCTCTGGTTCGCTCGGATCGAGCGGGGCGCCGGGAAGGTGGTCGAGCCGCTGACGGTCACGCAGGCGATGGCCGACTATCTTGAGGATTACATCGTCCGGGGAGGGAAAGCCCTTGGCGACGTTCGGTGTTCGATCAATGCCCACATCCTGCCCGCATTCGGCGACAAGCTGGTATCGAGCCTGACAGCGCCGTTGATCCAGCGCTGGCATCGGCAACTCGCGGTGGCACCCGCACGCTTGCGGACAAAGGTGAAGGCCGAGAAGCGAAACGTGCGAGAGGCGACGACGGAGGATGCCAAGCGTGTCAATCGGCGTGCAAAAGGGACCCCCTATCGGCGTCCAAAAAGGACCCCCTGGCAGCGGCTCGTGCCGGTAGTCCATAGGGGGGACCCGCGCGCCGCGGAGTGCCCGTTCAGAGGCTGACGCAG
>JAJXZO010000213.1 GCA_021780035.1 Pseudomonadota bacterium
TGGTTCGCCGGGCTGGCAAAGACGGCGGAGGTGTGGATCGCCGATCCCGGCCGCGCCTACCTGCCGAAGACCGGGCTTGCCGCATTCGCCCGCTACGAGGTGCCGACAAGCCTCGAACTCGAGGATCACGCGAGCCGCGCCACCACGCTCTACCGGCTGCTGCCGGACGGCGCGGCGGGTTGCGGCACGGAGGCGGCGCGCGCATAGACCCTGGCCGCAAGTGCGAATCGGGAGGGCATCGTGGAGCAGGACCGGGCAGTCTGGCGGCTGGTGGAAGCGCGGCGGGAGGCGGCCTTCGCGCTCGGCGACCGGGTGTGGGACACCCCCGAACTCAATTTCGGCGAATGGCTTTCGGCCGCCGCCCACGCCGAACTGTTGCGCGCCTGGGGCTTCCGCCTCACCGAAGGCGCGGGCGGCATGGCCACGGCGCTGATCGGCGAGGCGGGCTCGGGCGGGCCGGTGATCGCAGTCTTAGGCGAATACGACGCGCTGCCGGGGCTGTCGCAAGCGGCGAACGTGGCCGAACGCAAGCCGTTGGCGGAAGGCGGCAACGGCCACGGCTGCGGCCACAACCTGCTGGGCGCGGGCTCGGTGCTCGGCGCCGCGGCACTGAAGGACTGGCTGGAGGCGACCGGCACGCCCGGCACGGTGCGCTACTACGGCTGCCCGGCCGAGGAGGGCGGCTCCGCCAAGGGGTTCCTGGTGCGCGCCGGCGCCTTCGCCGACGTGGACGTGGCGATCTCCTGGCACCCCGCCGCGTTCTGCGGGGTGAACACGCCGGTCTCGCTCGCCTGCAACGAGATCAACTTCCACTTCACCGGCAGGGCGAGCCACGCCGCCGCGGCGCCGCACCTCGGCCGCAGCGCGCTCGACGCCGCGGAACTGATGAACGTCGGCGTCAACTACCTGCGCGAGCACATCCCGTCCTCCGCGCGCATCCACTACGCCTACCAGGACGCCGGCGGCGTGGCGCCCAACGTGGTGCAGGCGCGCGCCATCATCCGCTACCTGATCCGCGCCACCGACCTGCCGGGACTGCAGGCGCTGGTGCCGCGAGTGCTGCGCATCGCCGAGGGCGCGGCGCTGATGACGGAAACCGAGGTGCGCCACGAGTTCCTCAGCGGCGACGCCAACCTCGTCGGCAACACGCCGCTGGAGACGCTGATGGACGCGGTGGCCGAACACCTCGGCCCGCCGGCGTGGGACGACGCCGACCGCGACTTCGCCCGCGCCATCCAGGCGACGCTTTCGGCCGACGACATCCGCTCCTCCTTCGCCCGCGCGGGGGTGAAGCCGGTGCCCGGTCTGGCGCTGTGCGACCGCATGGTGAAACCCGGCGCGGGCGATCCGACCCTGGTCGGCTCGACCGATGTGGGGTCGGTGAGCTGGGTGGTGCCGACGGTGCAGTTCCGCGGCGCCACGCAGGCGATCGGCACGCCGGGGCACTCCTGGCAGGTGGTGGCGCAGGGCAAGTCGCCGGCGGCGCACAAGGGAACGGAACACGCGGCGAAGGTGATGGCGGCCACCGCCGCGAGGCTCTGCGCCGATCCCGCGCTGGTGGCGGCGGCGAAGGCCGATTTCGCCGCCCGCCTCGCCGGCACGCCGTTCGTGAACCCGATCCCCGACGACGTGAACCCGCCCCCGCCGCCGCCCAGGCCCGTGGCCTAGGAGGAGGCGCCGCCCTTCCCCAGCCGGCGCAGCGGTTCGCCCAGGGCTTCCAGTTCGGCCGGCGTGAGCGCCGCCATGGCGCGGGCGATTTCCGCCGCGTGGGCGGGGAACAGCGCCTCGATGAAGGCGCGACCCTCGGGCGTGAGGGTGACGTGCACTTCCCGGCGATCCGCCGGGTTGGGCGCGCGGGCGACGAAGCCGCGCCGGGCGAGCTTGTCCACCACCGCGGTCATGTTGCCCGCGCTCGTCAGCACCTTGGCGCCAAGCTCGCGCTGGGTCAGCGGCCCCTTGTGCAGCAGTGCCTCCAGCACGCCGAACTGGGTGGCGGTGAGGCCCTGGCGGGCAAGTGCCGGCTCGATGCGCGAAAGCACCGTCCGCCCGGCCCGCATTAGCTTCACGAAGGCGCGGACGGCGGCCTCGACACCGGGGTCGGTGACGCCGAACACCTCAGCGGTTCATCATCACCGGCAGGTCGCCCTTCTCCAGGACGTGGCGGGTGACGCCGCCGAGGATCAGCTGGCGCAGGCGGGAGTGCGAATAGGCGCCCATGCACAGCAGGTCGGCGCCGAACTCGTGCGCCGCCGCGAGCAGCCCCGCGCCCACCTCGCGGTCGATCGGCCGGAAGGTGGCGAGCTCCCCCTTGATGCCGTGCAGCGCCAGGTAGTCGAGCAGTTCCGTCGCGCCCGGGCCGCGGCGCTGGTATTCGTCGGCGGAGAGAATGCGCACCGCCTCGGCCTGGCGCATCCAGGGCAGCGCCGCCCACACCGCCTGCGCCGATTCGGCGGTGCCGTTCCAGGCGAGCGCGATGCGCTTGCCGATCGATCCGGGCGGATACTGCGGGGCGATCAGCACCGGGCGGCCGGAGTCGAACAGCACCGCGTGCAGCGCGTCGGTCGAGGAGACGTCCTCGTCCGCCTCGGGGTGCGCCACCACGGTGAGGTCGGCAAGCCGTGCCTGCTGCACCACCACGTCCTCCTCGCGGCCGACGACGGAGGCGAAGGAGGCGGTGGCCATACCGGCGCGGAACCGCGCCTCCTGCACCACCACGCCGTGCTCGGCGACGAAGCGTTCGAACATCGCCCGCACGGCACGCGCCCGGTCCGAGCTTTCCTTCTCGGTGGCGGACATCATCTCCTCGATCATCGCCCCCGACAGGCCCTCGCCGGCGAGCGGGGCGACATCACGGCTGTCCACCCGCACGTGCAGCGCGGTGACATGCGCCTTCCACAGGCGCGCGACGGAGAGCGCGGTCACCAGCGCCGCCTCGCCGGCGGTGGTGCCGGTAAGCGGCAGGAGCACTTTGCGGATCGCCATGGTCGAGCCTCCCCGGAACAGGCTTCAGTTCATCGGCAGTGTATCACGAAACGGCGCGGGCGCGGATTCCGTGGCTTCAGGGGTAGAGGCGCTCGGTGTTCCAGCCGCCCTCCGCTCGCGTATAGACGAGCCTTTCGTGCAGGCGGAAGGGCATGTCGCGCCAGAACTCGAAGTGCTCCGGCTCCACCCGGTAGCCGGACCAGAACGGCGGGCGGGGCACCGCGCCACCGAAGTAGGTCGCCTCGTATTCGGCGACGCGCCGCAGCAGCGTGGTGCGGCTTCTGAGCGGGCGCGACTGCTGCGAGGCCCAGGCGCCGAGGCGCGAGGAGCGGGCGCGCGAGGTGAAATAGGCGTCGGCCTCGGCTTCCGCCACCAGCGACACCGGGCCTTCGATGCGGATCTGCCGCTTCAGGCTCTTCCAGTGGAACAGCAGCGCGGCGAAGGGGTTGGTGCGAAGCTCGTCGCCCTTGCGGCTTTCGAGGTTGGTGTAGAAGACGAAACCGCGCCGGTCCCACTCCTTCAGCAGCACCATGCGCACCGAGGGCCGGCCTTCGGGCGTCGCCGAGGCGACGGCCATGGCGTTCGGGTCGTTCGGCTCGGCCTTCTCGGCCTTGGCGAACCAGCGCTGGAAGTGTTCGAACGGGTCCGGCATGGGGTGTGCTTCCTGTCCTCTGCCCCTTGTGCCCGAGCGCGCCCGCCTTCGCCAGAGGCCCCCTTCGGCCCCGACTTGCCGGATCGGCCCTCGTCGTGCCAACAGAGGGAAATACTGGTCTCCGGATAAGAGAGAACACCATGAATCCTGGCTGTCCCACCGCCTCCCCCCCGCGCGGCCTGCTGATGCAGGGCCGGCGCGGACTGATCATGGGGGTGGCGAACGATCGTTCGCTCGGCTGGGGCATCGCCGCCGCCTGCGCCGCCCAGGGCGCCGAGATCGCCTTCACCTACCAGGGCGACGCGCTGGAGAAGCGGGTGCGGCCGCTGGCCGAAAGCCTGGGCAGCAACATCGTCATTCCCTGCGACGTCGGCGAGGACGCCAGCGTCGACGAAGCGTTCGGCACCCTGGCGAAGGAATGGGACGGCATCGACTTCCTGGTGCACGCCATCGGCTACGCCGACAAGCAGTTCCTGCGCGGCCGCTACGTGGACACGCCGCGCACGGCATTCCAGCAGGCGCTCGACATCTCCTGCTACAGCTTCACTGCGGCGGCCTGCCGGGCGGCGGCGATGATGAAGGACGGCGGGGCGATGCTGACGCTGACCTACCTCGGCGCCGAACGCTGGACCCCGCACTACAACGTGATGGGAGTGGCGAAGGCGGCGCTGGAGGCCTCGGTACGGTACATCGCCGCCGATCTCGGGCCGCGCAACATCCGGGTGAACGCCATCAGCGCCGGGCCGATCCGCACGCTCGCCGCCTCCGGCATCGGCGACTTCCGCTACATCCTGAAGTGGAACCAGTACAACTCGCCGCTGCGGCGAAACGTCACCATCGAGGACGTGGGCGGCGCCGGGCTCTACCTGCTGTCGCCGCTTTCCGCGGGCGTGACCGGCGAGGTCCACCACGTGGACACCGGCTACCACATCCAGGGCATGAAGAACCCCGACGCGCCGGACATCACCATCAACGGCGAGTAGGCCGCCGGGGTGGCCGGATTCGCTGATATGGCATAACAATTATGTCGCATAACACGTTCGGCCACCTGTTCCGCGTCACCACCTGGGGAGAGAGCCACGGCCCGGCGATCGGCGCCGTCGTGGACGGCTGCCCGCCGGGATTGCCGCTTGCGGAAACCGACATCCAGCCCTGGCTCGACCGCCGCAGGCCGGGGCAGTCGCGTTTCACCAGCCAGCGCCACGAGGCGGACGCGGTGCGGATTCTCTCGGGCGTGTTCGAGGGAAGGACCACCGGCACGCCGATCGCGCTCCACATCGACAACACCGACCAGCGCTCGAAGGACTACGGCGACATCGCCGAGCGTTTCCGCCCCGGCCACGCCGACCTCACTTATGAGCTGAAATACGGCCATCGCGACTTTCGTGGCGGCGGCCGTTCGTCCGCGCGCGAGACCGCCTGCCGGGTGGCGGCCGGCGCGGTGGCGCGCATCGTGCTGGGCGGGGCGGTGCGCATCCGCG
>JAJXZO010000118.1 GCA_021780035.1 Pseudomonadota bacterium
TCGCTGCTCGGCCACAACGCGCCGGCCAACCGGCCGCCGCTGCTGCGGGCGCACGGTCCGACCCGCACCATCCATCCGCCGCTACCGCTGCCGCCGCCCCCCCCACCGCCGCCGCAAACTGTCACCGCGGCGAAACCTCTCGCCGCCCCCGCCAGGCCGGCGAAGCCCCTGCTGGCGCCGCCGCCAGCACCGGCGAAGCCCGCCGCACCCGCCAAGCTGCACACCGTCGGCACCGTCACCGGCCTGCCGATCCCGCGCTGGGTGAGCCTGAAGACCGACGATGTGAACATGCGCGCCGGCCCCGGCATGACCTACCCGATCGAATGGGTGTACCACCGCATTCATCTGCCGATGCAGGTCCTGCGCGAGTTCGACGTCTGGCGGCTGGTGGAAGACCCGGACGGCATCAAGGGCTGGGTGCACGAGGCGACGCTGAGCGGGCGGCGCACTTTCGACAGCAGGGGCGCGGTGCACGTGCTGCACAGCCGCCCGGATGCCGGAGCTTCGGCGGTGGCGCGGCTGGAACCGGGCGTGGTGGGGTATCTTCGCCGCTGCGAGCCGGCGAGCGCGTGGTGCGCCGTAGTGGCCGACGGCTACCGGGGCTACCTGCGGCGCGATGCGATCGCCGGGGTCTATGCGAACGAAGCGGTCAACCCCTGAGCGGACGGCGCCCGATGGCCCGGCTTCGCCTTTCAGGCGCTGATGCTGAGCCCGCCACCGGCCTGCCTGCCGATGCCGCCCCGCCGCGGCTCGGGCGCGGGCGTGGTGGTGACGGAGAGGATGGTGCCCGCGGCATTGGTGACCGTGGTCGTGGTTGAACCGTCGGCATTCACCACCGTGGCGGTGGTGTCGGCGCCCGAACCGCCGCCGCCCCCGCCGCCGATTTTGCCGGCGCCGGCCGCCTGCCCGCCCCTGTCGGACGAGCCTGCCGTGCTGAGGTACGCAAGCGGAACCTGCGTGCCGATGCCTGCGATGCCGCTCATCACCCACAACCTTTCCCCTGATCGGCGGGAGCCTGGGCACGGACGGGTGAAGAAAGCCTTAAGGCAATGGCGCTGATCCCCGCCGGCATGCCGCTTCGCGTGGTGGGCGACGTGCACGGCGACGCCCGCGCCTTCGCCTTCGCCGTCGCCACCGCCCCCGAGCGCTTCATCGTCCAGCTTGGCGATCTCACTGACGGCGGACCCGACAGCGCCGGTGCGCTGGTGATCGCGCTGGCGCTGCTGAAGGAGGGACGCGGCCTGTTCCTGCTCGGCAACCACGAGCGCAAGCTCGGGCGCCTGCTTGCCGGGCGGGCGGTGAAAACGGACACCGCGCTGCGCGCCACCGCCGCGCAACTCGACGAAAGGCTGCGGGGCCGCGCGCTGGCGGCAATCGCTTCGGCGCCGGCGTGGCTCGGCTGCGGCGGCGCCTTCTTTGTCCATGCCGGCTTCCACACCGCCATGCTGCACCATGCGCCGCCGCCGTTCGACGCCAAGCCGGAAGGGGCGCTGTCGCGGGCGCTGTTCGGCGAGGTGGCGCGCCAGCGCAGCCCCGACGCCTTTCCCGAAAGGGTGCTGCACTGGGTAGACCGCATCCCACGCGGACTCACCGTCTATTGCGGTCACGACAACCGCAGCAGCGACGGCCGCCCGCCGACCGTGCGCGGCGCGCTGGGCGGCGAGGCGGTGTTCCTCGACACCGGCGCCGGCAAGGGGGGGCATCTTTCCTGGATCGACCTGCCTCCCTGCGTCTGAGCGGCGCGGGCAGGACAAACCACGCCGAACGTGCCACAATCAGGCCAGCACCCGCCGAGGATCCGAGCCGCGCCGTGCACCAACTGCTGCTGATGCGCCACGCCAAGTCGTCGTGGGACGACCCGAGGATGCCCGACCACGCCCGGCCGCTGAACGCGCGCGGACGGCAGGCGGCGGCGCGCATGCGCGAGGCCATGCGCGAACTCGGCTTCGCGCCCGATGTGGTGCTGGTTTCCTCGGCGCGGCGGACGCTGCAGACCATGGAGGCGCTGGAGCCCTGGGAGGAGACGCCGCTGATCGAGCCGATGGACGGGCTCTATCTGGTCGGCGCGCCGCAGATGCTCGAGATCCTTAACGGCGTGGCCGAGACGGCGCGCAGCGTGCTGTTGCTCGGCCACAACCCGGGGCTGCACGACCTGGCGCTGCTGCTGGTGGGCCGGCAGCCGCCGGCGGCGAACGCGGGGGCGGTAGAACGGCTGGCGCAGGGCTACCCCACCGGGGCGCTCGCCGAATTCCTGGTGCCCGGACCATGGCAGACGCTGGGCAGCGGCGGGGGGCGGCTGCTGCGCTTCCTGTGTCCGCGCGATCTGCCGGAGATGGCCAGCTGACCGCGGGCGCGGACAGCCCGGAAACCGTCCCGGCCGCGAGGGAGGCGGCGAACGGAACTCTTCTGCGCGTCGAACTCGCCTTTCCGCCGGGAGAGTACCGGCGCCTCGCCGGCCTCATCGGCGAGGCCGCGCCCGCCCGCGCGCTGACACTTCGCTGGCACGACTCGGCAAAGGGCGAACTCGCGCGCTCGGGTTTCGCGCTGGCGGAGCGCCGCGACGGAAGGCGGCGCGTCTGGCAGTTGTGGCGGATCGCCGGAGAGACCGCGCCGCCGGGGCTGGCGGAGGCGGTGATCGCGGAGGCCGCCGAGCGTGCTGCGCTGCCGGCGGCACTGCCCAACGGGCTCGCCGAAGTGGCCCGCTTCAAGGGACGGAGCCGGACGCTCGGCGGCGCGCCGGCGGGGGTGTCGGCGGTGCTGCTCTCTGGCCGGCTGCGCGCCGGCGGCGCGGAGGAGCGCTGCCGCCGGCTGCTGCTTTCCGGCCCCGGCCCGGACGTGGGAGCGTTCGCCCTCGTCCTCGCCGCAAATCTGCGGCTCGGCCTGCCCGGGCGGGGACTCGCGGCCGAGGCCCTGGGGCTGGCCGGGCTGCGCCGGCACCAGCCGCCGCCGATCGGCGAGCGGACCGAAGTGGCCGGCGCCTTTGCCGGCCTGCTCGCCCGGCTCACCGCCCTGCTGCTCGCCGAGGCCGCGCGTGCCGGCCCCGGCGATGCCGAGCCCGTGCACCAGATGCGCATTGCCGTGCGCCGGCTGCGCTCGGCCATCGCCCTGTTCGGCAGGGCGACGCGCTGCGCCGAGGCCGACGCGGCGCGGCAGGGGCTGAAGGCGCTGGCGACGGCGCTGGCGGCGGCACGCGACTGGGACGTGTTCGTGCAGGAGGCCGCCGCGCCGCTCGCGGCCGCGCTCGGCACCGACGCGGCGGTGGAGCGCCTGCTGCGGCAAGCGGAACGCCGCCGCCTCGCCGGATACCGGGCGCTGGCGCGCACGCTGGCCGGGCCGGAATTTCGCGGCCTCGCGCTGGCGCTGGCGCTGCTCGCCGCCAGCCGCCCGTGGGAAAGGGCGGCGGAAGTGGAGGAGGAGGCGGAACGGCGACGGAAGGCCCTCGCCTTGCCGCTGACGGAGTTCGCGGCGGCGGCGCTCGAAAAGCGGTGGCGGCCGCTGGCGAAGCACGAGCAGGCGCCGACCGGGATGTCGGCGGCGGAACTGCACAGGCTGCGGCTCCGCTGCAAGCGGCTCCGCTACGCCTGCGAGTTCTTCGCGCCGCTGTTCGGACAGAAGGCCGTGCGGCGGTTCGTCCGCCGGCTTGCGGCGGTGCAGGACCGGCTGGGGACGCTGAACGACGCCGCCGCCGCCGAGACGCTGCTGGCACGGCTGGGCGCGCACAGGAGCGCGACCGGCGGCGTGGTGCGCGGCTATCTCGCGGCGCGGGCGGGCGAGGCGCGCGGGCGCATCGACCGCGACTGGCGGCGGTTGCGGCGCCTCGAGCCGTTCTGGCGCTGAAGCCGGGGGGCCGGGTTGCGCGGCGCGCGCGCTGCCCTTAATCTTTATTTGAGAGTGCCGATAACAATGGCTGGGGGGAGTCCGGATCCCGGATGGCCCCAAAATCAGGGGGCGGGTCGCACCGTCAGACGAGAGGGAACCAAATGAGCAATCCCAACACGAAGCTTACCGTCACAACTGATGGCGACGGGAAATCGCTGCAACTTCCTTTGATGACCGGGACGATTGGCCCGCAGGTCGCCGACCTGCGGAAATTATATGATAGTCTTGGTGTTTTCACGTTCGATCCGGGATACGGCAGTACCGCTTCCTGCCAGAGCCACATCACCTACATCGACGGCGACGCCGGCGTGCTGCTCTACCGCGGCTACCCGATCGAGCAGCTTGCGGAAAAATCGTCGTTCCTCGAGGTCGCCTACCTGCTGATGAACGGCGAACTGCCGAACGCGGCGGAGAAGGAGGAATTCGATCTCGGTGTGATGCGTCACACCATGATCCACGAGCAGCTGCGCAGCTTCTACAATGGCTTCCGCCGCGACGCGCACCCGATGGCGGTGATGTGCGGCGTGGTCGGCGCGATGAGCGCCTTCTACCACGACACGCTCGACTTCAAGAACCCGGACCACCGGCGCATTGCCACCTTCCGGCTGATCGCCAAGGTGCCGACGATCGCCGCCTGGGCCTACAAGTACTCGATCGGCGAACCGTTCATGTACCCGAAGAACAGCCTCGGCTATGCGGAGAACTTCCTCCACATGCTGAACGCGGTTCCGGCCGAGGACTACAAGGTGAATCCGGTGCTGGCCCGTGCGCTCGACCGCATCTTCATTCTGCACGCCGACCACGAGCAGAACGCCTCCACCAGCACGGTGCGCCTCGCCGGCTCCACGGGTGCCAACCCGTTCGCCTGCATCGCCGCCGGTATCGCGAGCCTCTGGGGGCCGGCGCACGGCGGCGCCAACGAGGCGGTGCTGAAGATGCTGGCCGAGATCGGCAGCGTCGAGCGCATTCCCGACTTCATCGCCAAGGTGAAGGACAAGAACAGCAACGCGCGGCTGATGGGCTTCGGCCACCGGGTGTACAAAAACTACGACCCGCGCGCGAAGATCATGCAGAACACCTGCCATGAGGTGCTGAAGGAACTGGGCATCACCGACGACCCGATGCTCGACATGGCCATGGAGATGGAGCGAATCGCGCTGAGTGACGACTACTTCATCCAGCGGAAGCTCTATCCGAACGTCGATTTCTACTCGGGCATCATCCTGAAGGCCATGGGCATTCCCACTTCCATGTTCACCGTGCTGTTCGCGGTGGCGCGCACCGTCGGCTGGGTGAGCCAGTGGCGCGAGCAGGTGGAGGACCCGGGCCAGCGCATCGGCCGTCCGCGCCAGTTGTATGTGGGACCGGCGCTGCGCGACTACGTGTCGCTATCCGATCGCGGCTGAGTTCCGTCGCGGAATTCCGCGGATCCGGCCTGCAAAGACGCCCACCAGACGCATGTCTGGTGGGCGTCTTTTGCAATTCGAGGGCGGCGTCCGGCAAGTTCGCCGTAGGCGGCGGCGTGACAATCAACGCCTGCGGGAAAGTCTTCGGCGCCTCGCAACCGTTGCGAGCATTGGCCGCCAAGCCGTTCATCGTTCACGCCATTGTATGCAGGAATTGCCGTCGCAGTTACCTCCGTGATCGCTTGATTTTTATGCCGGAATAACGCTGGCGCATCCGCCCGCGCAGGAGCGCCTTTCCGAGAATCCCTTACCCTGTCTGCAACAATCAAAAATTAACGAATTGTTGCAGAAGCTTCAGGGCGCTAGTCTGGGGCCGTATGCAGAGGTCGCCGGTATGCCGGTCACCCAGGAGGTTGTGATGCCGGAAGTCCGCTCCCTCGATGCCCTCGTCCGTATCCGCTTGCGGCAGTGGCCCCAGTGCCTGCCGGGTCTCGCCGTCGACGGCCCCCGCGGCTGGCTGCGCGGCCGCCCCGCCGAGGCGAGCAGTTCCTGTCACCCGTTTCTGAAGCTGCCGGGAAGCGACCGCCTGCGCACCCTGCCCGACGGGCTGTGGCTCAACTTCGGCGGCACGGTGGTGGAACCCTTCGTCGACATCCTCGCCGTGGAAGCATGCAGTTCGCTCGCCAACCTGCTCGACAAGCGCTCCCGCTTCGCGCCCTCCACCCATTCGCTGCTTGCCGTCTGCCCGGTGCCCTGGCTGCTCGCCCCGTTCTCGCCGATCGACCCGACGCCGCGCTGGCAGGCGACCGGCGTGCTGCGCCATGAGCCGGAACAGCCGCTGGCCCTGCCGGTGCGCGACATCCGCGTCATGTACGCGCTGAAGCGCTGCCACTATCGCGGCTTCACCGAATCGCAGATCCCCCACCCGCACGAGTATTTCGTGCCGATGGACGCGCTGACCGCCGAGGCCGCCTGGAAAGACCCGCGGATACAGGCGCTGCTCGCCCGCGCCTCGGCGCGCGCCAACTTCCTCTAGCGCGGCGCGGGAAGGGGAAGCCCCGCGCGGGCGAAGGCCTCGCGCGCGAGGTCGGGGCGGTCGGTGCAGAGCCCGTCCACCCCCCAAGCGAGCAGGCGGTCCATGTCGGCGGGGGCATTCACCGTCCACGGCTGTACGGAAAGCCCGAGCGCGTGCGCTTCCTCGATGTGCGCCGGCGCCAGGTCGCGGAACGCCGGCGCCCAGCCCACGCCCGCACCGTGCCGCGCCACCGCCCGCGCCACCGAGCCGCCGCAGGCCGCAAGCGCGATGCCGTCCCACCACAGGGCCGATTCGGCCACCGTGTCGGCGGCGGTGAGGAAGGTGAGCGGCACGTCGGGGTGTCTCCCACGCAGATAGTGCAGCCCGCGCCAGTCGAAGGAGCGGATGTCGATGCGCCCGAGCGCGCCGCACTGCCGCGCCACCTCCAGCACGCGCTCCGCCATCTCCGCCGGCGCGGCGGTGGAACCCGGACGCGTCGGCACGGTCTTCAGCTCGACCGAGATGCGAACCCCCGGAGTGGCGGCGAAGGTGTCCGCCAGCGTCGGGATGCGGGCGCCGTCGGCAGGGACCTGCGCCGCGTGAGTGGCGGCATAGGCGCTGCCGGGACGCAGCCGGCCCACGTCGTAGCGTGCGAGTTCGGCGAGGGTGAGGTCGCGGATCAGCGGCCCCTCGCCTTCGAGCCAGGCGCCGTCGGGGCCGCGCACGACGTCGCCGCCGAGCGCGATGTCGTGGAACACCGCCGCCACGCCATCCCTGGTGATGCCGACGTCAAGTTCGATGGCGTCCACGCCAAGCGCCCGTACGGCGGCGAACCCGCCCACGGTGTTTTCCGGGAACAGGCCGCGGGCGCCGCGGTGTCCCTGCAGTTCGCATGTCATGGCTGCCTCCCTCGAATCGCTTGCCGCCCGTCTTGCACCGCGGACAACTTGGCGCAGGATGCGCGGATGAACGAGCGAATTCTGGGTGTGCTGGGCGGCATGGGACCGCTGGCCAGCGCGCATTTCATGGTCCGCCTGACCGAGCTGACCCCAGCCGCCCGCGACCAGGAGCACATCCGCGCGGTGCTGTGGTCCGATCCCACCATCCCCGACCGCAGCAGCCACCGGCTCGCCAACGGCGCCGATCCGCTGCCGGCGCTGCTGCGCGGACTTTCCGGGCTGAAGGCGGCCGGCTGCGGCGCCGTGGCGATTCCCTGCAACACCGCCCACGGCTGGTACGAGGAGATGCTGGCCGCCGGCCTGCCCATCCTGCACATCGTCGATGCCTCCGCCGTCGAGCTTCGCAAGGCGCAGCCGGCCGGCACGGTGGGCGTGATGGGCACCGCCGCCACGCTGGCGATGCGGCTTTACCAGGACCGGCTGGAGACGCGCGGCTGGCGGGTGATCGTGCCCGGCGACGAGGTCATGCGGACGCTCGTGATGCCGGCGATCTCCCTGGTGAAGGCGGGCCGCGTGGCCGAGGCCTTTGCGCCGCTGGCCGAGGCGGCGCGCGGCCTGGTGCGGCGCGGCGCCGGCGCGGTGGTGCTCGGCTGCACCGAGATCCCGCTCGGCATGAAGGCCGGCCCGGCCGGGGAGATCGGCGTGCCGCTGATCGACACCATCGACGCGCTGGCGCTCGCCGCCATCGCCTGGGCGCGCGGCGAGGACGCCGCCGCCTAGGGACGCAGTTCCACCGATACCGGGCAGTGGTCGGAAAGCTGCCGGCGCGCCTCCCGGTCGGTCTCGCGATAGACAAGGACGTGCAGGCTGTCCGGCACCAGCCAGGCGCGCGCCGGGCCGCCGACAAGAATGTGATCGATGAAGCGCTCGCCGCCCCAGCAGGGGCTTTCCATGCCCTGCCCGGCAAAGGCGAGCGGCGCCGCGCGGGCAAGCGCGCGGCTGAACTGGTCGCGCGCGTCGAAGCTGCGGTTGAAGTCGCCAAGGACGGCGAAGGGAACTCCCTCCGCCTGCCGCGCCGCCACCCAGCCATCCAGCGTGCGAAGCTGCTCGCCGAGCACGGGGCAGGCGCGGCGGCGGCGGTCGGTGAGCGGCGACCACAGGCAGCCGGTTTTCAGATGCACGGCGAGCAGCCGCAGGACGTGGCCCTGCCAGCGGATGGTGATGTCGGCGCCCGAGCGCAGCCAGCGGTCGTGCGCCCTGAGAGCGGTGACGTCGGGATTGACGGTGACCGGGATGTCCTTGCGCACGGCGAAGCCGACGCGCTGCACCACGGGATCGTGCGTGAAATAAAGGTTGTAGCGGCCGGGCGGGAACACTTCGGCGGCGGGCCGGCGGCCGTCCACCTCCTCCACCGCCACCACGTCGGCGTCGAGGGCCCGGGCATAGCCGCGCAGGGCGGCGAAATCGGCGGGCGTTCTCGGCACGACGCCGCGCGGCAGTTCGCGGTCGCCGGCCGGGCGCAGGGTCAGCCATTCCAGGTTCCAGGTGGCGATGCGCAGGTCGCGCGCGACCGCGCTGCCCGTCCCGAAAAACAGGACCGCGACGATTGCCAGCGCGCTCCAGACCCCCCATCTGCGCATGCGACGCATCCTTAAGCCTCCCTGGCACGTCTGCCTTGTGCGAACACCCTACTCGATCGTTGCCGGCGATGGCATAACCGCCACAATGATCCAGGCCGCCGCGCCAGGGCGGAAAGACGCCGATCGCCGGGGAGTATCGCTACGTGCAGCCAACCGATATCCGTAATCCGGACTACTTCCACAAAGTCGTGGATTGCCAGTGGGCCTGCCCATCGCACACGCCGGTGCCGCTTTACCTCCGGCTGATCGCCGCCAAGCGCTTCGCCGATTCGTACATGGTGAACTGGGAATCGAACGTCTTTCCCGGCATCCTCGGGCGCACCTGCGACCGCCCCTGCGAGCCCGCCTGCCGGCGTGGCCGCGTCGAGGCGGAGCCGGTGGCGATCTGCCGCCTGAAGCGCGTCGCCGCCGACTACAAGGGTGACCTCGGCACGCGCATGCCCGAGCCCCCCGGCGAACGCAACGGCAAGCGGGTGGCCTGCGTCGGCGCCGGGCCGGCGAGCCTCACCGTGGCGCGCGACCTCGCCCTCGCCGGCTATCGCGTCGTGATCTACGACGGCGCCGCGCGCGCCGGCGGCATGATCCGCACGCAGATCCCGCGCTTCCGCCTTCCCGAGGAAGTGATCGACGAGGAGGTGGGCTACATCGAGCGCCTCGGCGTCGAGACCCGCTACAATACCTGGATCGGCAGCCTGAAGGAGCTGCTCGGCGAAGGCTTTGATGCCGTGTTCATCGGCTCCGGCGCCCCGCGCGGGCGCGAGCTCGACGTGCCAGGGCGGCGGGAGGCGGCCGAGCATATCCACATCGGCATCGACTGGCTGGCCTCGGTGAGCTTCGGGCACGTGAAAAGCGTGGGCAAGCGGGTGGTGGTGCTGGGCGGCGGCAACACCGCCATGGACTGCTGCCGCACCGCGCGCCGCCTCGGCGGCGAGCAGGTGTACGTGGCGGTGCGCAGCGGCTTCGAGCAGATGAAGGCCTCGCCGTGGGAGAAGGAGGATGCCATGGGCGAGGGCATCCCCATCCTCGACTACCTGGTGCCGACCGAGGTGCTGCACGACGAGGGCCGGCTTACCGGCATCGTCTTCGCCAAGGTGAAGGCCGAATTCGACGCCGCCGGGCGCCGCTCGCTGGTGCCCACCGGGGCGACGGTGGAGATCGCCTGCGACGAGGTCCTGGTGGCGATCGGCCAGGAGAATGCCTTCCCCTGGATCGAGCGCGACATCGGCCTCGACTTCGACCGCCACGGCCTGCCGGCGCTCGACCCCCTGACCCTGCAATCGACCCTGCCCGGCGTGTTCTTCGGCGGCGATGCCGCCTTCGGGCCGAAGAACATCATCTGGGCGGTGGCGCATGGCCACCAGGCCGCCGTCTCCATCGACCTCTACTGCCGGGGCGAGGACGCGCACGAAAGGCCGCCGCCCATGACAACGCTGGCGTCGCAGAAGATGGGCATCCACGAGTGGAGCTACGACAACGCCGTCTCCCTCGACCTGCGCTACAAGGTGCCGCACCGCGAGCAGTCCCTCGCCCTGGCCGACCTCGGCGCCGAGGTGGAGCTCGGCTACGACCCGGTGCTTGCCTACAAAGAGGCGGAGCGCTGCCTCAACTGCGACATCGAGACGGTGTTCACGCCGAAGCTCTGCATCGAATGCGACGCCTGCGTCGATATCTGCCCGGTGGATTGCATCACCTTCACCGACGACGGCGAGGAGGCAGAGCTGCGCACACGGCTGAGCGCGCCGACGCACAATCCCGAGCAGGCGCTCTACATCGGCAAGGGGCTGAAGACCGGACGCATCATGGCGAAGGACGAGGACGTGTGCCTGCACTGCGGCATGTGCGCCGAGCGCTGCCCGACCGGGGCGTGGGACATGCAGCAATTCCTGCTGAAAATGACGCATGCGGCGCCCGCCGCCGTCGCCTCCGGAGCACAGCGATGAGCGGCACGGTGAAGATCAACGACTTCGTGGTGAAGTTCGCCAACATCAATGGCTCCGGCTCGGCCAGCGCCAATGCGCTGTTCGCGCGTTCCATCATCCGCATGGGCGTGCCGGCGACGCCGCGCAACATCTTCCCTTCCAACATCCAGGGCCTGCCCACTTGGTACGAGGTGCGGGTTTCCGAGGCCGGCCACCTCGGCGCGCGCGACGGCGTGGACCTGATGGTGGCGATGAACCCGCAAACGTGGGACCGCGACGTCGCCTCCATCCTGCCGGGCGGCTACCTGTTCTACGACAACACCCGCTTCGTGCCGGAGGAGAAGTTCCGCCCCGACATCACGGTGATCGGCGTGCCGCTCACCTCGATGTGCAACGAGCGCTACAGCGATGCCCGGCTGCGGCAGCTGTTCCGCAACATCATCTACGTCGGCGCGCTCTCGGCCCTGCTCGACATCGACGCGTCGGTGGTGGAGCAGCTTCTCTCCGAGCAGTTCCACGCCAAGGAGCAGCTGATCGCGCCGAACCTGGAGGCGTTCTACCTCGGCCGCAAATGGGCGATCGAGAACCTCGACTGCCCGATCGGGCTCCGGGTGCGGCGCGCCACGACGGTCGGCGAACGCATCATGATCGACGGCAACACCGCCGCCGGGCTCGGCGCCGTGTACGGCGGCGCCACGGTGTGCGCGTGGTACCCGATCACGCCCTCCACATCGCTGGCCGAATCGTTCACCCGCTACTGCAACCGGCTGCGCATCGATCCCGCCACCGGCAAGAATCGCTTCGCCATCGTGCAGACCGAGGACGAGCTTGCCTCCATCGGCATGGTGATCGGCGGCGCGTGGAACGGCGCGCGCTCGTTCACCGCCACCTCCGGCCCCGGCATCAGTCTGATGCAGGAGTTCCTCGGCCTTGCCTACTTCGCCGAGATCCCGGCGGTGATCTTCGACGTGCAGCGCGCCGGCCCCTCCACCGGCATGCCGACGCGCACGCAGCAATGCGACCTGATCTCGGCCGCCTACGCGAGCCACGGAGACACCAAGCACGTGCTGCTGTTCCCCGCCGACGCGCACGAGTGCTTCGAGATGGGCGCGCAGGCCTTCGACCTCGCGGACAGGCTGCAGACGCCGGTGTTCGTCATGCTCGACCTCGACATCGGCATGAACGAGCGCCTCACCTCCCCCTTCGACTGGGACGACAGCCGGCGCATGGACCGCGGCAAGGTGATGACGGCCGAGGAACTGGAGGCCGGGCGCGACTTCGGCCGCTACCTCGACGTGGACGGCGACGGCATCCCCTGGCGCACCTATCCCGGCACCCACCCCACCCGCGGCAGCTACTTCACCCGCGGCACGAGCCGCGACGAATACGCCCGCTACACCGAGGCGGGCAGGCCCTACCAGCGCAACATGGAGCGGCTGCTGCGCAAGTGGGAGACGGCGAAATCCTATGTGCCGGCGCCCATCCGCCGCGACGCGGCGAAACCCGCCCGTTACGGGGCCATCTACTTCGGCTCCACCGCGGATGCGATGGACGAGGCGGCGGGCATTCTCGCCGAACGCGGCATGGCCCTCGACCTGCTGCGCGTGCGCGCGCTTCCCTTCGCCGATTCGGTGATGGACTTCATCGACGGGCACGAGAAGGTGTTCGTGGTGGAGCAGAACCGCGACGGGCAGTTGCGCTCGCTGCTCATCAACGAGGGCGACATCGACCCGAAGCGGCTCATCCGCGTGCTGCACTACGACGGCACACCGATCACCGCGCAAATGATCGTCGGCGCCATCTCCGCCGCCTTCGCCCCTGCCCCCGCGCGCGAACTCGCGCAAGCCGCAGAGTGACCCCGTCATGACCTATCTCGCCAAGCCGACGCTGCATCACCCCGACCTGCCGACGAACACGCTCGGCTACACCCGCCGCGACTACGAAGGCGCGGTATCCACCCTGTGCGCCGGCTGTGGCCACGATTCGATCAGCGCCGCCATCGTGCGCGCCTGCTTCGAACTCGACCTGCCGCCGCACCGCATCGCCAAGCTCTCCGGCATCGGCTGCTCGTCGAAGACGCCGACCTACTTCCTCGGCAACAGCCACGGCTTCAATTCCGTGCACGGGCGGATGCCGAGCGTGCTGACCGGGGCCAACCTCGCCAACCGCGACCTCATCTATCTCGGCGTCTCGGGCGACGGCGACTCGGCCTCCATCGGCATCGGCCAGTTCGCCCACGCCATGCGCCGCGGCGTGAACATGGTCTACATCGTCGAGAACAACGGCGTGTACGGGCTGACCAAGGGCCAGTTCTCCGCCACCGCCGACCGCGGCGCCAAGAGCAAGCGCGGCGTGGTGAACATCGACTCGCCCATCGACATGGTGGGCATGGCGCTCGAACTCGGCGCCACCTTCGTCGCCCGCTCGTTCTCGGGCGACAAGGCGCAGCTTGTGCCGCTGATCAAGGCGGCGCTGACGCACAAGGGCGCGGCCTTCATCGACTGCATCAGCCCCTGCGTCTCCTTCAACAACCACCTGGGTTCCACCAAGAGCTTCGACTACGTGCGCGAGCACAATGCCGCGGTGAACAAGCTCGACTACGTGGCCGGGCAGAAGGAGATCACCGTGGACTACGCGCCGGGCAAGGTGGAGCTGGTGACGCAGCACGACGGCTCGGTGCTCAGGCTCCGCAAGCTGGCGGGCGAATACGACGTGACCGACCGCATCGCCGCCATGGAGTACCTGGCAGGGCACTACGCCAAGGGCGAGGTGGTGACCGGGCTGCTGTACGTTTCCCTGGACAGCCCCGACCTTCATGACTATTTGAACACAGTGGAAAAACCCCTCAACACCCTGGACGACAGCGAACTCTGCCCCGGCGCCGCTGCCCTCCAACGCATCAACGCCGCGCTGCGCTGATCCGTCCGGGGACTAGGCAAGGGCTCTCGGAATGGTCCCTGTGTTCTGGGCGCAAGCCCTGGCGGGCGGCGTGTGCATCGGCGGCGCCGCGCTGCTGCTGATGTTCTTCAGCGGGCGGGTCGCCGGCATCGCCGGCATCATCAACAACCTGCTGCCGCCGGTGGCGGCCGATTGGCAGTGGCGGGCGCTGTTCGTGATCGGGCTGATCGCCGGTCCCTGGCTGGTGGCGCCCCTGCTCGGCCACAACCCTATCGGCCTGCCGGCGGTGAACCTGCCGGAACTGGCGGTGGCGGGGCTGCTGGTGGGCTACGGCACCACCATCAGCCACGGCTGCACGTCGAGTCACGGCGTGTGCGGGCTGTCGATGCTGTCCCTGCGCTCCCTCGTCGCCACCTGCACCTTCGTGGCGGCGGGCGTCGTCTCCATGTTCGTCGTCCACCATCTGCTGGGGTGGTGAGCCATGGCCCGTCTGATCGGCCTTCTCTGCGGCCTGTTGTTCGGCATCGGCCTTGCCCTCGGCGGCATGACCAACCCGAGGATCGTGCTCGGCTTCCTCGACGTCGCCGGGGCCTGGAACCCGACGCTGGTCTTCGTGCTGTGCGGCGCGCTGGCCACCACCTTCATCGGCTATCGCTTCGCGCTGAAGCGCGAGGCGCCGGTGCTCGCCGGTGAGCGCTTCCACTTCCCGCCGCGCAAGCCGATCGACGCGCCGCTGCTGGCGGGCGCGGCGCTGTTCGGCATCGGCTGGGGCATCGCCGGCTACTGTCCGGGACCGGCCGCCGCCTCCCTGCTCGCCGGCCACTTCGGCACGCTGGTCTTCACCATCGCCATGCTGATCGGCATGGCGATGGGGCGCCGATAGCCAAACACGCCGCCCCCTGTCATAATTCCCTCTCTACCCCGGCGGGGCGGACCCCGCCGGGGAGGGAGTTTTGTCATGCCGCCTGCCTGGACCCCGGATGACTGGCGCCGCTGCCAGGTCCGGCAAATGCCTGTCTATGCCGACGCGGCGAAGCTTGCCGCCGTCGAGGCCAAGCTCGGCCGCTACCCGCCGCTGGTGTTCGCCGGCGAGGCGCGGCAGCTGAAGGCGGCGCTCGCGCGGGCCGCCGAGGGCCAGGCTTTCGTGCTGCAGGGCGGCGACTGCGCCGAGAGCTTCCAGGACTTCACCGCCAACATCATCCGCGACACCTTCCGCGTGCTGCTGCAGATGTCGGTGGTGCTCACCTTCGGCGCCTCGCTGCCGGTGGTGAAGCTCGGCCGCATGGGCGGGCAGTTCGCCAAGCCCCGCTCCTCCGACACCGAGACGCGCGACGGCACGACCCTGCCGGCCTATCGCGGCGACCTCGTCAACGGCCCGGAATTCACCGCCGAGGCGCGCACGCCCGATCCGGGACGGATGGAGACCGGGTATTTCCAGTCGGCCGGCACCCTCAACCTGCTGCGCGCCTTCGCCACCGGCGGCTACGCCGACCTGCACGAGGTGCATCGCTGGAACCTGGGCTTCGTCGCCCGCTCGCCGCTCGCCGACCGCTACCAGGACATCGCCCACCGCATCGACGAGACGCTGGCGTTCATGGCCGCCTGCGGCATCTCCTCGGCCACCACGCCGCAGCTTCACCACACCGACTTCTTCACCAGCCACGAGGCGCTGCTGCTTCCCTACGAGCAGGCGCTGACGCGCGTCGATTCCACCTCCGGCGACTGGTACGCCTGCTCGGCGCATTTCCTGTGGATCGGCGACCGCACGCGCGACCCCGAGGGCGCGCATGTCGCCTTCCTGCGCGGGCTGACCAACCCGATCGGCGTGAAGGTCGGGCCTTCCATGAAGGCCGACGAGTTGCTGCGGCTGATCGACATCCTCAACCCGAAGGACGAACCGGGGCGGCTGACGCTGATCGCCCGCATGGGGGCCGAGAAGGTGGAAAGCCTGCTGCCGCCGCTGCTGCGCGCGGTGAAGCGGAGCGGCCGGCGGGTGGTGTGGATCTGCGATCCGATGCACGGCAACACCATCACCTCGGCCGACGGGCGCAAGACCCGCAGCTTCGATTCCATCCTCGCGGAAGCGCGCCGCTTCTTCGACGCGCACGCGGCCGAGGGCACCTGGGCCGGCGGCGTGCATGTGGAAATGACCGGCCACGCGGTGACCGAGTGCATCGGCGGCGCGCACGGGCTGACCATGGGCGACCTCGACGCCCGCTACGAAACCTCCTGCGACCCCAGGCTCAACGCCGAACAGTCGCTCGAACTCGCCTTCCTGGTGGCCGAGGAGCTGAAAGCCCGGCGCCAGCGGGCCGAACGCCCGGCCCCGGCCCGGCGCCAGCGCAAGGGATGACGATGCCCACTCCGTCCGCCACCGAACAGGCCGGCCTGCTCGCCGATATCGCGGCGCGCACCGACACCTATTTCACCCGCACCCAGACCATCGTCTCACGCTTCGGCGACCGCCACGTGAGCTACGCGGTGTTCCTGCGCCGGCCGGTGATCTCAGCGCCGCGGCTGATGCTGGAGTGGCTCGACGCCGCGGCGGCGGCTCGGCAGACCACCATCGAAACCGAGGTGCTGACCCCGGAGGGAAGCTGGGTGGGTTCGGGCGAGCCGCTCGTCTACATCAGCGGCAGCATGGCGGTGCTTTCCGAGATGGAGACGCTGATGCTGCAGAAGATCGGGCCGGCCTGCGTCGCCGCGCACAACGCCTACCAGATGTGCCTCGCCCTGCCCGATGTCGCCTTCCTCGCCATGGACGCGCGCCACTGCGTCGGCGCCGAGATGCAGAACATGATGGCCTACGCCGCCGCCGTCGGCAGCCGGGCGGCACAGGCGGAGGGCGCGCGCGGCTTCGTCGGCTGCGCCTCCGACTTCACCGCGCACTGGTTCGCCGCGCCGGGCGAGACGGCGCACGGGCGCGGCACCATGCCGCATTCGCTCATCGGCTACGCCGGCTCCACGCTCGCGGCCGCCGAGATGTTCCACGCCACCTACCCCGACGAGCCGCTGACCGTGCTGGTCGACTATTTCGCCCGCGAGGTCAGCGACGGGCTCGCCGTCTGCCGCCAGTTCTCCGAGCTTGCCACCGCGGGCAGGCTCGCGCTCCGCCTCGACACCCACGGCGGGCGCTTCATCGAGGGGCTGGACCCGGCCGAGAGCTACGCGGTGCTGGAACGGCACATGCCCGGCGCCATCCGCCGCTACCGCAGCGATGCGGAACTCCGCTACCTCGTCGGCACCGGCGTTTCCGCGGCGGCGATCTGGCGGCTGCGCGAGGTGCTGGACGCCGCGGGCTTCGAGAAGGTGCGGATCGTGGTTTCCTCGGGCTTCGGCGTGGACAAGTGCCGGGTGATGGCCGACGCGCACGCACCGATCGACGTCGTCGGCACCGGCAGCTTCCTGCCGGAAGCCTGGCACGAGACGTACGCCACCGCCGACATCGTCGCTTACGACGGCAAGCCGCTGGTGAAAGTGGGCCGCGAGTTCCTGTTGCGCCCCTCGGCGCGGCACCGCGGCAACGGAGGCTGAAAGCCTAACGCCAGAGCCACAGCATGCCGATGGCGAGCGTGGCGAGCGTCACCGGCACGCCCACGCGCAGGTAATCCCAGAAGCCGATGCGCACGCCGCGCACCGCCGCCTTCTCGGCCACGATCAGGTTCGCCACCGAGCCGAGCAGCGTGAGGTTGCCGGCGAGCGTCGAGGCCATCGCCACCACCGCCCAGGCGTGCGCGGGCGCGGCAAGCGTATCGACGAACGGGCGCAGCACCAGCACCGCCGGCACGTTGCTGACCAGATTGGACAGAACCACGGTAAGCGCGGCGAGCACCGGCACGTGCCCGAGGTGCAGGCGGGCAACGGCGGCGAGCACCGCCGGCGAGAGCAGTTGCCGCTCCGCCCCGGCGACGACGACGAACAGCCCGGCGAACATCAGCAGCAGCGACCAGTCGATCTCGGCGTAGAAGCGCACGCTTTTCACCCGCCGCGTGAGCAGCAGCAGAGCACCGACGACGATCGCCGCCTTCGCCGGCGGCTGCCCGGCGAAGAACAGCGCAATGACGAGAAGGGTGGCGAACAGCGAGCGGGCCACGGCGAGGCGGTTGACGCGGCGGCGCGGCGGCGGCGGCGGTTCGCGGGAGGGGGCGAAGCGGCCGCGGTGCAGGAAGGCGATGAGCGCGAGGGCCGCCAGCAGGCCGAGCCCGGCGACCGGGGCGAGGGTGGCGAAGAAGCGGGTATAGGAAAGGCCGGAGAAGCCGCCGATCAGCATGTTCTGCGGGTTGCCGGTGATGGTGGTCACCGAGCCGATGTTCGACGCCATCGCCACCGCGAGCAGGTAGGGCAGTGGGTCGAGCCCGGTCGCGAGCGTGAGATCGACGACGAGCGGCGCCAACACCAGGCAGATGGCGTCGTTCACCAGGAACGCCGAACTGAGGCCGGAAACCGCGACGATGCCGCCGAGCAGCACCAGCGGCCGCCCGGCCCGCGCCGCCACCCAGGCGGTGGCCAGCGCGAAGAAGCCGGAAAGCCGCAGGTTCGCCACCACGATCATCATGCCGAGCAGCAGCGTCAGCGTGTTGACGTCGATGGCGCGGTAGGCGTCGGAAAGGCCGATGGCGCCCGAGGCGACCATCAGGCTGGCGCCGACCAGGGCGATGCCGGCGCGGTCGATGAAGCGGCCCGGCACCCGGCCGAAGGCGAGCGCGAGGTAGGTGGCGGCGAAGATGCCGCCGGCGGCGAGCTTCCGGGCAAGGGCCCGGTCGGCCGGCAGCAGCCAGGGCGCGAGCGCGGCGGCGGCGGCGAGTGCCAGCAGGAGGACGATGAGGACGAGGCCGAGCCAGTGGGTGAACGGGCGCGCGGGGGACGCCATGACCGGGCCCTGCCTTGGTGGATGCGGCTAGCGCCAGGCGGCGAGCCGCTCCAGCGCCTCGGCCACGCTCTCCTCGGTGCCGCAATAGGAGAAGCGCAGGAACAGATGGCCGCGGCGCCGGTCGAAATCCACACCCGGCGCTGCCGCAACCTTTGCCTCCGCCAGCATGCGGGAGGAGAAGCCGACGCTGTCGTTGCTGCGTCCGGAGATGTCGGCATAGACGTAGAAGGCGCCTTCCGGCGGGCTGATGCGGTCGAAGCCCGCCGCCGGCAGCCCGGCGAGCAGGCGGGCGCGCGAGCGGCGGTAGCGGGCGACGTTGGCCCGCAACTCCTCGTGGCAGTCGAGCGCCGCCTCGGCCGCGACCTGCGAGATGGCGGGCGCGCAGATGAACATGTTCTGCGCCAGGCACTCCACCGGGCGGCGCAATTCCTCGGGCAGCACCACCCAGCCCACCCGCCAGCCGGTCATGGAGAAATACTTGGAGAAGCTGTTCACCACCACGGCGCTGTCGCTGAACGCCGCGGCGGTGGCGATCTCCTTGCCGTAGTGGAGGCCGTGGTAGATCTCGTCCGAGATCAGCCGCACGCCGTGGGCATCGCACCAGCGGGCGATGGCGGCCAGTTCCTCCGGCGCCAGCATGGTGCCGGCGGGGTTGCTGGGGCTGGCGACGATCAGCCCGTCGGGCGGCTCGGGCAAGGCCTCGAGCGCCGCGATGGTGGGCTGGAAGCCGTTTTGCGGCCCGGTTTCCAGCAGCACCGGGTGCATGCCCAGCGCGGTGAGGATGTTGACGTAGGGCGGATAGAAGGGCGTGGCCATCGCCACCCGGTCACCCGGATCGAAGGCGGCGAGGAACACCAGCGGAAAGGCGCCCGAGGCGCCCGTGGTGACGGCGATGCGTTCCGGCGAAACCGCGAGCCCGTACCATTCCTGGTAATGGCGGGCGAGCCGCTCGCGCAGCGGGCGGCGGCCGAAAGCCTCGGTATAGCCGAGCGTGGCGCCGCCCTGCAGCGCGGCGATGGCCGCCGCCGCCGCCCCCTTCGGCGCGCCGGTGCCGGGCTGGCCCACCTCCATGTGGAGGACGCCCGCTTCTCCGGGCCGGAGCGCCGCCTCGCGCCGGGCGGCGGCGGCGATGACGTCCATCACCAGGAAAGGCGGCGCCTCCGCCGCGCGGCCCGCCTTCAGCGCCATCAGTTGGCGCCGACGGCAAGCCCGGCGCCGCGCGGATCGGTGTTCCAGACGCAGCTTTCCTTCGAGCCGGGCAGATAGCCGGCGCAGCCGATGACGTCGGCGCGGCCGGGGTCGGGCGGCGGCACCAGTTTCGTCTCCATCGGCACCACCTTCCGCACGACGTTGCCGTGCGGCGCGTTCGGCCCGCCCAGCGGCTGGCCGAACTCCATCGGGCGCGAGGCTTTCAGTTCCTGCAGCAGCACGTCGGCGGCGGCAAGCGGCGCCCCCTGCTGGCCGGTGCCGACGACCGCGGCGTGGAAGGCGCCGAGGTTCGGGTTCCAGCCGATGGCGGCGGCAAGCAGCGGCGGCGGCAGCCACGCGGGCGAGGCGGCGAGCAGCACGCCGGTGCCCGGCGCCATGCGGCCGGTACCGAACAGGTTGTTCATGGTGAAGGCGCAGGTCACCGCGCGGCCGTCGCGGTCGAGCGCCACCACCCCGGCGGAGGCCGGCAGCGGCGGCAGGTTCTCGGCCACCGAGGGCGGGTTCCGCAGCAGCGCCTGCGGGTCGCCCTGGCCGCCCTGGGCGCGCCACGCGGCGGCCACCGCGTCGGCCCGCTGCGCGGCGGCGGCGAGATCGGCGGGCTTGGCGAGCAGGCTCTGGTAGGCGGCGGCGGCGGC
>JAJXZO010000210.1 GCA_021780035.1 Pseudomonadota bacterium
CGGTGACGTTGGAGGGCATCGGCTTGAAGCCGAGCCTGGGGAAGTCGGCGGCGAGCAGGACGGCCTTCACGCCGGGCATGGTCCGCGCCGCCTCGATGTCGACGGACTTCAGGACGCCGTGGCCGACGCGGGAGCGGACCACGACGCCGTGGAGCTGGCCGGGGAGGTTGAGGTCGTCGGAATAGCGGCCCTCGCCGCGCAGGAGAACGGGGTCTTCCTTGCGGCTGACCGGCTGGCCGACGGCGAAACGGCCGGGGGCGAGATCGGGGGCAAGCGACGAGGCGCGGGAAATATCGTTCATAATGTCGGGGCTCGCTGCGTTCGGTTGCGGTGCTCCCTGAAAGTGATCCGGCGGCGGCGATCAGGCAAGGGTGCGCGACCCCGATTGGCATCGGTGCGTGGCATCCGAGGGCGCGAAATTACGCTACGCGAAATGGCGCACGGGGACGGGCGGCGGTCAATCGGCGTGGCGGCGAGGCTCGGCGGCAGCAGGGTCGAGGGCGGGTAGGGCGAGCCTGATGCCGCGCAAACCGTGGCGGCGGCGGCGATGACGTGGGCGGGCATGACCGGCCTGGACCGGGACGGGGAGGAGCGGCGGCCCGGCGAGGTAGGCGGCGAGGCGCTCGCGGATCTGTTCCAGCGCCTGGCCGCGCCGGGCGGAGCGCCAGGAGCGCAGCGCCAGGGTGAGCAGCGTGGCGGCACCGGCGGCGTGCAGCGGCGGCGCGAGCGCGCCCCCGGCGAGCAGCGCGAAGAACGGAACGGCGAGCCAGGCGGCGATGACGGTGGTCTCGGCGGCCCGGTCGATGAGAACTGGGTCGAGGAGTTCGGAGCGGGGGCGGAAGGAGGTGTGCACTTTCGGGGCTCGCGTCGCTGGCGGTGGAACGCGTCCAGTGTCGCGCGCGGCTGGTTAGGATTGGATGAAGCGGCCCCGCCAGAAGACGGCGCCGAGGGCGGCCATGGCGGCGATCATGGCGAACAGCAGCACCACGACGCCCGGCCAGTGCGCGGCGCGCCAGGCCCAGGCGGGGAGGATGCCGCCGAGGCTGCCGCCGATATAAAACAGGGTGACGTAGAGCCCGACGGCGCTCGAACGCGCGCGCGGCACGACGACGCCGATGAAGCCCATGGACAGCGCCTGCACCGCCATGATGCCGGCGACGAAGACGGCGAGGCCGGCGATGGCGGCGGGCAGGCCCGGAGCGAGGGTGATGGCGAGGCCCGCCGCCGCCGTTGCCAGCACCAGCATCAGAGTGGCGCGGCGGCCGATGCGCACGGCGAGGCGGGTGAACATCGACGTGGTGACGGCGCCGACCAGGTAGGTGACGAAGATGAAGGCGAGCGCCGCGGGCGACAGGTCCAGCGGCGGGGCGGAGAGGTAGAAATTTACGAACGTGAAGACGGCGACGTTGGTGAACAGCATGCCGAAGCCGATGCCGCAGGTGGCGAGCAGGCGCGGGTTGTGCAGGTGCTCGGCATAGGCGGTGAAGGTGGCGCGGACGCCGCCGGTGGTGGGCACGAAGCGTCGCTCCGCGGGGAGGCGCGCGGCTATCCAGAGCCAGGTTGCGAAGGTGAGCAGCGCGATGGCGACGAAGGCCATGCGCCAGCCGCCGAGATCGGCCGCGATGCCGGCGACGAAGCGGCCGGAGAACCCGCCGAGGATGGAGCCGATGCTGTAGCTGCCGGCGGCGCGGATCGCCTCCGGGCCCGGGCATTCGTCGCCGATATAGGCGACGGTGACGGTGATGATGAAGGGCACCGCCAGGCCTTGGGCGAAGCGCAGCGCCAGTAGCACGGCGAAGCTGGGGGAGGCGGCGATGCCGAGCGTGGGCAGTAGCATGAACAGGATGGCGCCGGTGATGAGGCGCTTGCGACCGAGCCGGTCCGATATGGCGCCGACGAAGGGTGCCACGGCCGCGACCGCGAGCAGCGGCGCGGTGACGGTGAGGCCGGTGCGCAGCAGGGGGACGTGGAAGCTGTGCGCGATCGCGGGCAGGATCGCCTGCGGGGCGTAGAGGTTGATGAAGGCGGCGATGCCCGCGACGGCGACCGCGCTGGCGCGGGCGCGGGCGAGGGCGGCTTCCTTCAACGTGGGTCTGGTCCCGGGATGGCGAGATAGGCGAGGCGCTTCATCTCCCGCCTGCCGCGCGCCACGGAATCGAGGATGAGGCCGGAGACGATGGCGAGGGCGCCGAGGGTTTCGAGGCCGAGCGCGAGCACCGCGGTGGGCAGGCGCGGCACCAGGCCGGTGCGCATGAAGTGCGCGACCACCGGCACGCCGAGGCCGAGGCCGGCGAGGAACAGGATGGCGGCGGCGAGGCTGAAAAGCTGCAGCGGCCGTTCCTCCTTCACCAGCACCAGGATGGTGCGCAGGATGCGGGCACCGTCGCGCCAGGTGTTGAGCTTGGAGACCGACCCCTGCGGGCGCTCGCGGTAGGCGGTGGGCAGTTCCGCGATCGGCATCGCGAGTTCCAGCGCGTGGACGGTGAACTCCGTCTCGGTCTCGAAGCCGGCGGCGAGCGCGGGGTAGGATTTGACGAAGCGGCGGGAAAAGACGCGGTAGCCCGAGAGCATGTCCGAGACGCGGTTGCCGAAGATGGAGCCGACGAGGCCGGTGAGCACGCGGTTGCCGAGGCGGTGGCCGCGGCGGTAGGCGGCGGCCGCGTCGCTGACGCGGGTGCCGGTGACCATGTCGAGCCGCTGCTCGAGGAGGAGGGCGACCATCGCCGGCGCGGCGGCGGCGTCGTAGGTGCCGTCGCCGTCGACCAAGACGTAGACGTCGGCATCGACGTCGGCGAAGCCACGGCGCACGGCGTGGCCCTTGCCCTGCAGCGCCTCGCGCAGCACGGCGGCGCCGGCGCCGCGCGCGACATCGGCGGTGGCGTCCCTGGAGTTGTTGTCGATGACGGTGATCGCGGCCTGCGGCAGCGCCGCGCGCATGGCCGCGACGACGCCGCCGATCGCGACCGCCTCGTTGTAGCAGGGGATCAGGACGGCGACGCGGGGGGGCATGAGGGACCGGAATTCAGGGGGCGCGGAATCGGAGGCTGGAACGTATTCCAGCGCCTTGCCTCACTTGAAGGCAACCGTGCGCGAGAAATGGAAGTTGAACCCGAGCCCGGCGATGCCGCCGGCGGCGACCGCGAAGACCGGCTCGCGCGCGCACAGCGCCGACCAGGTGACGAGGGCGAAATAGGTGCCGCGGTTGAAGGCGAAGCCGACCAGGTTGACGGCGAGGAAGCGGGCCCATTGGTGGTGCGGCGGCAGGCTGCCCTGGCCGCGGAAGGTCCAGACGCGGTTGAGCAGCCAGTTGGCGGAGGCGGCGGTGAGGTAGGCGCAGGCGCCGGCGCCGTAGAGGCCGAGCGCGCCGCGCAGCCCGTAGACCGTCGCCGTGTCGACGAGGAAGCCGAACGTGCCGACCACGCCGAAGCGCAGGAACTGCGCCACGATCGGGCGGCGGGCCAGCGCGAGCGCGAGGGGGAGGTCGGACATGGCGGGGGCGATAGCGGCAGGTGGGGGCGCTGTCGAGATAAGTCGTGTTGCTGGGTTTCGGAAGGTGAGGGTTTCGGAAGCTGGCGCCATCCGCCCGGTTCGCGCGCGCGGTCGGCACGGGAGCGATATGGACCGTTGCCAGCTTCCCGCAGGCACCGCAGCATGGGCTGGCCGTGCTGTGTGCGGCGGCGCGGGATGGGGGATCGGGTGGGCTGGCGGGGCCGGGCCGGGCTGAACGGTGGCGCGGCAAGGTTTGTGCATGCCGGGTTTTGGGCGGAGCCTCGCGTTGGGAGGCCAGGTGCGTACTCGTCAGTGTCGGCGGGCTTCGGCTAGGATGACGCATAATCAAGATCAACGAGGGGGCTTCGATGTGGCTTAAGCGCAGGACGTTCCTCGGGGCGGGCGCCGCGACCACCGCCGCCACGCTGGCAGCGCCCGCCGTCGCGAAGGCGGCGAGCGTGCTGAAGTTCATTCCGCAGTCGGATGTGACCGTTCTCGACCCGCTGTGGACCACGGCCTATGTGACGCGCAACCACGCGTTCCTGGTGTTCGACACGCTCTACGGCATGGATGCCAGCTTCAACCCCGCGCCACAGATGGTCGAGGGCCACGTCGTCGACAACGGCGGCAGGCAGTGGACGCTGAAGCTGCGCCCCGGGCTCAAGTGGCACGACGGCGAGAAGGTGCTGGCCAGGGATTGTGTCGCCTCGATCCGGCGCTGGGGGGCGCGCGACGCGTTCGGCGGCACGCTGATGCATGTCGCCGACGAGATCGTGGCGGTGGACGACAACACCATCCGCTTCCGCCTCAAGCGGCCGTTCCCGCTGCTGCCGGCGGCGCTGGGCAAGGTTCCGTCCAACATGTGCCCGATGATGCCCGAGCGGCTGGCCAAGACCGACCCGTTCAAGCAGGTCACCGAGATGGTGGGCAGCGGGCCGTTTCGCTGGAACGCCAAGGAGCGCGTGGTCGGCTCGATCGCGGTCTACGAGAAGTTCGACGGCTACGTTCCGCGCGTTGGCGGCGTGGCCTCCGGCACCGCGGGGCCGAAGGTGGCGCATTACGACCGCGTCGAGTGGCACATCATCCCCGATGCCGCGACCAAGACCGCGGCGCTGCAGTCGGGCGAGGTGGACTGGTGGGAGAACCCGCCCTCCGACAACGCGATGGTGCTGAAGGCGGACAAGAAGCTGGTCACGCGCATCATCGATCCCACGGGGCTGATCGGCAGCATGCGGCTGAACCAGCTGGTGCCGCCGTTCGACAACCCGGCGGTGCGCCGCGTGGTGCTCGATGCCGTCTACCAGAAGGACTACGCGGTCGCGATCGGCGGCACCGATCCCGCGATGTGGCACGTGCCGGTGGGCGTGTTTCCGCCCGGCACGCCCTATGCGTCGGATCTCGGGCTCAAGCGCTTCACCGAGAAGAAGGATTTCGCGCAGCTCAAGACCCGGCTGGAGAAGGCAGGCTACAAGGGCGAGAAGGTGGTCCTGCTGCTGC
>JAJXZO010000111.1 GCA_021780035.1 Pseudomonadota bacterium
ACGTTGCCGGGCCAGGGATGGGCGAGCAGCCGCGCCGCCGCTTCCGCCGACAGGCGCTTGCGGCTCGCGCCCAGCGCGAGAAAATGTTCGGCAAGAGGAACGATATCGGACAGACGCTCGCGCAGCGGTGCGAGGTGCACCACCACCACGCCGATGCGGTAGAACAGATCCTCGCGGAACTCGCCCACGGCGACCATCGCCCGCAGTTCGCGGTGCGTGGCGGCGAGGATGCGCACGTCTACCGGCACCGGCTTGCCGCCCACCGGCGTGACCACCCGGTCCTGCAGCACGCGCAGGAGCTTCGCCTGCATGGCGAGGTCCATGTCGCCGATCTCGTCGAGGAACAGCGTGCCGCCGTTCGCCTCGCGGAAGCTGCCGGCGCGGTCGGCGATGGCGCCGGTGAAGGCGCCGCGCGCGTGGCCGAAAAGCTGGCTTTCCAGCAGCGTCGCCGGGATGGCGGCGCAGTTGACGGCGACGAAGGGGGCGGCGCCGCGCCTGCCGTGGCGGTGGATCGCACGCGCCACCACCTCCTTGCCGGTGCCGGTCTCGCCGGTGATCAGCACCGTCGCCTCGCTGTCGGCGAGCCGGCCGATCGCCTTCTGCACCTCGCGCATCGGCGCCGAGGAGCCGACCAGGTCGTCTGCGCCGGTTTCGGGTGCGGCGGGCGGGGCGGCCTGGACGGGCGGCGGCAGCATGCGCGCCAGCAGATCCTCGAGATCGGCGCGGCCGATGGGCTTGGCGAGGTGATCGACGGCGCCGAGGCGCATCGCCTCGATGGTGTTGTCCGCCGTCGGCACCGCGGTGAGCACCGCCACCGGAGGCGGCGAAGGCAGCGCACGGATGCGGCGCAGCACCTCGAGGCCGTCGATCCCCGGCATGCGCAGGTCGAGCAACACGGCGTCGATGCCGCGCCTGCCGAGGCGGGCGAGCGCCGCTTCGCCGTCGGCGGCCGGAACGGGCTGATGGCCGAGGTCGGAGAGCGTCTCGGCGATGCTGTCGCGGAGCGCGTCGTCGTCATCGACGATCAGGATTCGGGGCATGGCAGAACAACCTGGAAGGTGGCGCCGCGGCCATCGCCGCCGGCATCGGCGAGCCGGAGCCGGCCGCCCTGCACCTCGACCAGTTCGCGGGCGATCGGCAGGCCGAGACCGGTGCCGCTGGCGCGGCTGGTGACGAACGGCTCGAACAGGGTGTCGCGCAGCGCCGGATCGACGCCGGGGCCGCTATCGCGGACGGAAAGCACGATCTGGCCGGACCCGGCGGTGCCGGAAAGGGTGATCGGCGCGGCCGCTTGGCTGTGCTGGCGGGCGTTGGCGAGCAGCGAATCGAGGGCACGGCGGGTGAGCGCGGGGTCGAGGCGCACGGTCACGCCGGGCGGCGCTTCCACGGTCACGTCGGGATGGTCGGCGGCGCAGGCGGCGAGAAACGCGGCGAGATCGACTTCCTCTGGCGCGGGCGCGGGCTTCTGCGTCATCGCCAGCAGTTCGGCGATCAGGCGGTCGAGGCGGGCGATCTGCGCGAGAATCGCTTCCAGCGCGGCGCGGCGGCGGTTCTCGTCGCCGGCGAGGCCGTTCTCGGCGCGCAGCCGCATCGCCGCCACGGGATTGCGGATCTCGTGCGCCACTCCGGCCACCACGCGGCCGAGGGCGGCCAGCCGCTCGGTGAGCGCCACCTGCGCCGCGAGCGCCTCGGAACGCTGGCGTTCGGAGGCAAGCCGCGAGCCGGCGGAGTTGAGCGCGGCGACGATGCGGTCGAGCTCGCGTTCGCCGGTGGGGGCGAGGTGCGGCAGCCGCCCCGCCTCGTGGCTGGCCAGCGCCCGCTCGATGCCGCGCACCCGGCGCGTCCAGGAGAGCAGGAGCCAGCCGATCAGCGCGGTGATGGCGAGCATCAGCGCCAGAAGCACCGCCATCGCAGCCTGCAGCACTCCGAGGCCGGGAACGCCGAACAGCGGCACCACCGCATAGGCGACAAGGCCGCGCACCGGGCCGGCGAGCGCGCAGGCGGCGATGCCGACGTCGCCGAAGGGCGTGGTCGCCCGCGTGCTGGTGGTGCGGCCGGCGCTCTGCGCTTCCGCCGCCACGGGGGCGACGGTGGCCTGCGGTATGGGCGCGCCGGCGCCGATGCTGGCGAGCACGCCCTCGCCCTGGCGCCAGAACCCCGCCTGCAGGGTGGAGTGCGCCGGCAGCACGCTGGCCAGCACCTGTTCGAGATCATGGCGGAAGGCGACATCCCGCGAGGCGGGGGCGGGGCCGGCCCAGCCGGTGGCGTAGAAGCTCCAGCGTTCGGCCACCACCTCGCAGGCGCGCGCGGCGACCGCCTCCGCCCGGCCGGTCTGCGCGGTGGCCGACTGGCGATACAGCGAGACCAGCAGCGCCCCGACCGCGAGCGACGCCGCGAACGAAAGCATCCACAACAGGACGAGACGGGAGCCGAGCGAGCGCACGGAGCCATTTAGCGCGCGGGCGAAAAAGAAGGGAAGGTCCGCCGGGACGGACCTTCCCCTCATGGTCTCACGCCGTGGAGCCTTCAGGCGACGGGCGCGATGGGCGCGTAGTCGTTCGGCATCGCCTTGCCCGTGTATTTCTCCACCTGCGCCAGGCAGTCGTGGCAGACCGGCCCCTGGGCGAGTTCCGAGGTGCCGCGCTGCGCGGTGAGCATGTTGGCGCAGCCGCCGGCATCGACGCTGCCGATGCGCCCCGGCTCGGCCGGGTGGTACCAGGAGCCTTCGTGCACCATGATCACTTTGGGACGGATCTCGGTGGTGATGTGCACGGCGCAGAGCATCGCGCCGCGGTCGTTGAACACCCGCACCACGTCGCCTTCCTTCAACCCCCGCTCGGCGGCGTCGGCCGGGTTCATCGTCAGCGGCTCGTAGCCGTTGATCTTGCTGAAACCCTGCAGCGAGCGGACGTTGTCGTAGGAGGAGTGCCGCCGCCACGGCGGATGCTTGTTGATGAGGTGCAGCGGGAACTTCGCCACCTGCGGGCTGCCGAGCCACTCGAACGGCTCGAGGAACTCGGGGGAGGCCGGACAGCCGGGGTATTTGTAGCTCGCGATCTTCTCCGAGTAGATCTCGAACTTGCCCGACTGCGTGGCCAGCGGGTGCGCCTTCGGGTCGGCGCGGAAGTCGGAAAAGGCGACGTAGGGCTTGTCGTTCACCGGTAGCTTGTAGAAGCCGGCCTTGCGGAATTCGTCGTAGCTCATGGGCGCCTGGGCGAAGGAGTAGAGCTTGCGCAGCCAGGCGTCCTCGGTCTCCATGCCCATGATGAACTTGTCGTAAGTGCCGAGGCGCTTCGACAGGTCCTTGAAGATGTCGAAGTCGGTGCGGGCCTCGCCCACCGGTTCCAGGATCTGGTGCTGGCAGACCACATAGCGCCAGAACTGGGTGATGTCGTTGCGTTCGAACAGGCATGCCACCGGCAGGACGATGTCGGCCATGCGCGCGCCCGGCGTCCACCAGCTGTCCTGGACGATGATCGTCTCCAGCTTCTCGTAGGCCTTGCGGTTCAGGTTGACGTCGTCGTGCTGGTTGAGCGTCGCCCCACCCATCCAGTAGGCGAGCCTGCACCCCGACTTGCCGGGCAGCGGGTAGGGATAGGCCTTGCCGTTGTGGTTCATCACCACCGGCGCGTTGAGCAGCGAGGGCGCGAGTTGCTGCTCCAGCAGGATCTGGGTGACCGGGTTGGGAACGCTGGGGAAGGCCGCCGGGCCGCGGGCGGTGAGAACGCTGTCGCCACCGCCGGCGAAACCCGGAACCTCAAACGTGAGGCCGCCGCCGGGCAGGCCGAATTCGCCCTTCAGCATGGCGAGAGTGATCAGCATGCGCACGTTCTGCTCGCCGTGGTCGCAGCGCTGGATGCCGCGCGCGGAGACAATCTTCACCTTTGGCGTTTCGGCGTAGTATTTCGCCAGCGCGACGATGCGCTCGACGGGGAGATCCGTGAGCTTCGCGGCCCACTCAGGGGTTTTCTTCACCCCGTCCTGCTCGCCCATGATGTACTTGCGGAACGGCTCGTAGCCCACCGTGTAGGTGTCGAGGAACTTCCGGTCGGCCTTGCCTTCGCTGATCATGTAGTAGGCCATCGCCGCCATCAGTGCGACGTCGCTGCCGGGGCGTATGGGCAGCCACTCGTCGGACATGCGCCCCGATTCGGTGAGGAAGGGGTCGATGGCGATCAGGCGCACGCCGCGCGCCTTCAGCGCCTCCATCCAGTTGCGGATGCGCCGCCAGGAGGGGCCGCGCACCTTCCAGTCGTCCATCGGGTCAGTGGCCCAGAGTATGAGGCCGCTGCTGTTGGCGGTGGTGTCGGCCATCGAATCGATGGGATACTGCACGCCCCAAGAGTAGGGGGCGGCCCACTGCCAGCAGGCGTAGCTCTTGTTGCCGACCAGGCTGGTGAAGCCGCCGTAGAGGCCGAGGAAGCGGCCGATCTGCGCATTCTTGGCGTGCAACTGCCCGGCGGTCTGCCAGCCGCCGACGACGGCGCCGAGGATCGCCTCGTTGCCGTATTTCTCCTTCACCCGCTTCAGTTCTCCGGCGACCAGCCCGAGCGCCTCGTCCCAACTGGCGCGGCGGTAGTTCGGCTCGCCGCGGGTGGCGCGGTTGCCGCCGCCGTTCGGTTTCCAGTCGGTGCGGATCATCGGGTAGAGGATGCGGTCCGATGCGATCGCCCGCTGGTACCAGGCGAGGCCCATCGGCGATGCCTCGTTCTCCGGCACGTCGAGACTGGAGACGCCGATGACCTTGCCGTCCTGCAGGTGGACGTCGATCAACCCCTCGCTGTCGGCGGTGGTGAGGATCTCCTCCTTGCCGACCGGAGGCAGGATCAGGCTGTCCGTCTTCGGTGCCGCCGCCATCAGCGGCACGGA
>JAJXZO010000193.1 GCA_021780035.1 Pseudomonadota bacterium
CGTCGTCATTGGGAAAGTGACCACGGGCCCGAACGGCCCGGCGGAGTTTGGAGTTCAAGGCCTTGATGGCGTTCGTGGTATAGATGATCCGGCGGACCTCGCCAGGAAATCCAAAGAATGGAATAACTTGCTGCCATGCCCGGCGCCAGCTCTGGGCGATGGCGGGGTATTTCGCCCCCCACGGGCCGGCCTCGAAGGCGGCCAGGGCAGCCTCGGCCGCCGTGGCATCCACGGCCCGGTAGATGTCCTTGAGCGCCGCCGCCACGGCCTTGCGGTCCTTGTGGGACACGAAGTCCATGGAAGTCCTGACAGTGCCGTCGCCCTTGGTGTCCCGCCCCTCCATCGGCACCAAGTCGATCCCGTCCACCACCTTGGCCAGCAGCGCCGGGGTCGGGATGGTGAAGCGGGCGTCCCGCATGTGGACGGCATAGGTCGAGCCGTCCCCGCCCAGGGCGCGCAGGAAGGGAAAGACGTGCTCGCCCACCACCTGGAACATCTCGTCCGGGGCCATGTTCCGGAACCGCGACCAACGTAAATCCGCGTAGGGGCGCCCTTTCTCGTCCGCCCCCCCCGGGAAAGAGGCGGTGGGCGACGGGCTTGCCCAGCCGGGCGGCCTTGTGCTCCTCCAGTGTCTGAAGCTCATCGAGGCGGCGGATGAAGAGCAGGTAGGTGAACTGCTCGATCACCTCGAGCGGGTTGGATATCCCGCCGGTCCAGAAGCTGTTCCAAATCTGGTCGATTTGGTTGCGGATCTCGCCGGTCAGCATCGTGCCTAGTCTCGTCTTTCCGATTCAGAATCTATTTCTGGACCAGCCGGGAGCATTCTGGCAACCAGAGGAGCCCCCGGACAAGAACGCGAACAGGAGACGGTGGAATGACGACCAAGCCCCTCGGCCGGCTGGAACGGGTAGAGCTTAGGGAAATCTGGCCCTCCGAGGCGTCAGACTTCACCCCCTGGCTCGCCGGGAAGGACAATCTCGGCATTCTCGGCGACACGCTCGGCACCGAGCTGGAGCTAAAGGCGCAGGAGAAGCCGGTCGGGCCGTTCCGCGCCGATATCCTGTGCAAGGAGATCGGCACCGGCGCCTGGGTGCTGATCGAGAACCAGCTGGAAAAGACCGACCACAACCATCTCGGCCAGATCCTCACCTACGCCTCCGGGCTCCAGGCTGCCACCATCGTCTGGGTCGCAGCGAGATTCACTGATGAGCATCGGGCGACCCTCGACTGGCTCAACCGGATTACGGATACGAGCTTCCGCTTCTTCGGGCTGGAGATTGAGTTGTGGAAGATCGGCGATTCCGAACCGGCGCCAAAATTCAACATCGTGGCGAGTCCCAACGGATGGTCCCAATCCATCGCCCAGGCGGCACGAAACATCGATGACGGCGAGCTCGGGGAAACGCGCGTCATGCAACGAGATTACTGGACGGCCTTAGAAAAAGTGCTCAGCCTTTCAGAAGGGCCGGTGAATGGCGGTAGAAGGCCGCAGCCACAATCCTGGATGACTTACAGTATCGGGAGGGCATATTTTTCTCTGAACCTGGTCATGGTTCGTACCAGAAGGCAGGTGCGAGCCGAGCTCTATATCTCCGGCCCCAATGCAACGGCCTTTTTTCATATTTTGGAAACGCAGAAGAGCGAAATCGAAGAAGAGCTAGGATTTCCGCTTGATTGGCAGGAGCTCCCCGACGGTCAGGCCAGCCGCATTTCCATCTCCATGGACAATGTCGATCCTGGCGCCAGGATCGACTGGCCGCGCCAGCACGAATGGCTTGCCAACCACTTGAACGCCCTGCATCGGGTGTTCGCGCCTCGCGTCAGAGAGCTCGACGCCGATGGCTGGCAGCCGGAGCCCCCGACAGAGTGAAATGGCTTCCCAAGGGCCGAGGATGCCCGGTTGGTAACCACTGCCGTGTTCCTGTGTGTGGGGGGTGCCAGACGCGGCCTGAACCGGAGGCGCAGTACGGTGATCGACGACAAGACCGCCCTTCACGAGCCGTTGGGGTGAGTCGCAAAGCGGATCAACGGCTCGGATCTGTTCCTTCAAATTGAGGAATCGAGCGATGCCACCCCCGGCCGAGATAGCGGCGTCGCGTTACAATGGACGAAGCAAACGCTCGGATAATTCTGCCCCCGATGCGGAACCGGTCCTAGCCCAAGGCGCTGCACGCAAAAATGACGGCGGTGGCGCCGGTGGGGGCAGCGGGAAACCCTCGCGCCACGCCTTTCGGGCCTCATGCAAGGCCCACTCGGCCGGCTCCACGAGGCGCACCGCACCTCGGCCGCGCGGCGATCCTGCTACCTATGCGCTACCTAGGCCAATTTTGACCTTCTCGCGCGGACGTCTAAGTTACTGAAAAGATTGGCGGACCCGACACGATTCGAACGTGCGACCTTCGCCTTCGGAGGGCGACGCTCTATCCAACTGAGCTACGGGTCCGGTGGTCTTCCTATAGCCAACATCGCACACCATGGGAAGCACCGCCCACGGGCGGCAGCCACGCAAGCCGCGAAGATCCCCGGAGCCTGCGGCCGCGGCGGCATCCCTGCCCCCGCGGCCCGGCCGGTGCGATGGTTCAGGCCTTGAAGTCGATACGCTTCTTGAAGACGATCTTGCCCTTCTCGTTTTCCACGATGTTGTAGCCATGCAGGCCGTCGCCGTTCTGGTCGAAGTTGTAGGTGCCCTCCACGCCCTTGTAGCCCTTGATCGCGAGGATGGTCGCGCGGACCTTCTTCGCGTCCGTGCTCTTTGCCGTGTTCATGGCGTTCGCCAGGATGTGCATGCCGTCGTAAAGCCATGAACTCAGGTTGTCCGGGTTCATGTGGTAGCGCTTCTGGTACTCGGTGAAGAACGCGTGCGCCTGCGGCGAGGCCTTCTCGTTGAAGTCGGTGACGCCGTAGGTGCCCCACAATGCCGGGCCGGCGAGCTGCAGGGTCGGCGTGCTGGTGATGGATGCCGAGCCGACCCACGGAATGTTCACGCCGAGCTGGCGAAGCTGGCGGGCCAGGATGGCGACGTCGTTCTCGTAGGTGATGTAGGAGCTGAGAATGTCGGGGCCGGCCTTCTTGATCGCCAGCACTACCGGGGTGAAGTCGGCGGTCTGATCGGCGGCGCCCTGCACCAGCACCGGCGTCACGCCGAGGTTCTTCAGGCTCTCCACCAGCGCCTTCATGCCGCCGGTGCCGAACGCGTCGGTCGCGTACACGATCGCCCACTTTTTCTTCTTCAGCGTGTTGATGCCGAAATCGGCGATCACGCGTGAAGAGTAGCTGTCGTTCGGCCGCGTGCGGAACAGCCACGGATTGCCCGCGTGGGTGAGCGCGGGGTCGGTGCCGCCGATGATCACGGGCTTGGCCGCCTTCTCCACGTCCGGCGAGATGGCGTTCACCTGCGTCGAACGCACCGAACCGGTATAGGCCACGCAGTCGCCCCGGCTGACCAGGCGGGAGAAGGCAAGCACCGCGCCGGGGTTGGTGGTCTGGTCGTCCTCGATCACCCACTCGAGCTTCTTGCCGAGCACGCCGCCCTTGGCGTTGATCTCGTCGAGGGCGAGGGCGGCGGCGTCGCGCATGAACTTGCCGCTTTCGGCGGCGGCTCCGGTCAGCGGCACGATGCCGCCGATCTTGATGGTTTCCGCGGCGGCGCGGGCGAAGCGCAGCGGCGTGGCGGCGGCCAGGGTGGCGCCGGTAATGGCGGAACGGCGGGTCAGGCGCATGGATGTTTCCCTCCTGCTGACGGCGTTATCTTGTTTGGTGCCGAAATGCGGAGTCACTGTGCCAGCGGGCCGCGAGCTTCGCAAGAGGGGCAAATACAACGCCGCAGCCGGGGGCTTCCCGGCTGCGGCGCTTTCGTTCCGATTATATACGGAAAGCGGTCAGGCCTTGAAGTCGATGCGCTTCTTGAAGGTGACCACTCCCTTCACGTTCTGCACGATGTTGTAGCCGTGCAGGCCGTCGCCGTTCTGGTCGAAGTTGTAGGTGCCTTCCGTTCCCTTGTAGCCCTTGATCGCCAGGATCGCCGCACGGACCTTCTGCGGGTCGGTGCTCTTCGCGGCGTTGATCGCCATCGCCAGGATGTGCAGGCCGTCATAGACCCAGGTGCTGCTGTTGTCGGCGTTGACGTGGAAACGCTTCTTGTACTCGTTGAAGTAAGCCAGCGCCTCGGGCGACGCGCTCGCGTTGAAATCGGTGACGGCGTAGGTCCCCCAAAGCGCCGGGCCGCCAAGCTGCAGCGTGTTGGTGTTGACGACGGAAGCCGAACCCACCCAGGGGATGTTGACGCCAAGCTGGCGAAGCTGCCGGGAAAGAATGGCGACGTCGTTCTCGTAGGTGACGTAGGTGCTCAGGATGTCGGGGGCGGCCTTCTTCACCGCCAGCACCACAGGCGTGAAGTCGGCCGTCTGGTCGGCCGCGCCCTGCACCAGCACGGGCTTCACCCCATACGCCTTCAGATTCTCCACCAGTGCCTTCATGCCGCCGGCGCCGAATGCGTCGGTCGCATAGACGATCGCCCACTTCTTCCGCTTCAGCGTGTTGATGCCGAAATCAGCCATCACTTTCGAGGAATAGTTGTCGTTCGGCCGCGTGCGGAAGAACCACGGATTGCCCGAATGCGTCAGCGCCGGGTCGGTGCCGCCGATGATGACCGGCTTGCCCGCCTTCTCCGCGTCCGGCGACATCGCGTTCACCTGCGTCGAGCGGATGGAGCCGGTATAGGCCACGCAGTCGCCACGGCTGACCAGGCGGGAGAAGGCAAGCACCGCGCCGGGGTTGGTGGTCTGGTCGTCCTCGATCACCCACTCGAGCTTCTTGCCGAGCACGCCGCCCTTGGCGTTGATCTCTTCGAGAGCCATGGCGGCGCCGTTGCGCATGTACTGGCCGGCTTCCGCTCCGGCTCCGGTCAGCGGCACGATGCCGCCGATCTTCATGGTGTCGTCGGCCGCGCGGGCGAAACGCAGCGGCGTGGCGGCAGCAATGGTTGTGCCCACAAGGGCGGCGCGGCGGGTCAGTTGCATGAATGTCTCCTCCTGCTCACGGCGCCTTGCCGGCGCCGGATTGCAGCCCATCTTCACCCCGATTCGTTGCTTTGGCATCATCATAAACAACACTCGCGCGAAGTTGTGATAACGATGCCATCGCCAGCGGCATCAATGCCCTGATCGAACAGGGGAATTTCCCGCATGCCGAAGAACAAGTTGTTATCCTGTCTGCTCTGCCGATGCGCGGGCGTTTGCCGCGAGGAACCCCGATGACCGCGCCATCCACCTCGCCGGCCGCTGCGGACTACGAAGCCGGCTACCGTCGCTGGCACGCGCGGAGCCTGGGGCAGATCACCGATGCGCTGGAGCGGCGCCTGCTGTTCCGGCTGCTCGGCGATCTCCGCGGGCGGAGTGTGCTCGACCTCGGCTGCGGCGACGGTGCCTTCGCCCTCGATCTCGCCCGCCACGGCGCGCGGGTGATCGGGCTCGACGCCGCAACCCCGCGCGTGGCGCTGGCGGCCGAATCCGCGCGGCAGGCGGGGGTGTCCGCCTGCTTCGCCGTGGCCGAGGCGAAGGCGCTGCCGCTGCCCGCGGCCGCCTTCGACCGCGTGCTGGTGGTCGCCATGCTCTGCTTCGTCGCCAATCCGGCTCCGGTGATGGCGGAAATCGCCCGCGTGCTGCGGCCGGGCGGGCGGCTGGTGCTGGGCGAACTCGGCCCCGGCAGCCTGTGGGCGATGGCGCGGCGGCGGCGGGCGGCGCGCGGTGACCCGCTGTGGCGGCAGGCGCACTTCCGCTCGGCCGACGAACTCGCCCGCCTCGCCGAGGCCGCGGGACTGCGCGTCACGGAGCGGCGGGCGGCCATCCTGTATCCACCGTGGGACGTCGCCGCCCGCGTGCTCGCGCCGCTCGACCCTTTGCTCGCCCGCACGTTTCCCGCCACCGGAGCCTTCCAGGCGATTGCCGCCGACCGTCCGGGCGCATGAGGCGCGGGAAGGCTTGCCGCCATCTCCGCCACCTGCGAAAAGCGCGCCGCGAGGGGTGCCATGAGCAAACAGATGACCGAAGGCCAGCGGGCCTATGAGCAGAAGCGCGCGGCGAAGGCCGGCGTCAGCCTGGACAAGTGGCTCGACATGAGGGAGCGCGAGAGGCGCGACGAGGAGCGTGCCCGCGAGAAGGCGGCGCGCGCCGCCGTGCCGCCGAAGAAGCCCGGACTGCTCAGCCGCCTGATCGACCGCGCCCACAAGCCGCTGTAGGCTCTGTGCGGCACGCATGAGCGCGGGCTGGCCGGCCACCAGCCGCCGTCTCGGCGTCATCGCCCACGCCGACTGGAGCGCGCACGCGGTCAAGCGCTGGATCGCCGTCGCCCGCCGTGGCCCGCACGGGTGGCGCCTCGCGGCCCCGGCGCCGGTAGGGCAGCCCGCCTCTCTGCTGCGGCGGCTCGGCCTGCCGCGAACGGCAATCCTGTTCGGCATCGACGCGCCGCTCGGCCTGCCGCGCGCCTACGCCGAAACCGCCGGCATCACCGCCACCTTTCCCGATTTCCTGCGCGGACTGGGCGGCCGGCCCGAGTTCTTTTCGGTATGCGAGCATTTGGCCGAGGTGTCGGCAGACCGCCCCTTCTACCCGCGCTACCCGCGAAAGGGCATGAGCCGCGGCGGGCACGCGACCGCCCTCGGCCTGTCCGGGGGGGCGGATGCCCTGTCGCGCGCCGTGGACCGCGCCACGAAGCTGCGCCCGGCCGGGGCGCCGCCTTTCTGGACGCTGGGCGCCAACCAGTCCGGCAAGGCCGCGCTTTCCGCGTGGCGCGAACTTCTGCTGCCGGCGCTCGCCACCGGGCGACGGCTCCGGCTTTGGCCGTTCACCGGACCGCTCGCCCTCTGCGTGCGGCCGGGCGGCGCCGTCATGGCGGAAACCTACCCGGCGGAGGCGTGGCGGCGCCTCGGCCTCGCGTTCCATGGCAGCAAGCGCCGGCAGGCGGACCGCAAGGCGCTGGCGGGCGGCCTGCGCGCCGCCATGACCCGCCTCCGCGTCCGCCCGGAGCCGGCGCTGCTCGCCTTGATCGCGGCGGGCTTCGGCGCGGATGCGGCCGGCGAGGACCGCTTCGACTGCACGCTCGGCGCGCTGTTCCTGCTCGCCGTCGCCGCCGGTCGCCTGCGCGTCACTCTTCCCACCGACCCGTGGCTCCGCCGCTGGGAAGGCTGGGTGCTCGGGCAGAGCGCGCTGCCGCGTCAGGAGAGCAGTTCGAACGCCGCCCGGCAGAGAGCTTCCGCACCGAAGCGGATACAGGATTCGTCCGGCTGGTAGCCGGAGTTGTGCAGCATGTCGTGCCGTCCCGGCGCCCCGGAGCCGACGCGCAGATGGCAGCCGGGCACGCACTCGAACAGCATCGCCAGGTCCTCCGAGCCCATCACCGCGCCCACCGGGGCGATGACATCGCCAAGCTGCCTGCGCACCGCGTCCACGCTACGCCGCTGCACCTCGTCGTCGTTCACCAATGCCGGCACGCCGCGGTTGTAGGTGACATCGCAGCGCACCCGCATCCCGGCCTCCACCCCCGCCGCCAGCCTGCGCAGCGCCAGCTCGGCGTTATCGCGCGCCTCGCGGTGCAGGCTGCGCACGGTGCCGATGAACGTGACGCTGTCGGGGATGATGTTCACCGCCTCGCCGCCGTGGATGGCGCCGACCGTCACCACCGCCGGCTGCATCGGGTCCACCTCGCGCGAGACGATGGTCTGCAATTCCGTGATCAGGTGCGCGGCGGCGACGATCGGGTCCACCGCCTTCTGCGGATGCGCGGCATGGCCGGAGACGCCGCGCACCACCACCTCGAAGGAATCCGCCGCCGCCATCGCCGGGCCGGCGGTATAGGTGAAGCGGCCGGCCGGCAGATCGGGGCCGTTGTGGAAGCCGAGCGCCAGATCGACTTTCGGGTTCTCCAGCACGCCCTCCTCCAGCATGCGCTGCATGCCGCGGATGGTCTCCTCCGCCGGCTGGAAGATCAGCTTCACCGAGCCGGCGAGGCGCGGCGCAAGCCCGGCCAGCACGCGGGCGGCGCCGATCAGCGTGGTGGTGTGCAGGTCGTGGCCGCAGGCATGCATGCAGCCGGGCACGGTGCTCGCCCACGCCACGCCGGTTTTCTCCTCGATCGGCAGCGCGTCCATGTCGGCGCGCAGCGCCAGCACCGGGCCGGGTCGCCCGCCCGCGATCAGCCCCACCACGCCGGTGCCGGCCACCCCGGTGCGATGCGGAATGCCGGCGCGCGCAAGTTCACGCACTACCACCCCGGCGGTGCGCTTTTCCTGGAAGGCAAGTTCGGGATGGGCGTGCAGGTCGCGGCGGATGGCGATCAGTTCGGGTTCGATCGCACCCACCGCCTCGCGGATCGCGGTGGTGGGATCGAAGGGTTCGGGCATCGCGGCTCTCCTGTTGCGCTTCGGCCAGGCATTCTGCGCCCCGCTCGCCAAAGGCGACAAGGCGCGGCGCATGGGCAGAGCGCGCCCGCTGCTCTATGCTCGGCCGCGATAATCGGGGAGGACTCGAGCATGCGCATCGGTTTCATCCACACGGTCGGCTTCCTGGTGGAGAGCTTCCGCCAGCGCGCCATCGCCGAACTTCAGGGCGCCGACTGCTTCCACATCCTGAACGAAAGCCTGCTGCAGGACCTGCTGCGCGGCGCGCCGAAAGCCCTGGTGTGGCGGCGGGTGGTGGCGCAGATCGTGCTCGCGGCCGAGGCGGGCGCGGACCTCATCGTGGACACCTGCTCCTCCACCTCGCCCGCGGTCGATCTGGCGCGGCCGCTGCTGCAGCAGCCGGTGCTGAAGATCGACGACCCGATGATGGCGGAGGCTGCGCGCATCGGCGGGTGCATCGGCCTCGTCTGCACCGCCACCAGCACGGTGGAGCCAAGCTCGGCGCTGCTCGCGGCGCACGCCGCCGCCCTGGGGAAGCAGGTTACGGTCGTCCCGTGCATCGAGGCCGAGGCCTACACGGCGCTGATGGCCGGTGATCGCGAGCGCCACGACTCGCTGGTGCTCGCCGCCGCCCGCCGCCTCGCCGCCGAGACGGACGCGCTGGTGCTGGCGCAGGCCTCGCTCGCCCGCCTACAGGCGCCGCTGCACGAGGCCTCCGGCAAGCCGGTGCTGGCAAGCCCCGACCTGCTGATGGCCGAGATCAGGGCCCGCCTCGCCCGCGCCTGACAGAGCCGCCGGGTGGCCCACACCACCCGGCAGCCTGCCTCTCAGTCGTCGATGCCCTGGCGGCGCATCTGCGCCGAAAGCCGTCCGTAGACGCGCCTCGCGTTGCCCTCGAAGATGGCGTGCCGGTCCGCATCGCCGAGGAACGGCAGCGCGTCGACGTAACGCTTGGTGTCGTCGTAGGCGTGGCCGGTTTCGGGGTCGATGCCACGCACGGCGCCGATCATTTCCGAGGCGAACAGGATGTTCGCGATCGGCACCACCGTCGCCAGCAGCGCCACCCCCGGCTCGTGATAGACGCAGGTGTCGAAGAACACATTGTGCAGCAGGTGCTCGCCGAGCGGCGGCAGCCCCATGTCCTGGGCCAGGCCGCGGTAGCGGCCCCAGTGGTAGGGAACCGCCCCGCCGCCGTGCGGGATGACGAACCTGAGGGTGGGGAAGTCCTTGAACAGCGACGAGGCCAGAACCTGCATGAAGGCGGCGGTGTCGCCGGCAAGGTAGTGCGAGCCGGTGGTGTGGAAGTTGGGATTGCACGACGTGCTGAGGTGGATCATCGCCGGCACGTCGAGTTCCACCATCTTCTCGTAGAGCGGGTACCACCAGCGGTCGGTGAGCGGCGGGTCGCTCCAGTGCCCGCCCGAGGGATCGGGGTTCAGGTTGCAGCCGACGAACCCGTATTCCTTCACCGTCCTCTCAAGCTCGGGGATGCAGGAGTCCGGCCGCACGCCCGGCGCCTGCGGCAGCTGGCAGACGCCGATGAAGCGCTGCGGGAACAGCGAGCAGACGCGGTAGATCAGCGTGTTGCACTGATCCGCCCAGTCGGCGTTGTCGGCGGCCGAGGCTTCGTGGTGGGCCATGCCGGCGGCGCGCGGCGAGAACAGCATCAGGTCCGTGCCGCGCTGCCGCTGCTGTTCGAGTTGGCCGCGCTCGATCGTCTCGCGGATCTCGTCGTCGCCGATGGCGGGACGCGGCGGCACCGCCGCGCGCACCCCCCGTGCCGCCACCTGCGCGCGGCGCCATGCCTCATGCGCCGCGGGCGAGGTGGTGTAGTGGCCGTGGCAGTCGATGATCATGCCTTCCTCCCGCTCAGTCGGCGCTGCTCGGGGCCGGGGCGACGGCGCCCGCGGGCACCTCGCGCCGGACGCGCAGGCTGAGCGTGATCAGCGCCGAGAGGATGAGGGAGCAGGCCATGGCGAACAGGGCCATCGAGTAGCTGCCCGTGTAGCCCTTCACCACGCCAATCATCCACGGCCCCACCAGGCCGCCGAACTGCGCCACCGTGTTGACGAAGGCGATGGAACCGGCGGCGGCCACCCCGGTCATCAGCGAGGCGTTGATGCTCCAGAACAGCGAGTTGCCGGAGTTGATGCACAGGCCCACGACGCACAGCATCAGGTAGGCGAGCACCGGGCTCGGGGCGAAGGCGCTGCCCGCAAGCATGACGCCGGCCACGCCGTAGAGGGCGGCGAGGTGGTATTTGCGGTCGCCGGTACGGTCGGAGTTCCAGCTCACGATCAGCGTGCCGATGACGCCGAGCAGCGGCGGCACGGCGGAGAGCAGGCCGATCTGCATCAGGCTCAGATGGCCGAGCGACTTGACGATCTGCGGCAGCCACACCAGCAGGCCGTAGATGCCCACCAGCGCGCAGCCGAACAGGATGGCGAGGCTCCACACGCGGAGGTCGGTGAGCATGGCGGAAAGCGGTATCGGCCTGCCGGCATCCTGCTTCGCGCGCTCGTCGGCGAGCCGCTGGGTCAGCCAATCGCGCTCGCGGGGCGAGAGCCAATGCGCGTTCGCCGGCCGGTCGGTGAGCATGGAGAGGAAGACGAGGCCGAGCAGCACCGTGGGCAGGCCTTCGAGGAGGAACATCCACTGCCAGTCGTGGATACCGAGCACCTGCTGGAAGGTGGTCATCAGGAACGCCGACAGCGGCGAGCCCACCACCGCCGAAACCTGCCCGGCGATGATGTAGCCGCCGACAGCGCGCGCCCGGTAGGCAGCGGGGAACCAGTAGGTGACGTAGAGGGCGACGCCGGGCAGGTAGCCCGCCTCCACCATGCCGAGGATGAAGCGCAGGCTGAAGAAGCTGCCCTCGCTCCAGATGAAGGCCGTGGACGCGGCCACCACGCCCCACACCACCAGCACGAGGCCGAGCCAGCGGCGGGCGCCAACGCGGAACAGCACCAGGTTGCTCGGCACGCCGAGCAGCATGTAGCCGAAGAAGAACATGCTGGCGCCGAAGCCGAACACGGCGGGGCTGAAGCCCATGTCGTGGTTCATCTTCAGCGCGGCAAAGCCGATGTTGAACCTGTCCAGGTAATTCATGAACATGGCCAGGAACAGCAGCGGCACCAGCCGCCAATACACCTTGCGCATGACAGCGCGTTCGAAATCCATATCCACAGCGTCCTCCTTGGCGCGACGCACCGTCGCTCCCTGATTGTTCATGTTGTTCTTTGTTCCCCCTCCCCGCCGGCGCCGCTCAGGTGCCGTCGGGGGAGAGCCCGAGCCGCCGCAAGGCGGCGTCCACCCAGGCACGGTCGCCGCCCTCGCCGCGGGCGATCGCCGCCAGCGTCTTCTCTTCCTGCGCGTGCTTGGCCACCGCGGCGCGGCCGATCGTCTCCGCCTGGTCGAACGGCACGACGAGCAGGCCGTCGGCGTCGCCGATCACCAGATCGCCCGGCTCGACCGTCATGCCGCCCACCGACACGGGCACATTGATCTCGCCGGGGCCGTCCTTGTACGGGCCGCGATGGGTGACGCCCGCGGCGTACACCGGCAGGCTGCCGGTGCCGATGGTGTCGCTGTCGCGGATGGCGCCATTGATGACGAAGCCGGCGATGCCGCGCATGGCGGCGTAGCTGGTCATGATCTCGCCGATGATGGCGTTGGTGAGATCGCCGCCGGCATCGACGACGATGACGTCGCCCCGCTCCGCGAGGTCGAGCGCCTTGTGCACGAAAAGGTTGTCGCCGGGCCGCGTGCGCACGGTGAAGGCGGGGCCGAGCAGGCGGCCGGCGCGGTGCATCGGCCGCAGCGTGGCGCCGCCGGCGAACATGCGGTTCATGTTGTCGCTCACCACCGCGACCGGCAGGCCGGCGAACAGCCGCAGGATGGCGGCGTCCACCTTGCGTTCGCGGCGGCAGATCCTCAACCCGGGTTGCATGCGGCGGTGTCCTCCCTGCGGGGGCGGCTCCGGCCGCCCGGCCCTGGCGCGCAACGCGCCTCAGGCTCCTGCGTGCCGCCTTCCATCCATAGTGTCCAATACGTTATTCTGCGTTTGGTTATCTGGTTGGGATATATCCGATGGATTTCCGCCAATTGCGCTACTTCGTCGCGGTCGCCGAGGAATTGAGTTTCAGCCGCGCCGCCCGCCGCCTGCACGTCAGCCAGCCGCCGCTCAGCATGCAGATCAAGGCGATCGAAGCAGAGCTGGCCGCCGCGCTGTTCGTGCGCAGCAAGCACGGCGTGGCGCTGACGCCGGCCGGCGCGGTGCTGCTGGACCACGCCCGCGACGCGCTGCGCCAGCTGGAGCGCGCCTCCGACGTCACCCGCCGGGCGGGTCGCGGCGAGGCCGGGCGGCTCGCGCTCGCCTTCGTCTGGTCGGCGTCGCTCAGGCCGAGCTTCACGCAGATGCTGCGCCGCTTCCGCCAGGACTACCCCGAGGCGGAGATCGACGCGAAACTGATGGCCACCACGCCGCAGCTCAAGGCGCTGGCCGAGGGCGCCATCGACATCGGCTTCATCCGCCCCTCGCACTGGTTCCAGCCGCCGCCGGAACTTTCGGTGCGTCCGCTCTGGCGCGACCGGCTGTCGGTGTTCCTGCCCGACGACCACCCGCTGCTGCCCGCGACCGGCCCGGTGGCCATCGAGGCGCTCCGACACGAAAAATTCATCGCCGTGTCACCCGCCATGGGCTGCGGCCTCACCGAGCACCTGGAGATGCTGTGCAGCCGCGCCGGCTTCCGCCCCTACATCAGCCAGGAGGTGAACGCGGTGAACGTCATCCTCGGGCTGGTCGCCGCCGGGGTGGGCATCGCCGTGCTGCCGGAATGCCAGGCGCTGACCGGCGTCGCCGGCGTCGCGCATGTGCCGCTCGCCGGCGGCGGCATCGGCAGCACGCTGCTGCTCGCCTGCCGCCAGGCCGCCGTCAATCCGCTGGCGCAGCGCTTCATCGCCCTCGCGGAGGAGCTTGCCCCGCCGCCGGCCGCCTCGCTGGCCGCCTGACGCCCCGCTTCAGCCGGACCGGCCTTCGGCCAGCGGACCGGAAAGCCCGCCAAGCCGGCACAGGCAGCGCCACTCCGGCAGGCTCACCTCCAGCACCGAAAGCCTGGACTGGCGCAACAGGCGGAACCCGGCAAGCTCCGGCTCCGCTTTCATCGCCGCCAGCGGCACCGCTCGCGGCAAGGGAGCCACCGCGCGCACGTCCACCGCCACCCAGGGGCCGCCTTCGTCGGTGGGGTCGGGGTAGGCCGTGCGCACCACCTCGACCACGCCGACGATCTCGCGGCCCGTCACGGAGTGGTAGAAAAAGGCGAGTTCGCCCTGCCGCATCGCCCTGAGCGCCGCCGCCGCCTGGTGGTTGCGCACGCCGGTCCAGGGCTCCACCCCGTGCGCCACCTGTTCGGGCCAGCCGAAGGCCGCCGGCTCCGACTTCACCAGCCAGAAGCGTGGCGGCACGCCTTTCATCCCTGCCGCTCGCCGTCCTTGTAGACCGGGCGGAACGGGCGGATCACCGCGCTCTCGAACAGGTCCGCCTTGGCATATGGGTCGGAGGCGGCGAAGCCCTCGGCCTCGGCACGATCGGCCACGTCGATCACCAGCAGCGAGCCGCAGGGGCGGTTGTCCGTGTCGAGCAGGGCGCCCGCGTGCACGAGCTTGCTCGCGTAGGTTTCCAGGTAGGCGAGATGGGCCGGGCGGGTGGCGAGCCGCCGGTCCAGGCTGCCTGGGCGGTCGGTGCATATCAGGGCGAACAGCATGGCGCTTCCTTTGTTGAACAGAGTTGACAATAGGGTGATCGGCGTCCGCTTCAAACCGCGAAACCGAGCCGCTAGTATCATCAGTCATGGATGCGATATCCGCCACCCCCGCCGTGCCCGGCCGTTCCCTGTTCCGCCTCGCCAATCCCGGCCGCTTCATGCGCCTCTCGGGACGCGTGCTGCCGGTGCTGATCGCGCTCGGTCTCGGCTTCACCGCCGTCGGCCTCGTCTGGGGCATGTTCTTCTCCCCGGCCGACTGGCAGCAGGGCGACGCCGTGCGTATCATGTATGTGCACGTCCCCGCCGCCTGGGTGTCCTCCGCCGGCTATGTCGGGCTGGCCGCCTGCTCGGCCATCTCGCTCATCTGGCGCCATCCCCTCGCCGATCTGGCGGCGGTGGAGATCGGCCCGGTCGGCGCGGGCGCCACCGCCATCTGCCTGATCACCGGCAGCCTGTGGGGCGAGCCGATGTGGGGAACGTGGTGGGTGTGGGATGCGCGCCTCACCTCGGTGCTGGTGCTGTTCTTCCTCTACCTCGGCCACATGGCCCTGGTACGTGCCTTCGACGAGCCGGAACGCGGCTATCGCGCCGGCGCGATCCTGGCGCTGATCGGCGCCGTCGACCTGCCCATCATCAAGTTCTCCGTCGACTGGTGGAACACGCTGCACCAGCCCGACACCATCACCGTAACCGGCGCGCCCACCATGTACGTGGGCATGCTGTGGCCGCTGCTGTTCGCCGCACTTGGCTTCTCCTTCGGCTTCGGGGCGATCGTGACGGCGCGGCTGCGCGCCGCGGTGATGGAACGCCGCCTGCGCGGCCTGCTGCTCGCGCGTGCCGAGGAATCCCTCGCCTCATGACCAACCTGCCCTATATCGTCGCCTCCTACGCGGTCACGCTGGTGATCGCCGGAGGATTTTCCCTTGGCGCCTGGATCAGGCTGAAACACGCGCGCCGGCAGCTTGCCGCGGTCGATCCGCGGGGACGCTGGCAATGACCCGCACGCGCCGCCGCCTGTTGCTGGTCGGCCTGTGCGGCCTCGGCCTCGCCACCGCCACGGCGCTGACGCTGAACGCGCTGAACAGCAACCTGGTGTTCTTCCTCACGCCGTCGCAACTGGCGAGCAAGGCGCCGCCCCCCGGCCACACCTTCCGTCTCGGCGGGCTGGTGGCTCCCGGCAGCGTCGTGCACTCCGAGGTGGACGGCAAGCCTCTGGTGCGCTTCGCCGTCACCGACGGCACCGCCACGGTGAAGGCCAGCTTCGGCGGCGTGCTGCCCGACCTGTTCCGCGAGGGGCAGGGCGTGGTGGCGCTCGGCGCAATGAGCCCGAACGGCAGTTTCCATGCCACGCAGGTTCTCGCCAAGCACGACGAAACCTACATGCCGAAATCGGTGGAGGAGGCCCTGAAGAAGAAGGGCCTGTGGAACCCGAACGACGGGCCGCCGCCCCCCGCCTCCACATGGAACACGCTGGCAACGAAAGCGCCGATGAAGGGCGGCTAAGCGCCGCCTTCAGTCGCGCCCCGCCGCGCGTTCGGCGGCGTCCGCCACCTCCGCGAAGCGCGCCGAAAGCCAAGGGTTCTCCACCCTGAGCCCGGCCACCACCGCCCGCGCCCACGCCACGTATTCGCGCCTGCGCGCGCCGTTCCAGTCCGCCGGCGGGCTGACCGCGAGCGCCTGCAGATTGCTGGTCTTGTCGGCAAGCTTGAGCAGGGCGGCGCGCGGCGATTTTTCCGGCGCGTGCTCGATTTGCAGGCGCTTGCGCTCCTGCTTCGGCAGTGACTTGTCGTCGGTCACCTCCTGCACCAGCGCCGCCACGCCCTCGCCGAACTCCTGGGCGATGGCGGCGGCGCTGATTTCCTGGTCCTCGATCGCGTCGTGCAGCAGCGCCGCCACCACCAGTTCGGGGTCTTTCCCCGCCGTCGCCTCTGCGGCTAGGCGCGCCACTTCGAGCAGGTGGTTGACGTAAGGCTCGCGCGCCGCTCCCTTGCGCCGTTGCGCCTGGTGCCAGTGGGAAGCTCTTTCGGCCGCACGCAAGACCGTCGTCAGGGGGTCCATTCGTCATCTCTTCCGCCGGGCGGGGAACCGATGCGCAGCAGCCGCGGCCCGTGCGCGGCCAGCCACGCCCTCGCCCGGTCGCGATCGGCGACCAGGGACTCCACCAGCGCCCAGAAGCGCGGCCCGTGGTTCAAGTGCCGCAAGTGCGCGACCTCGTGCGCCACCACGTAGCGCTGCACGAAGAGGGGCGCCATCACCAGCCTCCAGGAGAAGGCGAGCCGGCCGGAAGCGCTGCAACTGCCCCAGCGGCTTTTCGTGTCCTTCACGGTGAGTCGCGCCACGCGCACGCTCGCCGCCGCCGCCATCTCCGCCGCCAGCGGCGAAAGCCGCCGCCGCGCCTCGCCACGGAGGAAGTCGGTCACCCGGCGGGAGAGGAAACAGGGCTCGCCCCCGACGACGATCTCTCCCGCCTCCAGCCAGGCGCCGCCCCGCCCTCCCGGCTGATGACGAATGCGATGCCCCTCGTCCGCGAGCGGCACCTGCGCGCCGTCGACGAAGGCGACGGGGCGCGGCAACCGGGCGAGGCGCGCGGCGACCCAGGCCGCCTCTTTTTCCAGCAGCGCGAGGCCGGCCGCGGTGCCGGCCCGCGGCGGCAGCGTCACCACCACGGCGCCACGGGTGGCATCGATGCGCAGGCTGATGCGCCGCGCCCGCGCGCTCCGCCGCCACGTCACCGCCGCCGTCCCGCCCGGCAGGGCGAGCAGGGCGGGACCGGCGGGCGCCGCCACCTTCCCCGGTTCAGGCCGCCGGGGCAAGCTTCACGCCGCAGGCATCGAAGGCGGCGAACAGCCGCGCCTCGGCCTCCGCCGCCAGCGGCAGGTGCGGCGGACGGACGTTGCGCCACGCGGCCTCGCCGGTGTGGCGGGCGAGCAGCGCCTTCAGCCCGGGGATCAGCGCCTCCGAGGTCACCGCCCGGCGGACCGCCGCCAGTGTCACCTGCGCGTCCGCCCCGGCCTGCCGGTCCCAGTTGCGCAGGACGCGGGCGGAAACGGCGGAGCCGACGTTGGCGGAGGCGGTGATGCAACCGGCGCCGCCCTCCTGCAGCAGCGCGTGCAGCGCGCCGTCGTCGCCGCAATAGACCTCGAAGCCCTCATGCGCGAAGTGATCGACATAGGCCTTGGTATTGGCGAAATCACCGCTCGAATCCTTCACCCCCTTCACCTTGCCGGGGTAGGCGCGGAGCAGCCTCTCCACCAGCGCGAGGCCGATCGGCACCGCCGACTGCTGCGGGAAGTGGTAGAGGTAGAGCGCGATGGAACCGCCCACGCGCTGGATCACCTCCGAGAAATAGGCGAACAGCCCGTCTTCGGAGGGGTGCTTGTAATAGAAGGGCGGCAGCAGCAGCACGCCCCGGCAGCCCAGTTCCTCTGCCCGTTTCGTCAGCAGCACGGTATCGGAAAGAGCGGTGGTGCCGGTGCCCGGCAGCATCGCGCGGGCCGGCACGCCGCGCTCGGTCAGCCCTTCCATCAGCGACAGGCGTTCGCCGATGCCGAGGCTGTTCGCCTCGCCGGTGGTGCCGAGCACGCCCAGGCCGTTGCAGCCATTGGCGAGCAGCCACTTGCAATGCCGGGCGGTGCGGTCGCAATCGACGGCGAGGGCATCGGTCATGGCGGTCAGCACGGCGGCGTTCACGCCACCGAACAGCGCATTCTTCATCATGGCGACTCCTCCTTGCGGCGCGGGATGGCCGGGGCCGGGCGCCGCGGACGCGGCATCCGCCCCGGCCAATCGACGATATGATGCTCGAACGGCCCGGCCCGGCGCTCGTCCACGGCGCGCCCGCACACCGAAACGCCGGCGCGATGCACGCTCCCGGCATCGCCGGAAATCAGCGGATGCCACCACGCCAGCGGCTTGCCCTCCGCGATCAGGCGGTAGGCGCACGAGGGCGGCAGCCAATCCACGGTGGCGATCTCGCGCGGCGTCAGGCTGACGCAATCGGGCACGCATTCCCGGCGATGGGTGTAGTCGCGGCAGCGGCAGGTGGCGAGGTCGAGCTGCCGGCAGGCGACTTCGGTGAAGCTGAGCGCGCCGCTGTCCTCGTCACGCAGCTTGTGCAGGCAGCAGCGGCCGCAGCCGTCGCACAGGCTTTCCCATTCCTCGGCCGTGAAATCGTCGAGGCGCCGGCCAACCCAGAACGGAGCGCGGGGCGACATGAGGGCAGGTTACGCCCCCCGGAAGCGCCGTTCCAGCATTCCCCGTCAGCCGCCGGAAAAGCGGGCGAGCACGTCGCGCAGCGGCGCGTCGCCGGGGTTGTTGCCCTGCCCCTGCAGCACGATCTGCTGGGGCAGAAGATCCTGGCCGTAGTAGGCCTTGTCCCAGTCGACATCCGAACTGAGAACGCTGCCGTCAAGCGACACGCCGACATAGAGCCCGCGCGCGCGGGAGAAGGTGACGATGTCGGCCCGCAGCGCCGCAGTGGTGGCGCCGCCGATGCCCGCGCCCAGGGTGGCGACGGCGACCCCGGCATCGGCGCCGAACTTGAAGTGGCTGTTGAGCAGCGCCCGCAGGCCGTTGTCGGTGCGCACGATCAGCAGCGTCTCGGAATCCTGCAGGCCGATCTGCAGGCCGAAGCTGCCGCTGCCCATGGTGTAGAACGCGGGCCCGGTCCAGCCGGACTGCAGGCGGCCGATCAGCACGCAGCCGCCACCCTGGCCGCCGATGAAGAAGGCGACCTTGAACGACCGCGGACAGATCATCACCCCGCGGGCGCGGCGCATCAGGTTGCGGGCGTCGGCGGCGCCCGGGCCTTGCAGCATTTCTTGCGCGGCCAGGGTGGCGCGATCGACCAGGGTCTGCTGGTCGGTCTGCGCGCGGGCGGCGAGCGGCACCAGTGCCAGCAGGGCGGCAAGGAGATAACGGATCATGGCTGTGCTCCCGTGGCTGCTAAGCGGGGCGGCTGCGAGCGGCTCGCGCCGCGCGCAGTGTGCGGCCGCGCCCCCTTGCGGCGCAAGTTTAACAGAACGACGCCTCCGCAGGCAGCGCGGGCAGCAGATGCTCCACCTCAGCGCCACTTTCGGCCGCGAGCAGTCCGGCGACGATGGAACGGTGGCACGTCTCGTGGTCGCGCTCGAAGCAGAGCAGGCAGCTCGGCTCGGCGGCGGCAATCGCCGCGGCCTCGGCCAGCGCCGCCTGGGCGTCCGGCTCCTTCAGGTGGGCGCCGTAGATGCGCCGCATGGTGGCCGCATCGCCTTTGCGCGCGGCGTCGCGGCCTGGCTTCGGAGTACCGAGCGCGCGCAGGTGGGTGTAGCGGAGTCCCGCCTCCAGCACTGTCGCCTCGAGCTGCCGGCGGGAAAAACCGGGCTTGCGCGAACTCGGTACGGCGCGCAGGTCGATCAAATGCCGCACGCCGGCCCGCTGCATCGCCGCCACCACCAGGGCGACGGTGGTGCCCTCGTAGCCGATGGTGCAGAGCCGGGGCGGTTTCATCGGACCGGCCGCTCCACGCCGCCGCCCGTGTCGCGCACGCCGTGCCGCTTCAGGCAGCGGTCCACGAC
>JAJXZO010000122.1 GCA_021780035.1 Pseudomonadota bacterium
CGCGTGCCGGATATCACCGTGTTGTACGCGGTGCCGTAATTGTCGATGTATTGGTCGCCGTAAAGCGTGGTGCCGGAGGCGATGCCGCCGTTCGAGACGGCCTGGTAGCCGCCGCGCAGAACGGTGGTGTCGAGGGCCACGCCGCCCGCGTCGGTGCCGGTCGGGACGTTGTCAGGGCCGTAACCATAATAATAAGAAGAGATGACGTACTGTTCGCCGCCGCTCATGACCGTGGTGCCGGAGGCGGTGCCGCCCGAGTACACGTACTGCTCGCCGCCGTCGCGGATGACGGTGCCGGTGGCGGTGGCGCCGGCCGAGAGGCTCTGGTAGCCGCCGCCGGAAATGACGGTGTTGTAAACGGTGCCGCCGGAAACGTACTGACGGCTCTCATCGAAGATCGCCGCGCCGGAGGCGACGCCGCCGGAGCCGACGTTCTGGTAGCCTTCGTTAACAAGGGCGGCGCCCGAATCCAGGCCGCCACTGAACACGTATTCGTCGCCGTAGTTCACGGTGGTGTCGAGCGCGGTGCCGCCGTCAACGTACAGGGTGCCATAGTTTCCATCGACAGTGGTGCTGATGACGAAGGTGTTGTTCACGATGCCGCCGCTGAAAACCTCGGCAACGCCGCCGCTGGTCACGGTCATGGCGTCGGTGGAACCGCCCGGAAGCACTGCCGCGAAGCCGCCCGAGCCCACAGTGAGGCCGCTGACGGATGCCGTGTAGAGCGTGGTGCCTGCGCCAGGCTGCCATACGGCGACGCCGGTGGAAGTGACGGTGCCACCCCAGGAGACGAGGCCGGGGTCGGTGGCGCCGGGTGCGAGGATGAGGTTGCCGCCTTTTTCCAGCACGGCGCCGGAGACGGTGGCCGAGGCGAGGACGAACTCGGCGCCGCCGGTCTTGATGACGGTGCCGGAAACAGCGCTGCCGCTGAAAACGAGTTCGGCGCCGCCGTTCGAGACGACGGTGTACGTGTCGGCTCCCCCGGACACGATCTCGAGCCCGCCGTTGGAGATGGTGGTGCCGGTGGCGCTGTCGCCATAGCCGACGTACAGAGAGTCACCGTTAGATATTGTGTAACTCGTATAGTCCGTCATTGGGCGGTCTCCTCGTTCCTACGGATGATTGCGGCCCTGTTGCGGGCAGCACGCCGTGCCCCCTGCGAGGGTCGGCATACGAAAGACGCGGCAGCGGCTGATGTTAACGTCATCGGCTTCTGTCCAGCGCAACATTAAGAAACAATTTGGGCACCCGAGCAGCGGAACCCAGGAATCTCCATCAAAAAAAACATAAATGCGCCGAGAGCGCTTGTCCACCAAGAAGTGACTATATCATGAGACGAACAGATGACGTTACATTATGTAACATATACGCGTTACGCATATCAACTTTTTGTAGGCGTCAGCATTGTATGACTGGCGAAACTGCGCCGAACCGATGCCGGGGCTTTGCCCGCCGCGCGGATAATATATTGAAAACGAAACAAAACCGCTGTATCCTGCCTGCGTCGCCACGGGCGAATGCGGCTCGCGCCGCCGGGAGCCTTCGGCCGCGACCCGCGCAAGCACATGCCGCCTCGCCGCGTCGGCCAGCGCCGGAACGCGGGGCCGTGGTGGGCGGGCGCAAATCGCCCGGAGAGTGAGGGGCGTATTTTCCTTTCCGGACGCGTGGCGGTACGAAACTCTCTTGTGAGCGGATCGGAAACCGTCTTTCCTGCCGTCGGTGAACAGGGAGACGCGCCGTGACCTTCGGGAACAGCAAGCGATGAGTGCGCCAGCCGAGGGCCAGACGACCAGCGATTCAGCCAGCTCCGCCGGCTCCTCGGCCGTCGCCGCGGCGGACACGCAGGAGAAGCGTCCGTTCCCGCCGCCGGCGAAAGAGCCGACGCAGCAGGGCCCGCGCGGCATCCGTTTCGATTTCAATCTGGGCGCTCGCGTCGCGGTGCCGGAGGGCGGGGAGTGGCGGGTGCGGCTCTCCGACCTCGACGCCGGCAACATCCTGTTCGAGTCGCAGAACAAGGGCGCCTTCATCAACAGCGCCAAGCGCTGGTTCGTCCGCTTCCGTATCGAGGTGTGGGAGCACGGCGAGAAGCTGCTCACCCACGACTACGACGCCACCGGCCGCGAGGTGCTGATCCAGTTCCCGGTGGGAACGCTGGGCGACACGATGGGCTGGTTTCCCTACGCGGTGAAGTTCCTCGCCCGGCACCGCTGCAAGCTTACCTGCGCCATGTCGGGTCTGCTGATCCCGCTGTTCCGCGACGTGTACCCCGACATCACCTTCATCACCCACGAGGAGGTGGTGGCGGAGCGCTATTACGCCAGCTACTGCATCGGGCTGTTCTTCGACGATGCCGAGTGCGTCTGGCAGCCGACCGACTTCCGCATGGTGGGGCTGCACCGCACCGCGGGCTACATCCTCGGCGTCGATCCCACCGAGGAGCCGCCGAAGATCGCCTTCGACGATCCGGGGCCGCCGATCGACGGGCCCTACGTGTGCATCGCCACGCAGAGCACCACGCAGTGCAAATACTGGAACAACCCGCACGGATGGCGCGAGGTGGTGCGCTTCCTGAAGGACCGCGGCTACCGGGTGGTGTGCATCGACCAGAAGCCGGTGCACGGCGGCGGTATCGTCTGGAACCACCTGCCGCACGGAGTGGAGGACCTGACCGGCGACCGGCCGCTCGCCGAACGGGCGCGCTGGCTGAAGCACGCGGCGTTCTTCGTCGGGCTTTCCAGCGGGCTGGCGTGGCTGGCGTGGGCGGCGGGCTGCAAGGTGGTGCTGATCAGCGGCTTCACCCACCCGCTGAACGAGTTCGCCACGCCGTGGCGGGTGATCAACTGGCACGCCTGCAACAGTTGCTGGAACGACCCGCGCCTGCGTTTCGACCACAAGGATTTCCTGTGGTGCCCTAGGCACGCCGGCACGCCGCGGCAGTTCGAGTGCACGCGGCTGATCACCCCGATACAGGTGTGCCGCACGATCGAAACCATCCCCGGGCTGCGGCCGCGGCAGGAAGCGGCAGGCTTGCCGGCCGAAGCCTGAGGGGCAACGGCCTCCGCGGGGGGCAGGGGAAGGCTCAGTCCTGGCGGAGCGCCGCCGGATCGGGGTTGCGCGCGAGGCGCCCGGCCAGGAGCACCGCCGCCGCCGCCGCGCCGGCGCCCACCGCCAGCACGCCCGCAAGATAGGCCCAGGGCAGTGCCAGCCATTCCGGAGGGGGATCGAACACGCCGGAGAGCAGCTTCACCAGCATTTCGGCCACCACGAGGCCGATCAGCACACCGGCGGGCAGGCCGACGCCGAGCATCACCGCCGCCTCGGTCCAAAGGAAGGCGCCAAGCTGGCGCGGCTTCGCCCCGAGGGTGGCGAGCAGCAGGAAACTTCGCCGCCGCTCGGCGAGCCCGAGCAGGAACACGAGGCCGGTGACGGCGACGACCATCAGCACCGCGAAGGCCAGTTCCAGCCGGGTGAGGCCCCCGAGGTCGATCGCCGTGAGGCTCGAACCGATGATGCGCCGCACCTCGCCAAGGCTGGTGACGGCGAGGCCGGGATGTCCGGCGAGAAGGCGGCGCGCCGCCGCGGCGACGCTCGCGGTGGCGCCGGAGGCGCGCAGCAGCACGACCTCGGTGGCATCGCCGCCGATCATCCGCTTCACGTAGCCGGCGTTCGCCACCAGGAAGGAATCCCTGGGCGCGGTGGGGAACTCCCGCACCATGCCGAGGTAGCGGAACGGCACCGCGTGGTAGCGGTGGTCGGCGGCCGCCTGCAGGCGGAGATTCAGCGTGTCACCGGGCTGCAACTGGAAGGTCTGCACGGTTTCCTCGGAAACCAGCACGCCGTTCTCGTGCCGGGCGAGGCGGGAGAACGCCTGCGCGGCGGTCATGCCGACATAGAAGGCACCGGACTGCGGGCTCGCCTCGGCCAGGGTCTTCGGGTCGATGCCGTAGAGGTCCTGCAGGTCGGAGCCGACATAGGCGTAGCGGTGCAGCATTCCGGCGGCCGCCCGCACGCCCGGCAGGCGGGAGAGCGCCGGCAGCATCGGCCCCGCGGGGGTGGCGGCGGTGCCGGTGACGGCGACGTCGGCGCCGTTGGTGAGGCGGGCGTCCACCACCGACTGTGCCTCGTAGGTGGTGTCGAACACCGAGGTGGAGACGGCGAAGGCGAAGGCGAGCGCCACCAGGGCGGCGGCGCGTGCGAGCCTTCCGGACTGGCGGGAGAGCGCGGCGGCGGCGAGCGGGGCCAGATCGCCGGCGACGGGGGAGATCAGGCGGCGCAGCAGCTTCGGGGCGCGGCCGAGCAGCAGCCGCGTCGCGCGCAGGGTGAGCAGCCCGGCGCCGAGCCAGAAGGCGAGCGGGGCGAGGAACGCCTGGTAGTGCACGGCGGTCTGCGGCACGCCCTCCGGCGCCACGACGATCTGGTAGCCGGTGCCGGCCATGGCCGCGAAGATGACGCCGGCGAGGACCAGCAGCGCGACATCGGCGCCGAGGCGCTGCCACAGCGGCGCCCGTTCCGGAGGGGTATCGCGCAGGCCGGCGATCGCCTGTTCGCGGGCGGCCTGCCAGCCGGGCAGCAGCACGCCGACGGCGGCGAGGGCCGCCGCCGCCACGGCCGCCGCGAGCGCCCAGGCGAGTACGCCCCCCGCGAGCACGAGGCGCCAGAAGCCGGATGCCACCGCCGCCGCCAGCAGCAGCCCGGCGAGCAGGCCGACCACCGCGAGCAGCGCCGCCTCGACGGAGGCGAGAAGGGTGATGGTGCGCACGCTCGCCCCGCGCACGCGGAGCAGCGCCGCCTCGTGGCGGTGGCGTTCCGCGCCCGAGGCCGTGACCGCGAGCGTCACCAGCGC
>JAJXZO010000194.1 GCA_021780035.1 Pseudomonadota bacterium
AGGCAGCCGCCGGGCCGATGCTGCCGCCACCGCCGCCGGCGCCCGCCAAGGCGCCGCCGCGGCTGCAACCCGCCGGCTCACGCGTGGCGGCGACGGTGCATCCCGCCCTCGGCTCGCTCGCCCAGCTTGATGCCTCCCTCGGCATTGCCCCGCATCCGGCGCCGCACCCCACGGCCCCGCCGCGCCGGGGGCTGGATCTGCGTCTCGGACCCCAGGCGCGAGCGAGCAACGGCGCGCTGCCGGTCAATCCGCGCTCGACGGAAGGGATGGTGCGCATCGTCGGCGCCGACCTCGGCGCCGAGTGGGTGAAGCAACTGCACGCCTGGTGGCGCGAGCACAGCTCCTATCCGCCGTGGGCCGCCGCCGCCGGGCAGGACGGTACCAACATGGTGAAACTGCTGGTGGATCGCAGCGGCAAGGTACTGAACGCCGAACTGAAGATCAGCTCCGGCAGCAAGTGGCTCGACATCGGCACCATGGCCACCTTCCGCGACGCCAACCTGCCGCCGTTTCCACCCTCGACACCGCAGAACCAGGCGACCCTCTACCTCACCATCAGCTACATCCTGATCCGCGGAGGCTGACGGGTTCAGTCCATCCGTTCCCGCTTCACCCGCTGCCAGAGTGCTTCCATTTCGGCGAGGGTCGCCTCCCGCGGCGTGCGCCCCTCGGCGGCCAGCGCCGCCTCCACCGCGCCGAAACGGCGGGCGAACTTGCGGTTGGCGGCACGCAGGCACGTCTCCGGGTCGAGGCTGAGCTTGCGCGCGAGGTTGGCCAGCACGAACAGCAGGTCACCCACCTCGTCGGCCAGCCGCTCCGGGACGGCCTCGTCGAGTTCGGCCTTCAGTTCCTCCACCTCCTCGTCCAGCTTGGCCAGCACAGAGTGCACGTCCGGCCAGTCGAAGCCGACGCGTGCGGCGCGCCGGGAGAGCTTCTCCGCCCGCGTCAGCGCCGGCAGGCCGCGGGGAATGCCGGCGAGCGTGCCTTTCTCCGCCCGGTGCAGGCGTTCTGCGCGCTTCTGCTCCTCCCAGGCGCTGGCGTGCATGCCGGCGCTGCGCGCCGCCTCCTCGCCGAAGACGTGCGGGTGGCGGCGGACCATCTTGTCGCCGCTCTGCCGCGCCACATCGGCGAAGTCGAAGCGGCCCTGCTCCTCGGCAAGGCGGGCGTGATAGACCACTTGCAGCAGCAGGTCGCCCAGTTCGTCGGCGAGGGCGGGAAAATCCTCGCGCTCGATGGCGTCGGCCACCTCGTAGGCCTCCTCGATGGTGTAGGGGGCGATGGTGGCGAAGCTCTGCTCGCGGTCCCACGGGCAGCCCTGCTCGGGGTGGCGCAGCGCCGCCATCACGTCGAGCAGGCGAAGCAGCGCGGCGGCGGCGGGATGGGAGGGCTGGTCGGGCATCGGGCGGCTCCTGGCGGGGATGCGTCGCCAGGGCACCTGCGCCCGGCTTCACTTCGCGTCAAGCCGCGAGGGCGGGGTTGAAGTGGCACCCGCATTGCGCTCACATGTCATAAGAACCACAGGAGCCGCCGATGCCAGCGCTGCGATCCCGAACCACCACCCATGGCCGCAACATGGCGGGCGCCCGCGGACTGTGGCGCGCCACCGGCATGAAGGAAAGCGACTTCGGCAAGCCGATCATCGCCATCGCCAATTCCTTCACCCAGTTCGTGCCCGGCCACGTGCACCTCAAGGATCTCGGCCAACTGGTGGCGCAGCAGATCGCCGAAGCCGGCGGGGTGGGGCGCGAGTTCGACACCATCGCCATCGACGACGGCATCGCCATGGGCCACGGCGGCATGCTCTACAGCCTGCCGTCGCGCGAACTGATCGCGGATTCCGTGGAATACATGGTGAACGCGCATTGCGCCGATGCACTGGTGTGCATCAGCAACTGCGACAAGATCACCCCCGGCATGCTGATCGCGGCGCTCCGCCTCAACATCCCCACCGTGTTCGTCTCCGGCGGGCCGATGGAGGCCGGCCGCGCGAAAGTGGGGGACGAGACCCGCGGCGTCGACCTCATCGACGCCATGATCGTCGCCGCCGACCCGACGGTATCCGACGCCGAGGCGCTGGCGGTGGAGCGCGAATCCTGCCCCACCTGCGGCTCGTGCTCGGGCATGTTCACCGCCAACTCGATGAACTGCCTGGTGGAGGCGCTGGGGCTGGGGTTGCCCGGCAACGGCACGCTGGTCGCCACCCACGCCGACCGCAAGGCGCTGTTCGAACGGGCCGGGCACACCATCATGGACCTCGCGCGCCGCTGGTACGAGGAGGACGACGCCACCGCCCTGCCGCGCGGCATCGCCACCCTGTCCGGGTTCCAGAACGCCATGACGGTGGACATCGCCATGGGCGGCTCCACCAACACCGTGCTGCACCTGCTGGCGGCGGCGCACGAGGCGGGAGTTCCCTTCGACATGAAGGCGATCGACAGGCTTTCCCGCCGCGTGCCGGTGCTGTGCAAGGTTTCGCCCTCGCTTCCGTCCGTGCACCTCGAGGACGTGCACCGCGCCGGCGGCATCATGGGCATCATCGGCGAACTCGACCGCGCCGGGCTGATCGACCGCGGCGTCGCCACCGTGCACAGCCGCACGCTGGGCGAGGCGCTGGCGAAGTGGGACATCGGGCGCTCGCGGGCGCCGGAGGCGGAAAAGCTCTACAGCGCCGCGCCGGGCGGGGTGCCGAGCATCGTCGCCTTCAGCCAGGAGAAGCGCTTCGCGGCGCCGAATCGCGACCGCGGCGACGGCGCCATCATCCGCGACGCCGCCCACGCCTATTCGCAGGACGGCGGGCTGGCGGTGCTCTACGGCAACCTCGCCGAGCATGGCTCCGTGGTGAAGACCGCCGGCGTCGATGCCTCGCTGCTCCGCTTCACCGGGCCGGCGCGCATTTTCGAGAGCCAGGAGCAGGCGGTGAACGGCATCCTGGGCGGCACCATGAAGCCGGGCGAGATCGTGCTCATCCGCTACGAAGGGCCGAAGGGCGGGCCGGGGATGCAGGAGATGCTGTACCCCACCAGCTATCTGAAATCGATGGGCCTCGGGAAGCTCTGCGCGCTGGTCACCGACGGCCGCTTCTCCGGCGGCTCCGCCGGGCTTTCCATCGGCCACGTCTCGCCGGAGGCGGCGGAGGGAGGCACCATCGGCCTCGTCGAGGAGGGCGACCGCATCGAGATCGACATCCCGGCACGGCGTATCACCCTGCTGGTGGACGAGGCGACACTGGCGAAGCGGCGGACGGCGATGGAGGCGCGCGGAGCGGCCGCGTGGCATCCGCGAAATCGCGACCGCGCCGTCACGCCCGCCTTGCAGGCCTATGCGGCGCTCACCACCAGCGCGGCACGCGGCGCCGTGCGCGACGTCTCGCAGGTGAAGCGCCGCTGACATGGACTACCCCGACCCGCGCTGCGCCGACTGCCCGCCCACCGTGCGCGCCTGCCGCACCGGCGAGGCGGAGGAGCGCGGGCCGGGCTTCTGCCCGAGCAAGATCGATCCCGAAACCCAGGCGAAGGCGCGGAAGGCCTACGACGACCCGGAAACGGCGGAACTGTCGCGCGTTGCCGCGATCGTCGAGGCGGAAGGCTATTGCAAGTGGTGCCGCGCGCAGGAAATTATTGAATTTGCAAAAAAGATGGGCTGGAGGAAGATCGGCATCGCCAGCTGCATCGGTCTGCTCGACCTGGCGCACGTTTTCGCCGACATCCTGCGCAGCCACGGGTTCGAGCCGATCTCGGTGGTCTGCAAGAACGCCTCCATCGCGAAGGAGGAACTGGGGCTGACCGACGCGCAGAAGGTGCGGCCGGGCGGCTTCGAGGCAGCGTGCAATCCGGTCGCCCAGGCGGAACTGCTGAACGCGCACGGGGCCGAGTTCAACGTGTTGATCGGCCTGTGCGTCGGCCACGACAGCGTGTTCTTCCGTCATGCGCACGCGCCCACCACGGTGCTGGTGGCCAAGGACCGGGTGCTCGGTCACAACCCGGTGGCGGCGCTGCAACTGGTGGAGGGCTACTACCGGCATCTTTGGGGGCCTTTGGGGCCGCCGAAGAAAGCCAGGAAAGCCTAGCCCCGGCTTCGCGCCGGGCGGTAGCGCAGCAGCAGCGCCACGGCGAGCAGGGCGTTTGCTCCGGCGGCGGCGGCGAACAGCGGCAGCATGGCGGCAAGGCCCACGTGGCGCAGCGCCACCGCCGCCAGGAGGGGTGCGACGGCCTGGGCGAGCAACGCCGGCAAGGCGAGGCGGCCCATCAGCCGCGCGTAGCCCTCCGGCCCGAACAGGGCCAGCGGCACGGTGCCGCGCGCGATGGAGCGGATGCCGCTGCCGGCCCCGTAGACGACCACGCCCAGGCCCAACAGCGACTCCCCGAAACCCAGCAGCGCCAGCCCGCCGGCGGTGGCCAGCGAGGCGACCAGCAGCGACACCAGCGGATGGAAGCGGCGGCCGATGGTGGCCTCCAGCACCCTGGCGCCCACTTGCGCAGGTCCGAACAGCCCGGCGAGCGCGACCGCCCGCAGCAAGGAAAGCCCCTGCGCCTCAAGCAACATCGGCAACTGCACGGAGACGGCGCCGGCGATCAGCGCTGCCAGCGCCATCGAGAGGGCGAGCGTCACCATGGCCCCAAGACGCGCGCGCGGCGTGTGTGCCGGCGATGCCGGGGCAGGGGCGGGCACCGCGGTCGGGGGAGCGGGCGGCGGCCGCGGCAGGCCGAAGGCATAGAGCGGCAGGCAGACGAGCAGGTTGATGGCGGCGAAGCCGAGACACGCGACCCGCCACCCGGCATGCCCGACAATCAGTGCCGCCAGCGGCCAGCAAACGGTGCTGGCGAAACCGCCGTAGAGGGTGGTGTAGGTGATGGCGGCGCGCGCCTCGCGGCCGTAGAGCCTGCCAAGAGAAGCAAATGCCGGGTCGTAAAGCCCTGATCCCATGGCAAGTCCCAGTACGGCCCAGCCGCCGAGGTAGGTAGCGGGACGATGCGCCAGCGCCAACACGACGAGGCCCACGGTGAACAGCGCGGAACTCGTCATCAGCACCGGGCGGCCGCCGTGGCTCTGGATCAGGCTGCCGACCAGCGGCGAGACGAAGCTGGATACCGCAAACCCGAGGGAGAGCCCGCCGAAGATCAACTCCAGCGGCCAGCCGGTTTCGGCGGCGATGGGCCGCGCCAGTACCGCCACGAGATACACGCTGCAGCCCCAGGCGAAGATCTGCGCGACGCCGAGGAAGCCTGCCACCACGGCGGGGCTTTGCCGCCACGAGGCGCTGTGTTGAGCGGGCGTTGCCATGCGGGCATCCCGGCGGGACAAGCACGCAGTGTGGGATGACTGGGCGGGCGCGTGTCAACCCTGGCTGTGGCAAACCTTCACCACCGCCTCGCCTACAGCACATTCCATAATATCTCTTCTGCGACAATTGGCCGCCCAAAAAAGCGGCCGCACCAGCCGGCCGCCGGAAGCTCCCCCTCCTGCCTGCAACCGTGGCCGGAAGATCCGCGATATCAGACTGTTAGCAGAGGAAAGACCGGTCGGGGTGCCGCATCGCGCGGCACCCCGAAACCTCGTCTCAGGCCGTGGTGAACGGGCTCTCGAACTGCGCGGCCGCGCCCAGCTCGCGCTCGATCTCCAGCAGCCGGTTGTACTTGGCGATGCGCTCGCTGCGGCAGAGCGAGCCGGTCTTGATCTGCCCGCCTCCCATAGCCACCACGAAATCGGCGATGAAGCTGTCTTCCGTCTCGCCCGAGCGGTGCGAGACGATGTAGCGCCAGCCGGCGCGGCGGCACATCTCGATGGTCTCGATCGTCTCGCTCACCGAGCCGATCTGGTTCAGCTTGATCAGCACCGCGTTGCTGGCGCTCTCCTTGATGCCGCGGGCGACGAAGCGCGTGTTGGTGACGTAGAGGTCGTCGCCGACGATCTGGCAGCGCCCGCCGAGCTTCGCCGTCAGCGCGGTGAAGCCGGACCAGTCGTGCTCGCTCAGCGGGTCCTCGATGGAGACGATCGGGAAGTCGCCGATCCACTTCTCCCACAGTGCCGTCATCTCGGCGCTGTTCTTCACCCCGCCCTTCGACTTGGCCAGATCGTAGCCGGCGTCGGTGGCGAAGGCGCTGGTCGCGGGATCGAGCGCGATGGCCACGTCCTTCCCCGGCGCGTAGCCAGCCGCCTTGATCGCCTCGACGATCAGCTCGCAGCCCGCCTCGTTGTTCGGCAGATCGGGCGCGAAGCCGCCCTCGTCGCCCACGCCGGTGGACATGCCCCGCTTGTGGATGATGGACTTCAGCGCGTGAAACACCTCGGCGCCGGCACGCAGCGACTCGGAGAACGAGGGCGCGCCGTGCGGCATCAGCATGAATTCCTGGAAATCCACCGAGTTATCGGCATGCGTTCCGCCGTTGATGACGTTCATCATCGGCACCGGCAGGCGCCGCGCCCCTGCCCCGCCCAGGTAGGCGTAGAGCGGCAGGCCGCAGGACTGCGCCGCCGCGCGCGCCACCGCCATGGACACGCCGAGGACGGCGTTGGCGCCGAGCTTCGACTTGTCGGCGGTGCCGTCGAGATCCAGCATGGTGCGGTCGACCTCGCCCTGCCGCGACGGGTCCATCCCCTTCAGCTTCGGCGCGATCAGCTCGTTGACGTTGGTCACCGCCTTCAGCACGCCCTTGCCGCCGTAGCGCTTCTTGTCGCCGTCGCGCAGCTCCAGCGCCTCGTATTCGCCGGTGGAGGCGCCGGACGGCACCGAGGCCTGGGCAATGGTGCCGTCATCGAGGCGAACAATGACCCGCACCGTCGGGTTGCCGCGGGAGTCGAGGATTTCCATCGCATTGATGGCGGCGATACGCGCTTGCATGAACTTTCTCCACACCAAGGGAAACGCGGGTCCGGGCGAGCGCGCCCGGGCAATTGGCCGCTCTCTTACAGCCCCACCGCGACGAGGCCAAGGATGAGCACGAACAACAGCCCGATCAGCCCGAGATAGACCTCGAGCCTGCCCGACTGCAGCGGCCGAAGCCGCGCCGAAAGCCAGTGCGCCAGCCGCACCAGGGGCGCGAACAGCCACGGCCCGAACAGCGGCACCACATGGTGGTGGAAACGCACGCGGGTGATGAAATAGGCCCGGAGCGCCGTGTCCCGCTCCATCGCCGCCGCCGGCCGGTAGACGAAGCCGTAGAAGGTGCGGAGCGCGTTGGCGAAGGTCAGCGCCGTGGTGGCGGTGCGCGCAGCGTCGGGCGCCGAGCCGCCGAACCACACCGGCACCCGGCGCACCGCCATGCGGCGCCGGACAAGCCACAGCGCGCCGAGCGGCAGCAGGGCGAGCAGCGGCATCGCCACCGCCAACAGGCTGGGCGAGATGAAGGCGAACGAAGCGGACAGCGGCACCAGCAGCGGCCCCGCGTGCATCATGGCCGGCGCATCGGCGCCGAAGCGCGCGGCGACCGCGCCTCCCAGCGCGGAAAGCCACAGCGGCATGCCGACGGCGAGCACCAAAAGCAGCGCGCCCAGCACTCCCACCGCCGCCTTCACGCCCGCGCCGAGCGGCGCCGTCAACGGCCGCGCCGCGCCGAGCAGGCCGAGGCCGAACAGCTTCACGTATGTGGCGAAGGTCACAGCGGCGGTCAGCGCCAGCCCTGCCCCGGCCAGCGCCAGCACCAGCCGCCCGCCGAGGCCCGGCAGATGGAAGCCCTGGAACACCGTCTGGAACACGAACCACTCGGCGGCGAACCCCGGTTGCGGCGGCATGGCGGCGAGGCTCATCACCGCGAACAGGGCGCCGATGCCGAAGGCGAAGCCCCCCTGCCGCAACACCGGCGCCTGGCGGATGCGATAGCTTCCCGTCGCCCGGCGCACGCCGTCGGCCGTGACGAACAGCGCGCCCTTGGCCAGCGCGTGCGCGGCCAGCAGCAGCAGCGCCACGCTCCAGGCAAGCCCGGCCAGCGCCGGCAGCGCCGAGGCGCGGAACAGCAGCGCGGCGCCGAGGCAGGCCACGGCGGTCGCCGCGTTTTCGGCCGAGGACAGGCCGAGCAGCATCCGCCAGTCCTCCTGCTGGAAGGCGTAGAGCGCCGCCAACACCGCGCTCGCCACGCCCGCTATCACCACGACCATGCCGAGCCCGCCCGCCCTCGGCCAGGCCAGCCAGTCGGCCAGCGCGCGGGCGAGAGCGAAATACGCCGCGTTCAGCACCACACCGGACAGGATCGCCCCTGATGCGCCGCTGCCGGCGCCATACACGCCGGGAAACCACTCGTAGAATGGCGCGAGGCCGAGCTTGGTGCCGAAGCCGAGCAACAGCAGCGCACCGACGCCGATGCCGCCGAGCACCGGCAGTCCTGCCCCCGCCTCCGCGAGCACGGCGAAATCCAGCGCGCGGGCGTGCGCGGAGAGAACCAGCACGGCGAGCAGCAGCGCCACCGCCCCCGCCTCCAGCAGCACCAGCATGAACAGCACGCCGTTGCCGGCCGCCGGACTGCTCCGCTCGCTCAAAATCATCGCCGCGCCGCCGAGGCTCATCGTCTCCCAGGCGATCAGCATGCCGGCACCGTCCCGCATCCCGAACAGTCCGAGCGCGCCAAGCAGGGAGAGCGCGACGCCGAACAGCCATCCCGCCCGCCCGGAGGATTCGGGCGGCGCCAGCGCAAGCACGCAGAACGCGGGCGCGAGGCCGAAACCCAGCAGCCACAGCGCCTCGGGCGGCATGGCGAAGCCGAAGCGTTCGCCGGCGAGCGACAGCGGCAATGTCACGGGCGGCACGCCCGCGGGCAGGGTCGCCAGGGCGGCGCCGATGCCCGCCAGCGCTCCCGCCGCCAGCAGCGCTCTTGACGTGCCGGGAAAGCGCCGTGCGAGAGCGAGCGCGCCGCCGGCCGCCCAGGCGAGCGCGGCGAGCGCGAGCATCTCACCGCCCATCGCAATGCCCTCCGCGCACCCGCTGCGGCAGGCGTCCGGCGAAGGCGAGCAGCGCCTCGATGATCGCCGCCGGATTGGGCGGGCAGCCGGGCAGCCAGAAATCGACCGGCAACACGCCTTCCAGCCCGTGCCCGGCGTTGCAGCCGCCGCAGCAGACGCCGCCGGAGACGGCGCAGGTTCCGGCTGCCATCACCCAGCACGGCTTCGGCATCGCCTCGTAGGTGGCTTTGAGCGGCGCCAGCATCGGCTCGGTCACGACGCCGGTAACCAGCAGTAGGTCGGCGAAGCGCGGGGAGGCGGTGAAGAAGATACCCAGCCGGTGCAGGTTGTAGAATGGGTTGTTCAGCGCCTGCAATTCCGATTCGCAGCCGTTGCACGAGCCGGCATCGACATGGCGGATGTGCAGGCTGCGGCGGAAGCCGGTGGGCAGCCGGCCGCCCTGCGATGCCACCGGCCGATCCGCCACCCAGCGCAGATCGTCGCGGGCGCGTACGCCGAACGCCCAGTCCCCCGAAGGTTGCAGCGCCGTCGCCGGGCAGGCCTCGGTGCACAACTGGCAGGCGACACACCGACCGTAGTCGAGTGCGATCCCCTTCCCGTCTTCGGCGGCGACGATCGCCCCGCTCGGGCAGGCGGCGGCGCAGTCGGCGCATCCGGCGCGGCACGCATCCGGCACATACCGCGGCATCCCCAGCACGCCGTGCTGGCCGTGGTCGTCGCCCTTGTGCGGCCAGTGCGTGGTCGCCTTGCCGGAGGCGAGGCCGAAGAAGGTCCAGAGCGCCATCCCCTTCCCTCCCTCAGCGGGCGCAGCCGGCGACGCCGAGGCCGAAGCTCGCCTCGTTGATCGCGTAGTCCATCATGTTCGTCTCGTGCACGGTGAACGGGAACACCCGCCAGTTGGAGAACGACGGCGACTTGATCTTCACCCGCGAAAGCCTGCCGTCCGCGCCCAGATGCACGGCATGGAACAGCGTGCCGCGCGGCGATTCCGCCCAGCCCAGCCCTTCGGTACCGGGCTCGGGCGCGCAGGTGGTGCGCACCGGACCGGGCGGCAGCGCGCCGAGCAGATGCCGCAGCAGCGCGAAGCTCGCGGCGATTTCCGCCGCCCGCACGCGGGCGCGCGCGGCGGCGTCGCCGTCGGTCGCACCGGCGACCTCTAGCGGCAGCGTGGCGTAGGCGGCATAGGGGTGGTCGCGGCGGAGATCGCGGTCGATGCCGGAAGCGCGCTGCACCGGCCCGGTGGCCCCCTGGTCGAGCGCCACCTCGCGCGAGAGCATCCCGGTGCCGATCAGCCGGTCGAGGTGGCTGGCGGAGCGTTCCAGGCGTGCGAGGTAGCGGCTGGTTTCCTCCTCCAGCGCCGCGAGCGCCGGGCCGAGCCAGCCGGTCGCGGGCAGGTCGCGGCGCAGGCCTCCGGGGGTGAGCAGGCCGCGGCCGAAGCGGCTGCCCGAGAGGCGGCCGAGGATCTGCTTCGCCCGCTCCTCCAAAAGTTTCCCTTCCGCCTCCCCCACCTTCAGCGTGGTGGTGGCGGCGAGGTGGCCGAAATAGTGCAGATGGCTCACCAGCCGCTCCATTTCCGCCAGCAGCACGCGCAGCGCTAGCGCGCGCGGAGGCGGGGTGCAGCCGGCGGCGGCCTCCACCGCGTGGCAGAAGGCAAGCGCGTGCGCCACGCTGCCGATGCCGCTCACCCGCTCGGCGAGCACCACCGCCGCCGCGGGCGCCACGCCGTGGAAGCGCGCTTCCATGCCGCGGTGCTTGAAGAACAGGTGCGGGTGGTAATGCAGGATCTGCTCGCCGGTATAGAAAAAGGTGAACTCGGCGGATTCGGTAACGTCGGCGCGCACCGGCCCGAAGGGCAGCACCTGCACGCCGGAAGCCACCAGCTCGGGCAGAGGCCGCGGCACGTCCGCCGCCCTTTGCCCGGCGTCCCGCCCGGCGGCGGCGAACGGCGGCGGCACGCCGGGGGCGAGCACCAGCCGGTTCGGCTCCGGGTGGCGGCTGAAGACGAGCCCGAACAGGTCCATGATCTCGCGCTCGTACCAGCCGAGCGCCGGCCAGATGGCGGCGAGGCTCGGCGCGTCCGCGCGCGGGCGGCAGCGCCACATCAGGAATTTTCCGCCGCCTTGGGGATAGCCCACATAGCAAAGCTCGGTCTGGCCCGGCTCCGGTTGCCAGGCATAGACCATCTGCAGCCGCCCGCCCGCAGCGTGCAGGGCGCGAGCGATGCCCGGCATGTCTTCCGGCGCGGCGCGAACGGCCTCGCACCCCTTCATGGCGCGGCTCCGAGCGAGCGGGCGACTACAGCGAAGTAGTGCCACAGCGCCCCCGGCCACCACAGGCCGAACAGCAGCAGGGGCGCGAGCGCCAGCGCCATCGGCAGCACGGATAGCACGGCGGGAGCACGCGCGGGCGCGGCCGCCGCCGGGGTGAAGTACATGATGCGGAAGTGGTTGAGAAATCCGGCGAAGATGACGATCAGCAGCAGCGCCGCCACCGCTCCGAGCCATGCCAGCGGCCCGGCGAAGGCGGCGCGCAGAATGGTCAGCTCGCTGGCGAACAGGCCGAACGGCGGTGCCCCGGTGATCGCCACCGCGCCCGCGAGCCACAGCGCGCCGAACACGGGAAACCGCCGCCCCACCTCGCGGATGGCGCCGATATCCCTGCTGTCGAAGCATTCCCGCATGCTGCCGGCGCCGCAGAACATCAGCGTCTTGTTCAGCGCGTGGTTCAGCATGTGGTAGAGCGCCCCGGCCACGCCCAGCGGGCCGCCGAAACCGAAGCCGAGCGCGATGATCCCCATGTGCTCGACGCTGGAATAGGCCATCAGCCGCTTGATGCCGCGCTGGCGGACGATGAACAGCGCCGCCACCAGAAGCGACAGCGCCCCGAGCCCGAGCAGCGCCGCCCGCGCCCCTTCCCCCCGTCCCGCCGCCTCAGCAACGGAGAGCCCACGCACGACGCCGAGCATGGCGGTGTTGAGCAGCGCGCCAGAAAGCAGCGCCGAGACCGCCGCCGGGGCCTCGCTGTGCGCATCCGGCAGCCAGGTGTGCATCGGCGCGAGCCCCACCTTGGTGCCGTATCCCGCCAGCAGCAGCAGGAAAGCGAACAAAACAAGACCCGGGTTCATCCGCCCGGCCGCCCCTCGCAGCGCCTCCCAGGTCATGTCGTAGCTGGGGCCGAGGACGAAGCTGCCGGCCCAGTAGAGCAGCACGGTGCCGAGCAGCGCGAGGCTGATGCCGGCCGAAACCACCACCATGTATTTCCACGCCGCCTCGGTGGCCTCCGGCGTGCGCTCGAAGGCCACCAGAAAGGCGCTGACCAGCGTGGTGAGCTCGACGGCGATCCAGTACAGCCCGGCGTTGTTCATCATCGGTGCCACCAGGGTGGCGAACGCGAAGCCGGCGAACAGAACATGGAAGCGCACCAGCCGCGCCGGTCTATCCGCGCCATGCACGCCGCCGGCGGCGTATAGCGAGGCGAGCAGATACACGGCAGCCGTGCACAGGATCACCCAGGCGCCGAGCGGGTCGGCGAGCACCGCCCCGCCCAGCAGCACCGCCGGCGCCCGCGCGCTGGCCGCTACCAGCAGCACCGAGGAGGCGAACACTACGAGGCTCGCCGTGACATTCGTTGCCGCCGCGAAGCGTGGCCCGCCTTGCGCGAGCATCAGCAGGATGGCGAGCAGCGGCGTGCCGCCAATCAGGGCAAGGAGAACGAGGGTCATGGCTCAACCCACCAGCCGGCGCAGCGCCGTGGCGCTCGTCGCCCCGAGGTTCGCCCGCAGATGCCGTGCCAGCAGGCCGAAGCAGAGCACCATGATCAGGAGGTCGAACAGCAGCACGATCTCGATGAACAGCGGCATGCCGGGGATCAGCATTTGCGCGCCAAGGAACACGCCGTTCTCCAGCACCAGCAGGCCCAGCACCTGGCTGATCGCCTCGTGGCGCACGGCGAGCAGGAGGAAGCCGATCATCTCCATCGCCAGCATGACGGTGAGCGCCAGCACCGCCACCGTATCGGCGAGGCCGAGGGCGGCGGCGAGCCGGTTGGCGACGACGAGCGCGAACAAGACGGCGAGCGCGCCGATCACCAGCGAGGAACTCGCCTGCACCGAAAGATGCAGTTCGCGCCCCGCCTCGGGCTTTCCCACCATCCGCCACAGCAGCCACGGCAGCAGGCAGCCGCGGAACAGCGCCGTGAGCGCGGCCACCAGGTAAAGCTCCGGGTAGTGGCCGGCATAGGCGACGGCGGCCGAGATGCCGGCGATCATCCACGATTGCAGGGCGAAGGCCTGCAGGTAGCGGCGTACCCAGCGCGAGGCCAGGATGGCGAAGGCAAGCAGCAGGCTCGCGATGGCGAGCAGGCTGAACAGCGAGGAAAACAGCGGCGGAAGGGATGCTACCGGCATGGCTTCAGCCGATCTGCGTGCCGACGATCGCCAGCACGGCGAACAGGAAGGAGGCCGCCAGCGGTTCCTGATAGCGGAAGAAGCGAAGCCGCGCCTGGCTCGTCTCCACCACCGCCACGGCCGCCCCCACCAGGGCGAACTTGCCGAGAAGCGCCGCCGTGGCGCCGAGCGCGCCCGCCGCCGTGCCCATGACGGAAAGCCCCCACGGCAGCAGCAGCACGTTGCAGAAGATGGTGTAGAGGATGAACTGCTTCATCATCGACGCCCAGCGCAGCAGGGCGAGAAGCGGGCCAGAATATTCAAGTATCCGCCCTTCCTCTATCATGTAGATCTCGATGTGGGTCGAGGAGTGGATCGGCAGGCGGTCGGTTTCCACCAGCAGCAGGATGAAGAACGCCGCGACGAGAAAGAGGTGCGCCGGGCTCCAGTACACGGCGGGGGACCCCGCCAGCAGATGGTTCACCACGAAGGGCAGCATCGCCTTGGCAAGCAGGGTGATGCCGACGAACACCAGGATCAGCGTCGGCTCGGCCAGGATGCCGACCATCACCGAGCGCGACGAGCCGATGCCACCGTAGGCGCTGCCGGTGTCGAGCCCGGCCAGCGTAATGAAAAACCCGCCCAGGGTGAGGATCAGCCCGCCGCCCAGGATGTCGCCCATGTCGGAGAGCGGCAGCGGAAAGTTGGTCAGCACCGGGATCAGGATCGGCACCGTCAGCATGCAGGTGAAGGCGACCACGGGCGCGGCCAGGAACAGCCAGGAGGCGGTTTCCGGCAGCACGAACTCTTTGCGGAACAGCTTGGCGAGGTCGCGGTAGGGTTGCAGCGGCGAAGGCCCCGCCGAACGGGCGGCGCGCTCCTCCCAGCGGAGGATGAACCCTTGCAGCAGCGGCGACAGCGCCAGCACCGCCATGACCTGGGCGATCTGCAGAACGATATCCGGCACGCCGCGGGAAAGCACCGACTCCCCTCCTCACTCTCGACAAGACCAGTGAGGAGCCATCAGCCACGGGGGCGGTTAAGGGCGAGCTCCATCGCCACAAGCGCGAGCCAAGTAGCGGAGGGAGACGTGCGCTGTCAACCCCGCGCCGAATATGTTAATGGCGCATCAGCACAGGCAGGTCGGCCTGCGCCAGGATGTGCCGCGTCACCTTGCCCAGCATCAACTGCCGCCAGGAACTGTGGGTATAGGCGCCCATCACGAACAGGTCGGCGCCCAGCGCGTGCGCGCGCTCGAGCAGCGCCGCGCCGAACGGAGCGGAGCCGACGGCAAGTTCGTGCAGGCTGGCGGCGATGGAATGCTCGGCCAGGAGTTCGGGGAGCGCGGGTTCAGTCCCGCCGGGGTGCAGCCCGGCCAGCACGTGCACCGCCTTGGCCTGGACAAGGAGCGGCAGCGCCGCCTTCACCGCGTGGATGGTGCGGCCGTCGTCGCGCCAGGCGATGGCGATGCTGGTCCCGAACACCGCCACCGGGCCAGGCGGCACCATCAGCACCGGCTTTTCCGCCTCGAACAGGGCCGCCTGCAGGCGGAGCTTGCCGCCTTGCAGGTCGGGCGCCTCCGGCCGGGCGAGCACGAGATAGCTGGCGCGGCGGCCGATTTCGGCGAGCAGCGTATCGGGCGGGCCTTCGGCGTCCACCCAGTCGGCGGCGACGCCGGTGGCCTGCACCTCGGGCACCCACACTTCGAAAAGGTCGTGCAGCGCCTCCAGCCGTTCGTGCTCGCGCATGTGGCTGGCCATCGCCCGCTCGCCGGACAGCCCCGCTTCGACGGACATGATGCTGGTGTCGGGTTCCACCCGCACGGCGAGCACTGCGACGCGGGAAGCGCCGAGCAGCCGCGCCAGTTGCCCGGCCGCCGCCAGGATGCGCCCCGTCGAATCCGGGAAGTCCACAACCGCGAGCACCGTTCCGGGCATTGGTTGCCTCCCTGCCCGCGGCGGCTGCCGCCGGGGTCGGTCGAGGCTAGCGGCAGGGGGACGGCAGCGCAACCGCGCTCAACCGGGCAGGTCGATCACCATGCCGTCGCAGGCGGGCTCGACGCCCGCGGGTAGATGCGCCGCCATCCAGCCCCAGTCCATGTCGAAGCCCATGTGGGTGAGCACGGCGCGTCTCGGCCTTACCCGCGTGATCCAGTCGAGCACGCGCTCGAGCCAGGCGTGCGTGGAGTGGCGGCGGCGCTGGAAGCAGCCGATCATCCAGGTGTCGATGCCGGCGAGCAGCGCCAGCGTCGTCTCGTCCAGGGCAACGACGTCGGTGGTGTAGGCGAAGCCGCCAACGCGGAAGCCGAGCGAGCGCGAAAACCCGTGGTCCTGGTCGATCGGCAGCAGGTCGATGGCGCCGATGCGCGACACCGTGCCGGGGACGACGATGCGCGGCTCCAGTACCGGGCGGAAAAAGCCGGGGTGCTCCCAGGGCAGGAAGGCGTAGGGGAAGCGGCTCCGGATCTCGGCAAGGGTGGCGGCGGTGCCGAACACCTCGAGCGGCCGGCCGAGGATGCGATTGACGATGCGCAGGTCGTCGAGCCCCACCACGTGATCGGCGTGGGCGTGGGTGTAGAGCACCGCGTCCACCCGCACGACGGCGTTGGCCAGAAGCTGGGTGCGCAGATCGGGCGAGGTATCGACCAGCAGCACGGTGCCGTTCGCCTCGACGATGATGGAGGAGCGGCTGCGGCGGTTGCGCGGCTCCTCGGGGTCGCAGGCGCCCCAGTCGCCGCGGCCGTCCGCCCCGCCGATCAGCGGCACGCCGGCCGAACCGCCGCTGCCGAGAACGGTGACGCGGATCACGCCCGCTCCGCCTTGGCGAACAGCCGGCGGAAATTGGCGGTGGTGAGGTCGGCCAGCGCCATTCCGTCGAGGCCGCGCAGGCCGGCGAGCACGCGCGCGGTTTCCGCCACGAAGGCGGGCTCGTTGCGCTTGCCGCGGTGCGGTACGGGCGCCAGATAGGGCGCGTCGGTTTCCACCAGCAACCTCTCGGCCGGCACGTCGCGGGCGATTTCCCGCAAGACCTGCGACTTCGGGAAGGTAAGGATGCCGGAAAAGCTGATGTAGCCGCCGAGCGCGAGCGCCGCTGCGGCCAGTTCCCGCCCGGAACTGAAGCAGTGCAGCAGCAGCGGGAAGCCGCCGGTTGCCACGAATTCCTCGCGCAGGATGCGGGCCATGTCGGCGTCGGCGTCGCGCGAGTGGATGATGAGCGGCAGTTGCGTCGCCGCCGCGGCCTTCACCTGGATGCGGAAGGCCGCCTGCTGCTCCGCGCGGGGGGCCTTGTCGTAGAAATAGTCGAGCCCCGCCTCGCCGATGCCGACGCAGCGGGGATGGGAGGCGAGCGCGACGATTTCCGCCACCTCCGGCATCGGCGCCTCGGAAACATGGTGCGGATGCGTGCCGACGCTGCACCACACGTTCGGCCACGCCTCGGCCAGTGCGAACTGCCGCGACGCGTTGGCGAGGCTGGTACCGATGGTGATCACCTCACCCACCCCGGCGGCCTCGGCGCGGGCGAGGATCGGCCCGACGTCGTCAGGCTCGAAATAGTCGAGGTGGCAGTGGGAATCGACGAGCATGGTTATGATATATAACGATTATTCGGCATCGGTGTAGCGCGGAAACACCCCCTGCGGTGGCGGCAGCGGCGTGCCCTCGGCGAGCGGAGTGGCAAGAGAAGCGAAGTCTCGCGCCGTTTCCGCAACGCCAAGCTGGTCGAGCATGCACGCCATGCTGCCCGGCATCACCGGCTGCAGCACGGTGGCGAGCACCCGCAGCACGTCGGCGAGCACGCGCAGCACCACGGCCATGCGCGCGGGATCGGTTTTCTTCAAGGCCCAGGGCGCCTGGTGGTCGATGTAGGCGTTGGCGGCGCGCACCACCTTCCACACTTCCTCCAACCCCTCGTGGAACGCCTGCCTGTTGAAGGCGGCGGCGAGGAGGGCCGGCAGCGCCGCGGCGCGGGCAAGCAATGCCGCATCGTCCCCGGTGCGCGCGCCCACCGCCGGAAGTCTGCCTTCGCAGTGGCGTGCCACCAGGGAGAGCGAGCGCTGGGCGAGGTTGCCGAACTCGTTGGCGAGTTCGCCATTGATGCGCCCGATGAGCGCCCGGCGGCTGAAATCGCCGTCGTTGCCGAACGGCACCTCCCGCAACAGGTAGAACCGCACCGGATCGAGCCCGTAGCGTTCCACCAGATCGCCCGGCGCCACCACGTTGCCGAGCGACTTGCTCATCTTCTCGCCCTCGACGGTCCACCAGCCGTGGGCGAACACCCGCTTCGGCGGCGCCATGCCGGCGGCCATCAGCAGCGCCGGCCAGTAGACCGCATGGAAGCGCAGGATGTCCTTGCCGACCATGTGCAGGTCGGCCGGCCAGAAGCCGGCGCGCGGCGCCTCCGCGTCCGGCCAGCCCGTCGCGGTGACGTAGTTGAACAGCGCGTCCACCCACACGTACATCACGTGCGCGGCATCGCCCGGCACGGGGATGCCCCAGCGGAAACTGGTGCGGGAAACGGAGAGATCCTTGAGCCCGCCGCGCACGAAGCTCAGCACCTCGTTGCGCCGGCTCTGGGGCGCGATGAAGTCGGGGTTCTTTTCGTAGAAATCCAGCAGCCTGTCCTGCCAGGCCGAAAGACGGAAGAAGTAGCTCGGCTCCACCACCCACTCCACCGGCGCGCCGGAGGGAGCGACGCGGGAGCCATCGGGCCGCAGGGTGGTCTCGCCCTCGTCGTAGAAGGCCTCGTCGCGCACCGCGTACCAGCCCTTGTAGCCGCCGAGATAGATCTCGCCGCGTTCGACGAGGCGCTGCCAGAACGCCGTGGTCGCCGCCTTGTGGCGCGGCTCGGTGGTGCGGATGAAATCGTCGTTGGAAATGCCGAGGGTTGCCCAAAGGTCGCGGAAGGCGGGGCTGATGCGGTCGGTGAACGCCTGTGGATTCTCGCCGCGCGTGGCCGCGGCTTTTTCGATTTTCTGCCCGTGCTCGTCGGTGCCGGTGAGGAAGAACACGTCGCTGCCGGCGAGACGCTTGCAACGGGCCAGCGCGTCGCAGGCGACATTGGTGTAGGCGTGGCCGAGGTGCGGGACATCGTTGACGTAGTAGATGGGGGTGGTGACGTAGAATTTTGGTTTCATGAAACTCTCGGTGCGGTGTCGGCCAGCATGCGAATGGCGGTGAGGATTGCTTGCCGCCGCTCCAGGTGCAGCGCTTCCGTATCGTCTCGCAGCCGGCAAAGCCCCTGCCACACCTCCACCCACGCATCAAGGGGCCGGCTGGCCAGAAGCTTGCGCTGGGCGGCATCGGCCTGCCCCCGCGCGCCGGCGCGAACGGCGGCGGCAACGCCGGCGCAGAGGTGTTCGAGGAAGAGGCCGAGGGCGTCCTCGTCGCGCCCCAGGGCGTCGGCCACCGCGTGCATGCGGGCGAGGTCCGTTTCCGGCAGTTCGGTCAGCACCTGTTCGGCCAGCGCGGCGAGTTCCATGCCGCGGCCCTCCGCCAGCGCGAGCGCGCGGCCCGGCGAGCCCGCGGCGACGTGGGCGAGGCGCTTGCGCATCTCGGCGGTGCTGTCAGGCAACGTGCCGGCGAGGACCTGCTCCGTTTCCGCCGGCGTCAAGGGTTGCAGGCGAAGGCGGCGGCAGCGGCTGCGGATGGTGGGGAGCAGTTGCCCCGGCGCGGCGCAGACGAGCAGCAGGATGGCCCGTGCGGGCGGTTCCTCCAGCACCTTCAGCAGCGCGTTCGCCGCCTGGCGGTTCAGCATCTCGGTGCCGTCCACGACCACCACGCGCCACCCGCCTTCGACGGGGGTGAGGTGGAGGAACTCGGCGATGCCGCGCACGGTATCGACCACGATCTCCCCTTGCAGGCGCTGTCTGCGGGCATCCCACGCGCGTTCCACCGTGATCAGATCGGCGTGGCTTCCGGCGGCGACGCGGCGGAACACCGGCGAGGCGGGCGGCACGAACAGGGTCGGCTCGGGCGAGCCTGCCAGGAGGGCGCGGGCGAAGCGGTAGGCGAGCGTGGCCTTGCCGATGCCGGGCGGACCGGTGAGCAGCCAGGCGTGATGCAGCCGGCCGGTCCGGCAGGACTCCGCCAGCGCGGCCACCGCCTGGGCGTGGCCCACGAGATCGGGGTTGGCGCGGGGCTCGAGGGCGCTCATGCTCCCTGCTTAGCGCAGGGCGGCGGCGCGCCGCCAGAGCGGGCGGCTCTCCATGGGCCGCTTGCGCCCCTGCCCTGCCTGCGCGCCTAATGCGCGGATGACCATTCCGCTCTCCCTGCAGGAACGCATCGCCAGGCTGGAGGCCGAGCTTAC
>JAJXZO010000065.1 GCA_021780035.1 Pseudomonadota bacterium
CGCAGTTCCATGCCCGGCTGGAAATTGGCCTTCGGCTTTCCCTCGCGGTCGCGCCCCATGTCGCCGGTGAGAACGCCGACCACGCGGCCTTCCTCCTCCAGCAGTTCGGCGGCGGCGAAGCCCGGGAACACCTCGGCGCCGAGCGCCTCCGCCTGGGCGCCGAGCCAGCGGCAGAGATCGCCGAGGCCGCCGGCGAAGCAGCCGCGGTTGTGCATCGACGGCGGCGTGGGCAGGGTCATGGCCCCCCGTTCCGTGAGCCAGAGGAAGCGGTCGGCGGCTGCGGGGGTGGCGAGCGGCGCGCCGCCGGCGCGCCACTCGGGCAGCAGTTCGTCGAGCGCGCGCGGGTCGATCATCGCGCCCGACAGGGCGTGCGCGCCGATCTCGGCCGCCTTGTCGATCAGGCAGACGGAGCGCTCGGGGCAAAGCTGGCGGAGCCGGATGGCGGCGGCGAGGCCGGCGGGGCCGCCGCCGACCACCACGACGTCGAACTCCATGCTCTCCCTGGCTGGCGATTCGGGCATCTTCCACGCTTCCGCAGCAGAAATGTCGCGGTACGGCCCTTCGGAGGACGCCCCGGCGGTTGCAAGCATGCCCCGCTTTGGCGATGAAGGGAACCATGGACGCATGGGCAGCGCTGCGGCTGCAAGTGGAATGGGGAGCCGACGAGGCGCTGCAAGAGGCGCCGGTGAACCGGCTCGACCGCGAGGACGCGGCACGCGCTTTGATGCCGGAGGAGGGCGGGTCGCCCCGGCCGACGGCGAGGCCGGCGGCGCCTTCGGTCCTGGCGGCGGCAGCCTCGGCTCCGGCGGCAGTGCGCCGGGCGCAGGAGATCGCCGCCGCGGCCGCCACCCTCGACGAACTGCGCGACGCCCTCGGCGGCTTCGACGGCTGCCCGCTGGCGGCTACCGCCACCAACCTGGTGTTCGCCGACGGCAACCCGGCGGCGGGGCTGATGCTGATCGGCGAAGGCCCCGGGGCCGACGAGGATCGGCTGGGCAAGCCGTTCGTGGGGCTTTCGGGACAGTTGCTCGACCGCATGCTGGCGAGCGTCGGCCTCGACCGCACGCGGCTGCTGATCACGAACCTTGTTCCCTGGCGGCCGCCGGGCAACCGCAATCCGACCGACAGCGAGATCATGACCTGCCTGCCGTTCCTGCACCGGCACATCGCCCTGGCGGCGCCGCGGCACCTGGTGCTGCTGGGTGCGATGGCGACCCGCACGCTCACCGGCCGGAGCGAGGGCATCCGCAGCGTGCGCGGCCGCTGGACGGAGGTGAGCGTTCCCGGCCTTGCGGCGCCCATCCCGGCGCTGCCGATGCTGCATCCGGCGTATCTGCTGCGCAGCCCCGGCGCCAAGCGCGACGCCTGGGCCGACATGATCGCGCTGCGACTGCGCCTCGACGCCGACGTCTAGGCCCGCACGCTTCCCCGGATGGGATGGCAGAGGCGCGGAAGCGGCCTATATCCGGACAACCCTTACGGAGACGCCGATCATGCACCGCCTCGACGAAAGCCGTCCCTTCCTTCCCGTTTCCATCGCCGTGCTGACGGTTTCCGACACGCGGACGGAGGAAACCGACACCGCCGGCAGGACATTGGCCGAGCGCATCACCGCGGCGGGGCACGTGGTGAAGGTACGGGAGATCGTGAAGGACGAGGTGCCGGCAATCGTCGCGCGCCTGCGTGCCTGGATCGCCGACCCCTCCATCGACGTGGTGATTTCTACCGGCGGCACCGGCGTCACCGGCCGCGACGTCACCCCGGAGGCCTTCGAGCAGGTGCTGGAGAAGCGGATCGAGGGCTTCGGCGAGCTGTTCCGCATGCTGAGCTACCAGAAGATCGGTACCTCCACCATGCAGTCGCGCGCGCTCGGGGGCGTGGCCGGAGGCACCTACCTGTTCGCACTGCCGGGCAGCCCCGGCGCGGTGCGCGACGCCTGGGACGACATCCTGGTGTGGCAGCTCGACAATCGCCATCGCCCGTGCAGCCTGGCGGAAATGATGCCCCGGTTGCAGGAACACCTGCGCTAGCCGCGTCTATCCCTGCGGGTAGAATTGCAGGTCGCCGGCGCGGGCTTTCCGCGCCGCCGCCGCCGCCCTATGCTCGCACCCGCCGTGGCGGCGGACCGGATGCTTCCCGGCCGGGACGGAGGGACGATGAGCGGGGCCGGATCGCGGGCGGCGCTGCCGGCGACGGCGCGAGGGGAGCTTGGCGGCATCGGCATGGCCGTGCTGAGCACACTGGCGTTTGCCGGTTCCAACAGCGTCGGCAAGCTGGTGATGACCTCGGCGCCGGTGAGCGAGACCCTTTTCGTGCGCAGCGTCATCATCCTGCTGCTGCTGGCGCCGTTCATCCGCCGCGCCGAATGGCAGGCGACACGGAAGGCCGGCCACTTCGGCCTGCACGCGGCCCGCCTTCTCTGCGCGAGCATCGATTCCTCTTCCTACTACTGGGCGGTGACCGGCATGTCGCTTGCCGGCGCGTCGGCCATCTATCTGGCCGCGCCGATCTACATCACGGCGATGTCGGCGCTGTTCCTTGGCGAGATGGTGGGCTGGCGGCGCTGGGCGGCGGTGCTGGTGGGGTTCGCGGGCGTGATAGTGGCGCTGCATCCCGGCGGCGCGACGCTGTCGCCGCACGCGTTGGTGGCGCTGATGGGCAGCGTCGCCTACGCGGTTTCCATCGTGGCGACGCGAAAGCTACGCGCGGTGCCCAACACCATCCTGGTGGCTAGCCAGATGGCGGTGCTGGTGGTGGGGGCGGCGGCGGTCGGTTCCGGCTGGATCTGGCCGACTCCAGCCGAGGCGGGGCTGATGGCGGCGGTCGGCCTTTTCGCCATGCTGGGGTTTCTCGCGCAAAACCGCGGCCTGCAGCTTGCCCGCGCCTCGGTGGTCGCGCCGACGCAGTACACCAGCATCCTGTGGGCCGGGATGATGGGGTTCCTGATGTTCCAGGAGATTCCGGGACTTTATACGCTGCTGGGGGCGGCGGTGATCATCGGCGCCGGCGGGTTCATCCTGCTGCGCGAGCAGCGCCTGCGGTCCTAAAGAGCGTCGGCCCGGAGGATGCGGCGGGCTATGCGTGCGGGGAAACGCTGCTTCCCAAGGGACGCGGTGCCCTCTATCATCCGCCGCTTCGGATCCGGCGGAACCGGGAAGGCGCGAGCATGGCGCCGCGCCGGATGACGCCACAATCACAGGGGAGCTTCATATGATCGAACGACGGTCTTTGCTTGCCGGCACTGCCGTGCTGCCGCTGCTGGCCACCTTCGACGTTGGCGACGCGAAAGCGGCGACCCCCAAGGGAATCGTCGTGATGGCCAAGCAGATCGACGACATCGTGAGCTTCGATCCCGGCGAGGCCTACGAGTTCAGCGACAACGAAGTGGACAACAACTGCTACCGCAAGCTCGTGCGCCCGGCCGGCGGCGATTCGCTCGCCGGCGACCTCGCCGAGAAGTGGGACGTGAGCCCGGACGGGCTGACCTTCACCTTCCATCTGCGCAAGGACGCGCACTTCGCCTCGGGCAAGCCGGTGACCGCGGCGGACGCCGCGTTCTCGTTCGAGCGCACCGTGATGATGGACAAGACGCCGGCGTTCATCGTCACCCAGTTCGGCTTCAACAAGGACAACGTGACGAAGCTGATCCGCGCCAAGGACGAGCACACGCTGATCTTCCAGCTCCCCGAGGTGGCGGCCACCAGCTTCGTGCTCTACTGCCTTTCCGCCAACGTCGGCTGCATCGTCGAGAAGGCGGCGGCGATGGCCAACGCCAAGGATGGCGACTACGGCAACGGCTGGCTGAAGACCCATTCGGCCGGCGCCGGAGCCTACCAGCTTACCTCCTGGTCGGCATCCGACCACGTGATCCTCGACGCCAACCCGCACTTCGGCGGGCCGGTGCGCGAGAAGCGGATCGTCATCCGCCATGTCGCGGACCCGGCCACGCAGCTTCTGCTGCTGCAGCGCGGCGACGTGGACATCGCCCGCGATCTCGGCTCGGACCAGCTGAAGGCGATCGCCGGCAGCAAGGACTTCCACTCGGTGGCGGCGGGGCAGGCGGATTCGATGTACATCGCCATGAACCAGGCGGTGCCCGTGCTGCAGAAACCCGAGGTTCACCAGGCGATCCGATGGGCGATCGACTACGAGGCGATCGCCAAGAACATCACGCCCGGCACCTGGAGCGTCGACCAGTCGTTCCTGCCGGCGGGCCTGCCGGGGGCGCTGACGGCCACGCCGTTCCACCGCGACGTCGCCAAGGCGAAGGCGCTGCTCGCGGCGGCCGGGCTGGCAAACGGCTTCAGCATCACCATGGACTACATTTCCGCGTCGCCCTACGGCGAAATCGCCCAGGCGGTGCAGCAGAACCTCGCGGACGTCGGCATCAAGGTGCAACTGCTGCCGGGCGAGCAGAAGCAGGTGATCACCAAGACCCGCGCCCGCACGCACCAGCTGGCAATGCTGGTATGGGGCTCCGACTATTTCGATCCGAACTCGAATGCCCAGGCCTTCTGCGCCAACCCCGATGATTCCGACAAAAGCACTCTCAAGATCATCGCATGGCGGAACCACTTCGTGAACGCGACGCTTACCAAGCAGGCGCTGGAGGCGGCGAAGGAACTCGATGCGAAGAAGCGCATCGCGCTCTACCACACCATGCAGCAGGAGTTCTGGAAGGACGCCCCGTTCGCCTTCGTGTTGCAGAAGAACGCGGTGGCGACCATGCGCAAGGGTGTCACCGGCATTGTCATGGGGCCGCTGCCCGACTACACGCGCTATGCCGCGATCACGAAGGCCTGAGCGAACGGACGGCGAACCGGGATGAGACGCCTGCGTGCGCTCGCCGCCAGCGTGGCGAGCGTCCCGGTGACGCTGTTCGGGCTCGTGCTCATCACCTTCGTGATCGGCAGGGTGGTGCCGATCGACCCCGTGGTGGCGATCGTGGGCGACCACGCGCCACCGCAGGTCATCGCGCGCGTGCGGCTCGAGCTTGGGCTCGACCGCCCGCTGCCGGTGCAGTTCGTCATCTACGTGAACCGCCTGCTGCACGGAGATCTGGGCCGGTCGGTGATGACCTCGCACCGGGTCACCACCGACATCGCCCACTACTTTCCGGCCACCATCGAACTCGCCACGGCGGCGATCCTCATTGCCCTCGCCGTCGGCATTCCGCTCGGGGTGTTCGCCGCGGCCAAGGGCGGCTCGCGCTTCGACCATTTCGTGCGCGTTATAAGCGTCGGTGGGCAGTCGGTGCCGGTGTTCGTGCTCGGGATGATTTTCCTGCTGGTCTTCTACGTGAAGCTCGGCATCGCTCCGGGCACCGGCCAGCAGGACGTGCTGTTCGAAGGCATGGTGCCGCGCGTGACCGGCATGCACATCATCGATGCGGCGCTTTCCGGCCAATGGGACGCGGTGCAGGACGGGCTGGCGCATCTGGCGCTGCCGGCGCTGGTGCTCGGCTATTTCAGCCTGGGCTACATCACGCGCATGACGCGCGCCTACATGCTGGATGCGCTGCACAGCGAGCACATCATCACCGCGCGCAGCAAGGGGCTGTCGGCCGCGCGCGTGCTGTGGGTGCACGCGTTCGGCAATGTCGCGGTGGGGCTGGTGACCGTCATCGCGCTTGCCTATGCGAACCTGTTGAGCGGCGCCGTGCTGACCGAGACGGTGTTCTCCTGGCCGGGGCTCGGCATGTATCTCACCGTCTCGCTGCTGAACGCCGACATGAACGCGGTACTCGGCGCCACTCTCGTGGTGGGGGTGGTCTATGTCGGGCTTAATCTGCTTGCGGACGTAGCCTATCGCCTGCTGGATCCGCGCGTACGATGAGCGATTCCGCTTTGCGCTCCTGGCTGCTTTCCGACACGCCGGATTCGAGGCGGCAGGCGGCGTGGGGGCGGGCGTACCGCTCCTGGCTGCGCTTTCGCGTCAATCCGCTCGGCATGGCCGGACTTGTCATCGTCGTGGCACTGCTGATCGCTTCGCTTGCGGCGCCGCTGCTGGCCGTGCAAAGCCCCGACGTGCAGCACCTGACGCTCCGGCTGGCGCCACCCTCGGCGGCGCACTGGTTCGGCACCGACGAGCTTGGGCGCGATCTCTACAGCCGCGTGCTCTACGGCGGGCGCATCACGCTTGGCATGGTACTGACCGTGGTGGTGCTGGTGACGCCCATCGGCCTCGTGGTGGGGGCGCTCGCCGGCTACCTCGGCGGCATGGCCGACCGGATACTGATGCGCATCACCGACATCTTCCTATCCATCCCGCAGCTCATTCTGGCGCTCGCGTTCGTCGCCGCGCTGAAGCCGGGCGTGACCAGCGCGGTGATTGCCATCGCGCTGACTTCCTGGCCGCCGATCGCCCGCCTCGCGCGGGCCGACGCGCTCACCATCCGCGGCACGGATTTCGTCGCCGCCATCGGCATCACCGGCGCCTCGCGCATGCGCATCGTCTTCCGCCACATCCTGCCGCTGTGCCTGCCCAGCGTCATCGTGCGCATCACCCTCGACATGAGCGGCATCATTCTCACCGCCGCCGGACTCGGCTTCCTCGGCATGGGCGCGCAGCCGCCGACTCCGGAGTGGGGCACGATGATCGCGGCGACGCGCGGCTATATCCTGCAGCAGTGGTGGGTGCCGACCATCCCCGGCATCGCCATCCTGTTCGCCTCGCTCGCCTTCAACCTGCTTGGAGACGGATTGCGCGACGTGCTCGATCCCAAGCAGACGTGAGCGCGAACGTCGTCATGCGCGACCTACGCGTCGCCTTTCCCACGACGCGGGGGATGACGGAGGTGGTGCATGGCATCTCGCTCTCCGTCGGAGCGGAGAAGCTTGGCATCGTCGGCGAGTCCGGCTCCGGCAAATCGGTGACGGCGCGTTCGATCCTGAAGCTGCTGCCGCCGTCCGCGCGCATTTCCGCAGAGGAACTCCGCTTCGACGGCATCGACGTGCTGCGAGCGAGCGAACGCGAGATGCGCGCCATCCGCGGCAAGCGCGCCGGGCTCATTCTGCAGGACCCGAAATTCGCGCTGAATCCGGTGATGACGGCGGGCGCGCAAGTGGCGGAGGCGTGGCGGACGCACCGGCGCGGCACGCGCAAGGAGGCGGCGGCGGCGGCCGTGGAGTTGCTGGCGCAGGTGCAGATCCGCGATCCGGGGCGGGTGGCGGGCCTCTACCCACACGAACTCTCGGGCGGCATGGGCCAGCGGGTGATGATCGCCATGATGCTCGCGCCCGACCCCGAGCTTCTGATCGCCGATGAGCCGACAAGCGCGCTCGACGCCACGGTGCAGGCCGAGATCCTTCGCCTGATCGAGGACCTCGTGTCGCGGCGCGGCATGGGGCTCATTCTCATCAGCCACGACCTGCCGCTGGTCTCGCATTTCTGCGACCGGGTGCTGGTGATGTACGCGGGCCGCGTAGTGGAGGAGTTGCGCGCGAACGAGCTATCGGATGCGAAGCATCCCTACACGCGCGGCCTGCTCAACTGCCTGCCGTCGCTCCTGCACCGCAAGCAGCGCCTCTCGGTGCTGGCGCGCGATCCGGCCTGGGAGCGCTGAGGTGACGGACGTGGCGATCGAAATCGCGGACCTGCGTGTGAGCCTCTCGGGAACGGAGGTGGTGCACGGCGTTTCGTTTGCCGTCCCGAAGGGCAGCAACTTCGGACTGGTGGGCGAATCGGGCTCCGGCAAGTCGACCATCCTGCGCACGCTGGTGGGGCTGAACGTGAGCTGGAGCGGGGCCATGCGGCTCGGCGGCTTCGAGCTCCGCTACCATCGGGACAAGGCATTCTTCCGTCGCTGCCAGATGGTGTTCCAGGATCCCTATGGCTCGCTGCATCCGCGACAGACCGTGGATCGCCAGTTGAGCGAGCCGCTGCTGATCCACGGCCTGAGCGAGGTTGACGTGCGCATTCGCCGCGCCCTGGCCGAGGTGGGGCTGCCGGAGGCGCTGCGCTTCCGCTACCCGCACCAGCTTTCGGGCGGGCAGCGGCAGCGGGTGGCGATCGCCCGCGCGCTGATCGCCGAGCCCGAGGTGCTGCTGCTCGACGAGCCGACCAGCGCGCTCGACGTCTCGGTGCAGGCGGAGGTGCTGAACCTTCTGGCCGATCTGCAACGGGCGCGCGGGCTTACCTATGTGATGGTCACGCACAACCTGGCCGTGGTCGCGCACCTGTGCGAGACCATCGGCGTGATGCAGGAGGGCGTGATGGTGGAGTGCCTTTCCACGGACGACCTCTGCGCCGGACGAGCGCGACATCCGCACACCCAGGCGTTGCGCGGGCTCAGCACCGAACTGGAAGAGGCCCCGGCGTGGAAGCGCGGGGCGGGCGGGGAGCCGGCCTGAGTTTTTCCCCGGCGGCGCGCCGTGTTCCTACCGCGGCAGGGAGACGCTGACGCGAAGCCCGCTTTCGGGCCGGTTGGCGAGCGCGATCTCGCCGCCGTGCGCCTCGATGATCTGCCGCGCGATGGCAAGGCCGAGCCCGGTGCCGCCGGTCTCGCGGCTGCGCGAAGGCTCGAGGCGGAAGAACGGCTCGAATACGCGCTGTTGCTCGGCTTCGGGAATGCCGGGGCCGTCGTCGTCGATGTCGATGCGTACCTCCGCCGCGGTGGCGCGGAGCGACACCCGCGCGGCGCCGCCGTATTTGATGGCGTTGTCGATGAGGTTGGTGAAGGCGCGGCGCAGCGCCGTGGGCTGGCAGGCGAGCACCACGGGGTCCGCCGGCGCCATGTCCACCGGCAGGCCGGCGTCCTCCATGTCGCCCGCGATCGAGGCGAGCAGCGCGGCGATATCGGTGCGGCGCTCCTCCTCGCTCAGCGCCTGGTCGCGGGCGAAGGCGAGCGAGTCGCCGATCATTGCGTCGAGTTCGCCGATGGTGGCGAGCATGCGCTCCCGGTCTCCGGTTTCGGTCAGTCCTTCGGTACGCAGGCGCAGCAGCGTGAGCGGCGTGCGCAGATCGTGCGACAGCGCCGCCAGCATGCGCGTGCGGTTCTCCAGCAGCCGCTGGATGCGCTCCTGCATGCGGTTGAACGATTGCGCGGCCTGCCGCATCTCCCGCGTGCCGGCGAGCGCGAGCGGCGGGGCGCGGAGGTCGCGGCCAAGGCGCTCGGCGGCCCCAGCGAGCGCGCGCAGGGGCGCAACGACACGGCTCACCGCCCAGGCGGAGACGAGCACCACGATCACCGCCATGCTGATGGTGGCCGCGAGCAGGGGCCAGGGGGTGGGCGGCGCGCCAGTCGGCAATGCGGCAGTGAAGGCGAGCCACTGGCCGTCGGCAAGCTGCACGGATGCCGTGAGCGAGCGCAAACTTTCGCCGCCCCGCAGCCACGCGGGCGGCGCCATGGTCATGCCGCTGCCCCGCATCATCCCGCTGCCGGTCATCATCGTCCGCATCTGTGCCGACGATACCGGCGACGGCACGACTGTGCTTCCCGCCGGCGCCGCCTTCACCGCCGCCAGCACGCGGCGCGCCAGCCCTTGCGGTAGCTGCCCGGCGAGATAGGAGCGGATCGTCCGCGATTCGCTGTCGCCTCCGGAGAGGGAAGGCGGTGCCGTGACGAGTGCCACGCTGAGCGAGGCGTCGCTGGCCGCCGTGGCGATACGCGCGCGCCACTCGGGCGGCGCCTCACCGATCAGTTGCGCGAGCGTGGCGATGCGTCCGGCGGTGGCGTAGCCGCTGATCGCCCGCACCGCCTGCGCCCGGTCCGAGGCGTAGATCGCCATGCCGAGCGCGTACGAAACCACAAGCCCTGCCAGCAGCACGAGCAGCATCTGCCCGAACAGAGTGCGCGGCAGCAGGCGTCTCATGCGCGCTTCACCTCGGCGGCGAACATGTAGCCGCCGCCCCAGACCGTTTTGATGATACGCGGCTCGGCGGGGTCGCGTTCCAGCTTCTTGCGCAGCCGGCTCACCTGTGTGTCGATGCTGCGGTCGAAAACGGTGGCGGCGCGGCCGCGCGCGAGGTCGAGAAGCTGGTCGCGGCTCAGCACCCGTTGCGGTCTTTCGACGAGAGCGAGCAGCAGGTCGTACTCGCCGGTACTGAGCGGCACCGCCACGCCGTCGTCCCGACGCAGTTCGCGTCTGCCGACGTCGAGCACCCAGCGGTCGAAGGCGTAGTTCCCCGGCGCTTCCGGCTGCGGGCCTGCGGCGGGCGCGGGCCCGCTGGCGCGGCGCAGCACGGCGCGGATGCGTGCCACCAGTTCGCGGCTGCCGAAGGGCTTGGGCAGATAGTCGTCGGCGCCCATTTCGAGGCCGATCACCCGGTCCACCTCCTCGCCCTTCGCCGTCAGCATGATGATCGGCACCGCGCTTTCCGCCCGCACGGAGCGGCAGAGGGAGAGCCCGTCCTCGCCCGGCAGCATCAGGTCGAGAAGGATGAGGTCGATGCGGGAATCGGCCAGCGCGCGGCGCATCGCCTTGCCGTCGGCGACCGCGGTGGCGCGGAAGCCTTCGCGCTCCAGCGTGCGGGAGACGAGTTCGCGGATTTCCCTGTGGTCGTCCACGATCAGGATGTGCGGCGAGGGATCCATGCCGGGACCATAGGCGAAAGCCCGGCGGGTGACGCGGGCGAATGTGTGACAGGCTGTGGCGGGCGCGGCCGCTGCCACAGCTTGTCACAATTTTTCCCGCCGGTGACACACCCCGCTGACAGCAGCGGCGCACAAGCCTTCCCGACGGCGCCGATGGGACGCCGGGAGAGAGGAAGGAGAACGACAATGACGAGGATTGGCAAGGGCCTGGCGGTGGTGGCGGCGGTCGTGGCGTTGGGTGCCGGCGCGGCGCTCGCGCAGGGGACGGGTTCGGCTGGCGCGCCAGCCGGCACGCCCGTCGCGGCCGGACCGGCCGGCTACGGGCCGGTGGGCTATCGCGGCGCGCCGATGATGGGCGGTTGGGGCGGCGGCCCGGCCATGATGCGCGCGTGGGGCCGCGGCGGCCCCTCGGACGGATGGTTCCGGAACATGGTTTCCTGGTGCACAGGCGCACGCCGCTGAGAGGTGCCGCTTACGGAGTAGGGCCGGCCACCTCCGGTTCCCGCGCGAGCAGGATCGCGCCGTCCCAGTAGGGCGTGCCGGGGGTACCGGGCCGCCGCTCCAGCCGAGAGCCGGCGATGGCGGCGGCCAGCATGTTCCGTGGTCCGTTGCGGTCGGGGAGCGTGCGGACGATGGTCATCAGCGACGCGAAGCCTGCCGCCCGCTCGGCGCCGGCCGTGCCGATCCACAACGGAACCGCCCGGCCGGCTGCGGAGTTCAGCGTCACGTCGGCGCGCCACAGGCGCAGCACCAGCCGTTCGCCCGGCCGGGCGGCGAGATTGACCAGGATCAGTCCCTCGGCGCGGCCGTTCGAGAGGTGCGGCAGCACCGGCAGGTCGCCGAGAGCGGGATGCGGCAGCAGCCAGGCGAGGGCTGAGCTCGGCGTCCACGGCGGCGGCGGATGCCAGCCGTACAGGCCCAATCCGGCGGCGAGCGCCTGCCGGCTTCCCGCCCATTGCACGGTGAACGGCGCCTTCGCCCCGCCCGTGAGATCGACCCGGCGACCCGGCAGGGTAGCCCACCCACCCCCTTGCCACGCCGTGAGCGGCATCGAGCGGCCCGAGGGAATGCCGTTGTAGCGCACGAGTTCCGCCGGACCGCGAAGGCCGATCTGCACGGCGCCCGCCACCATCAGCGCGGCGCCGGCCATCGCGACCAGGGGCACCGCCCGCACCGGGCCGGGACGATGGCGCAGATAGGCGATCCCCGCCAGCGCCACCCAGGCCGGACCGAAGGAGAGGCCGCCGGCGAGGTCCGACAGCCACCCGGTGCCGAGATAGAGCCGCGCGAAGGCCACCGCGGTAACCAGCAGCACCGCCACAGTGGCCACGATCATGCGCCAGCGCGGGGCGAGTTCGCGGCCGGCCAGCAGGACGAGAAAACCGAACAGGACCGCGCTTTCGGTGATAGCACCGCTCGGGAAGGCGAAGGGCGGCACGCCCGCCGCCGGGGCGGGGTGCCGGAGCAGCGCCTGCAGCATCAGCGTGGCGGCGCCCGCGGCGGCGAAGGCGGCGAGCCAGCAGACAATGGCCCACCACGTCCGCCGTGTCGCGAGCCAGGCGAGTGCCGCGAGCGCCACCGCCGCGGTGACGCCGGGGTCGGCAAGCCGGGCCAGCGGCACAGCCAGCCGATCGGCCAATTCGTTGCGGAGCGAAAGCATGAGGTTGGCCACGGCCAGGTTGGCGTGCGTCAGCGGATCGCCGCTCGCCAGGTCCTGCAGGATGCCGAGGAACAGCCAGAGCGAGCCGACCAGCAGGACGGCCAGCATCGCCAGCGCCCCGAACGCCTCGTGCCGGGGATCGACGAGCGAGATGACCAGCCGGGGGAGGAAGCCGCGCCGGGACGCCGCCCAGCGGCCCAGCCTCGCCTGCAGGCGGACGGCGAGGTCCGGCAGGGAGCCCACCACCCTGCGGGTGAGCCAGCCGAGCGCGAGCCCGGCGGCGAGCAGCGCCACCGCGAGGATGGCAAGCCGCCCGGCGATGGCGCCGAGCAGCACCAGCACGGCGCCGGCCAGCGCGCCGACGACGATGTGCGACGCTCCCCAGGCGATGGCCGACAGCGCGTTCATGACATAGAAGCGCGCCACGGGCATGCCGACGATGCCGGCGATCAGCGGCACCACCGCGCGCACGCCGGGCATGAAACGGGCGATGAAGACGCTTTTGCCGCCATGCCGGGCGAACATCGCCTCGCCGCGGTGGATTACTTCGGGATGGCGGCTGAGCGGCCAGAATCCGGCGATCTCCCGGTGGTAGTGGTGGCCGAGCCAGTAGGACACGCCGTCGCCGATGATGGCGCCGATGGTCGTCGCCACGACAAGCGGCCAAAAGCCGAGTGCCCCCGTGGGAACCAGCGCCGCAAGGCCGAGAATCACCGCCTCGCCGGGCAGCGCCGCGCCGAGAATCGGCACAGCCTCCCCGGCCGCGAACAGGCAGGCCAGCATATAGGCGGCTTCACGATGCTGCCCGGCGAGCGCGATAATTTCGGCGACCAGGCGCTCCATCATCGCCGCGCGCTACCCTCGCGGAAATACGTCGGGCGGCAGGTGCAGGACACGGAGCGCCGTCTGGTAGACGGTCTCCGCCGGCGGCAGCAGCCAGCGCCGCACCGGAGACAGCAGCGCCCGCGCCAGCGCCGCGCTGGCGACGGCCACCAGGGCAGCGGCGATCATGTCGACGGGAAAGTGTACGCCGAGGTAAATTCGCGCCCACGCCACCGCGATTCCGGCCACGGCCACCGCCTTGCCCCAGCCCCGGAAGGCGCCGGTGGCGATCAGGGAGAAGCCGATCGTCCAGAGGAAGGTGCCGTGGTCGCTCGGGAAGGAATTGTCCGGCGCGTGGGCGAGCAGCGTGTGCCCGAGCGGGATCATGAACGGGCGCGGCTCGAACCAGAGCATACCGAGAAGCTGGTTGACGCCGAGGCCGGCGAGGGTGGCGAGCACGGTGGCGAGCAGCGCCGCGCGCTTCTCCGGCCGGCCTCGGACCCAGAGGCCGACCAGCAGCGCCATCGCCAGGAAAATGACGTCGGCGGCGAGGAATTTCGCCGCGAGCACCACCGGCGGGCTTGGCGCGGCGGAGGCGTTCAGCAGCAGAAAGAGCGACCTGTTCCAGCCCATCCTCATCCTTCCTGTTCGGATGCCGCTACCCGGCGGCGGATCGACCGCGCCCAGATGAGGCGCCGCCGCACGGCGCGTCCGGCCCGGTGCATCGCCGGCAGTTTCGCGGGAGCCTGGGCTTCCCCGCGCTGCCTCTCCGCCCAGCGCACGATTTCGAAGCGGCCGTCCGTGTGCTCGACCACCGCCGTGCAGGATTCCACCCAGTCGCCCGTGTTGATGTAGCGGATGCCGAAATCCTCATGCATGGCGGCGTGGTGGATATGCCCGCAGATCACCCCCTGCGCGCCCACCCGCCGGGCTTCCTCGGCCACCAGACGCTCGAAATGGCCGATGAGGTTGACGGCTTCCTTCACCTTCCGCTTCGCCCAGGCGGAGAATGACCAGCCGGGCAGCGTGCCCTGGCGGCGCGAGCGGCGGAAGGAGCGGGTGGCCGACAGCGCCGCGCGATAGGCGGCGTCGCCGGCGAGCGCCAGCCAGTGCGCGTGCAGCGCCACGACGTCGAACTGGTCGCCGTGCAGCACCAGGTAGCGCGTCCCGTCGGCCGCCTCGTGGATCGCCTGGTCCACCACCGCCACCCCGGCGATGGTCGTTCCCAGCGCGCGGCGGAGGAACGCGTCGTGGTTGCCGGGCAGATACAGCACGCGTGCGCCTTCCCGCACGCGCGCCAGCAGGGCGGTGACCACGGCGTCATGCGCGCGCGGCCACTGGGGCTGCGGCGATTTCAGCCTCCAGCCGTCGAGGATGTCGCCGACCAGGTAGATCTGCCTGGCCCGGTAGTGGTTCAGAAAATCGAGCAGCAGTTCCGCCCGCGACTGGCGCATGCCGAGATGGGTGTCGGACAGGAACAGGGCGCGGACGGTGATGATCTCCGGCGCGGCTTTCTGCTCCGCCCGAATGCCGTTCGCGTCGATGGTCTGCGCAAGTGGCGTCGTTTCGGCGTCGACGGCGGGTGCCGCGATCGGCGGCAGTGAAGGTTCGGTCATCTCTCACTCGCGCGCGGAAGGCCCGCCGACACGCGCGACGGGCGCCAGACGGGCGGCGGCCAGGATCCTCCTGCAAGCCGATGCCGTGCCTGTCCGTTAGCACTACCGCGCGGCGAGCTTTAGGCCAAGCCCGCGCGCGCCCTTACCCAGCCGGCCCGTGCCGCTTCGCCGCTACCGGCAGACGACCACTTCGATCGGCGCCTCGGCATCCTGGATCAGCGCTGGGATGTTTCCGGCGAGGTCACCATCGGTTTGCGCCGGCACTTCGCGATCGGCATGGATTTCCACCACGCGGCCGCGCAGGAGGGTGAGGCCTGGACTGCCGGGCAGGAGATTGAGCGGCAGGGCCGCCGCATAGCCGAGGGCAGCGAGAGGACCGCGGCGATCGAACAGCGCGACGGAGAAACCTTGTGCGCCAGGATCGGCCCCGGGCGCCAGGACGAACGGGCCGCCATAGAACCGGCCCTTCGAAACCACGACGCTTGCCGCCTGCAGATCCCGGCCGTCGATGCGGACCGAGAGGGGGACGAAAGGATAACGGGCCACCTCGCCCAGGGTTTGCAGGGCGTATGCACCGCGGCCGATCAGGCGCTTCAGGCCGGGCGGCAGCCGTTTCACCACTTCGGCATCGAACCCCGCGCCCAGCATCTGCACGAACAGGCGGCTGCCCGAGGGGAGCGTGGCGATTCCCGGCCAGATCGGCCGGGTGCGCCGGAAGGCGAGCATCGCCGCCACGCCGCGCGGATGCGTGGGCAGGCGGAGTTCGCGTGCCAGCACGTTGGCGGTGCCGAGGGGGATGATGCCGAGCGGGGTCCGGGAAGCCAGCAGACCGGTGGCGACTTCCGCAACCGTGCCATCGCCGCCCGCGGCGACGACCAGACCAGCCCCGGCCCGGGCGGCGTCCCGGGCCAGCGTGGTCGCGTGACCCGGCCCGCCGGTCTGCACGAGTTCGAAGCGGATGCCGTTCTCGCCCAGCACGTCGAGCACGCGCCACAGACGATCGATTCGCCGCCAGCCGGCCGCAGGATTGAACAGAACTATCATGGCAATAGTTTCCCATGATAAACAGAGAATGTTGCCGTTCAGTGGTAAAGAAAAGTCGTGTCGATGACAGATTCGCGCGACAGGGTGTGCCGGCCGTTTCATTGAACTTTCACGTGCAACGAATCGGGATGTTCAGGAATTTTCACGAGGCGAGTGGCGCTCTCTGCACTCGGCATGTTTTTTGGTCCGCATCGGAATGTGCGAATGCCATGAATGCAATCTTGCCGGAGCCTGGCGGCCGGAGCGTCCGCTCCGTGTTCATTTCGGATACGCACCTCGGCACCCGCCATTGCCGCGCCGATTTCCTGGCGGACTTCCTGCGGAGCGTGCGCTGCGAGCGCCTCTATCTCGTCGGCGACATCATCGACGGCTGGCAGTTGCGGCGGTCGTGGTACTGGGATCGCGGGCACGACGAGGTGGTGCAGCAAATTGTCCGCCTCGCCCGCAACGGTACCAGGGTCACCTACATTCCCGGCAACCACGACGAAATGCTGCGCGGCTGGCTCGGGCTTGGAGTGGAGGTCGCGGGAGTGCGGCTGGCCCGGGAGGCGACGCACATCACCGCCGCCGGACAGCGATTGCTGGTGATGCACGGCGACGAGTTCGACTGCGTGGTGTGCCACGCCCGCGCACTCGCCTACCTCGGGGATCGCGCCTACGACTTCGCGCTCAACCTCAATCTCTGGTTCAACGCCCTGCGCCGGCGGCTCGGCTACCCCTACTGGTCGCTTTCGGCCTGGGCCAAGCGCCGGGTGAAGCGGGCGGTGATGGCGATCAACCGCTTCGAGGTCGCGCTGGCCGCCGAGGCGGAACGCCGCGGCTACGACGGCGTGGTTTGCGGCCACATCCATTACGCCGAGATGCGCGACGTGAACGGCATGCTCTACTGCAACGTCGGCGACTGGGTGGAGAGCTGCACCGTGCTCGCCGAGCATCATGACGGCAGGCTCGAGTTGATCGACTGGGCGGCGGAGAACGGCCTTTCGTTCTTCACCCGCCGTGCACGTTCCGGGAAAGCCGAGGCTTCCGCGATTGCCTGACACCGTGTCCGCCGCGCACGACGGATCGCCGCGCCGCATCATGATCGTAACGGATGCGTGGGAGCCGCAGGTAAACGGCGTGGTGCGCACGCTGCGCGCGGTCAGCCGCATCCTGAGGGGCATGGGGAAAGACGTCGCGGTCGTCGGACCCGGAGAATTCCAGACGGTGCCGTGCCCGACCTATCCCGGCATTCGCCTGGCGGTGCTGCCGGGCAACAAGCTTGGCCGCATGATCGAGGCGTTCGCTCCCGATGCACTGCACGTCGCCACCGAGGGGCCGCTGGGGTTCGCCGCGCGGCGCTGGGCGGTGGCGCACGGCGCCGCCTTCACCACGTCCTTCCATACGCGGTACCCGGAATACCTGCGGGCGCACACGGGACTGCCCCCCGATGTGGTCTATGCCGCGCTGCGCCGGTTTCATGCCGCCGGCAGCGCCATGATGGTGGCCGCGCCGAGCCTTCGCCACGAACTGGCGACGCGCGGCTTTCGCAACATCCGGGCGTGGTCGCGCGGCGTCGATCTCGGATTGTTCCGGCCGGAACCGCGGCGCGAGTGGGGATTGCCGCGGCCGGTGTTCCTTTATGTCGGCAGGATCGCGGTGGAAAAGAACATCGAGGCGTTCCTGTATGTCGATCTTCCGGGGTCGAAAGTGGTGATCGGAGACGGACCGCGGCTTGACGGGCTGCGACGACGTCACCCGAAGGTCCATTTCGCCGGTGCCCTGCACGGTGCGGCACTCGCGGCCGCCTATGCCGGCGCCGACGCGCTGGTGTTTCCGTCGCTCACCGACACTTTCGGCCTAGTGCTGCTGGAGGCGCTGGCCTGTGGCACTCCGGTGGCCGCCTACCCAGTTACTGGCCCGGTCGACGTGCTGAAAGGAGCGCAGGATGCGGGCGCGCTCGACGCCAATCTCCGCACCGCCTGCATGCGCGCCCTCGAAGCTGATCGCGCCGCCTGCCGGCGCCATGCCGAGACGTTTTCCTGGATCGAGTGCACCGAGCGGTTCCTTGCCAATCTCGTCCCGCTCGGACGTGTCTGGCAGGTGCGCGCCTGGTGACGCCGGGCTACGCCTGCCCGGGCGTGCCGAGGACGCGCTGCATGAACACGAGATCGAGCCAGCGGCCGAACTTCGTGCCGACTTCGCGCAGCGTGCCGGCACGCTCGAAGCCGAGGCGTTCGTGCAGGCGGATGGAGGCGGGGTTGGCGGCGTCGATGCCCGCGACCATCACGTGCTTGCCCAGGGCCGCCGCCCGCTCGAGCAGGCGTTCGACCAGAACCGTGCCGAGGCCGTGCCCGCGCGCGTCGGCGCGGATATAGACCGAGTGCTCGACGGTGTGCCGGTAGCCCGGCCAGGGGCGGAAATCGCCGAAGGTGGCGAAGCCGAGCACCGCGCCGTCGCCGGGGCTTGCCGCCACCAGCACCGGATAGCCCTGCGCGGTGCGGGCGGCGAACCACGTCTTGCGGTCGGCGAGGGTGGTTTCCTGCTCGGTATACACCGCCGAGGTGTTGCGGATGGCCTCGTTGTAGATGGCCATGATGCCGGGCAGGTCGGCTTCGGTGGCGTCGCGGACGATGGGGGACATGGGCACGCCTCGGCTGGAGAAATTTGTGGCAGCAAGATGTGACGTTCACTATAATATCTTTATGTCCACCATGCAAGACGGTTCCGCCGCGACGGCGCTGGAACATGGGCTCGCCACCCGATTGCACGCCGAGCGCGAGGCGCGCGGCTGGTCGCTCTCCGACCTCGCCGCCCGTTCCGGCGTCAGCCGTGCCATGATCAGCAAGATCGAGCGCAACGAGGCAAGCCCGACGGCGGCGCTGCTGGGCCGGCTTTCCGGCGCCTTCGGGCTGACCCTGTCGACGCTGCTGGCGCGGGCCGAGAGCGACGCCTCCGGCACCGGGCGCCTGCTTCGCCGTGAGGCGCAGCCGCTCTGGCGCGATCCGGCCACCGACTATGTCCGCCGCGCGGTTTCGCCTCCGGGCGCCGAGCCGGAACTGGTGTGGGTGGAACTGCCGCCCGCAGTGCGGGTGGCCTTTCCGGCGGCGGCGTTCGCGCCGCTCGGTGGCCAATGCGTCTGGGTGCTGGAGGGCGATTTGCGTTTCCGCGAGGGCGCGGTGGAACACGTTCTTGCCGCCGGCGACTGCCTGGCGCTTGGCGAGCCGATGGATTGCGAGTTCTACAATCCTTCAAAATCAGAGAAGTGCACGTATCTCGTGGCGCTGGCACGGCGCTGAGCGGGCGGCGGCGCCTACAGCGACAGGTCGAGCGAGCGGCCTTCGAACACGCGGTCGCGCGAGCCTTCGAGGTGATGGCGCATCAAGTCGCGGGCGCGAATGGCGTCGCGGCTGCGGATGGCGGCGAGGATGCCGGCGTGCTCGTTGAACACGTCGGCCAGCGCCATGGGCGGGCCGAGCAGGGTCACGCCGTGAAACTTCATGCCGATGGCGATGTGCTCGCGCAGCGCGTTCATGGTGGCGAGGAAGTAGTGGTTGTTCGTCGCCTCGGCGATGGCGGCGTGGAAGGCGAAGTCGGCGTCCTCGCGGTGCTCGTGGGCGGCGGTGGCGTCGCGCATCAGGTCGACGGCGGCGGCAATGGTGGTGAGCGCCTCCGCGTTCCAGCGCAGCGCCGCGTGGTAGGCCTGTTCGGGCTCGATGGTAAGGCGAAACTCGTAGCAGCGCTGGATGTCGGCGATGGTTTCCACCGGGGCGAAGCCGATGGCGCGTTCCGGCGCGCCGGCCAGCGGTGCCGATTGCACGAAGCTGCCGGCGCCGCGCCGGGAGTAGATCAGGCGTTCCTCGCGCAGACGCAACAACGCTTCGCGCACGATCGGGCGGGAAACGAAAAAGCGCCC
>JAJXZO010000147.1 GCA_021780035.1 Pseudomonadota bacterium
ACCCCGACGAAGCCATCGCCGCCTTCCGCCTGCTGGGCGCGCGCCACGGCATCGGCCACCATTGGGGCACGTTCCACCTCACCGACGAACCCATCGAGGAACCCGCGCAGCGTCTCACCGCCGTCTGTGCCCGCGACGGCATCAAAGGCTTCACCGCCTTCCGCCCCGGCCAAGTCTGGCGCCAGGGCGGGGGCGGCGATCCCGTGTTATAAGGTCGTTCTGCTAGCCCGCTACGCCACCCGCACAACGCGGACGCCCAGGAGGTAGGAAAAACTCCATGCCCGAAACCGACATGCTCCGTCACCACAATCCCGCCGGCATGCACACGCCGCGCGGCTACACCCATGTGGTCACGGCAACCGCCCCGGCGCGCATCGTCTTCGTCTCCGGCCAGGTCGGCGTCGCGCCGGACGGCAAGCTCGCGGCGGATTTCCGCGGCCAGGTGGAGCAGGCCTTCGCCAATCTCGAGATGGCGCTGGCCGCGGCCGGTGGAGGTTTTGAGAACGTAACGAAAATGACCGTGTTCCTCACCGACATCGCGAACCAGATCGGCATCTACCGCGAGGTCCGTGACCGCCATCTCGGCACGCGGCCGCCACCTGCCTCCACCGCGCTCGGCGTCGCCGCGTTGGCAATGCCCGCAATGATGTTCGAGGTCGAGGCCGTCGCCGTCCTGCCGGCCTGATCCGGCTACGGCGGGACGACGACCAGGCGCTCGGGCGGCAACTCCGCGGTCACGCGGTCGCCGCGTGCGAACACGCTTGCGCCGATGGGCGCCGCTGCCTTGAGCCGCAGTCCCGAGACATGGCGCAGCGCGAACTCCATCCGCTCCCCCATGAACGCGAGTTCGGTAACCTCGCACGCCAGCCCCACCGCATCACTCCCCGCCGCGCGCAGCACCACATCGCTCGCATGCATGAACGCAACGGCCGTGCCCTCCGGCGCCCCGGGCGGCAGCCCGACCACCGTGCCGTCCGCGAGCCGCCCCACGCCCCCGGCGACCGTGAGCGGCAATGCATTGGCATAGCCGAGGAAGCCCGCGACGAAGGCGTCGGCGGGCCGGCGATGGATGTCGGTCGGCGTGCCCACCTGCACGATGCGTCCGGCGCGCATCACCGCGATCTCGTCGGACAGCGCCAGCGCCTCGCGCTGATCGTGCGTGACATAGATCGCGGTTATGCCGAGCCGGTGCGTGACCTCGCCGATCTCGAGCCGCATCTCCTCGCGCAGCGCCGTGTCGAGATTGGACAGCGGCTCGTCGAGCAGCAGCACGGTTGGCCGGTAGACGATCGCGCGCGCCAAGCCAACGCGCTGCTGCTGCCCGCCCGAGAGCTGCCGCGGCGAGGCGCCGGCATAGGCCGCGAGATGCACCATCGCCAGGGCCTCGGCGGCGCGCCGTTCGCGCTCCGCCCGCCCGACGCCGCGTACGCGGAGCGGGAAGGCCACGTTCTCCGCGACTGAGAGATGCGGGAACAGCGCGAAGCTCTGGAACACCATCCCCATGTTGCGCCGGTGGGTCGGGAGCCGGGTGATCTCCCGCCCGTCCAGCACCAGGCGCCCGCTGTCGGGCGCGAGCGAACCCGCGACCAGACGCAACAGCGTCGTCTTGCCGCATCCGCTCGGCCCCAGCAGCGAGACGAAGCGCCCCGCCGCGATATCGAGCGTAATGTCGGAGAGCGCCGCTAGCTTTCCCCAGCTCTTCGCGATGCCCTCGATCTCGAGATGTCCGGTCGTGGTCATGCGCCCTTCATGCCTCCGAGCAGCGCCTCGGGCCGCACCATGCGCAACAGCAGCAACAGGAACAGCAGTGAGGGGGCGAGCAGTATCACGCTGATCGCGCCCGCGACCGACATGTAGCCGTTGCCGATGGAAAGATAGGTCTGGACAGGAAGGGTCACGGTATCGGGCCCATAGACGAGCAGGGTGAGAACGAAATCATTGTAGGAGGCGAGAAAGGAGAACAATGCCGCCGCGATGATCCCCGGCATCGCGAGCGGCAGGATCACGCGCCTCGCCAGCGCCAGCGGCCCGCACCCGCACACCCGCCCGGCCTCGAGCAGCCGCTGATCCATGCCCTCGAAGGTGGCGATGAGCACCAGCACCGCGAACGGCGCGGCGAGGATCACATGCGCGAGCGCGATGCCGGCATAGGTGTTGGTAAGGTCGAAATTATAAAAGATGCGCGCAACCCCGAGCGCGAAGGTTATCTCGGGGATCATCCGCGGCAGCAACACGAGCGCGACGAGCCCCGCCTTGAACGCGACATGCCGCCGCGCCAGTGCCCACGCCGCCGGCAGCGCTACCACGAGCGTGAAGAACGTGGCGAGCAGCGCGATATAGGCGGTGTTGAGTAGCACGGCTTCAAGGTTCGCGGTTTCGGCCGCGTAACGGAACCAGCGCAGCGTCCAGCTTGCCGGCAGCAGCGCCGAGCCGAACCACCGGTTCCCCAGCCCCTCGATCGCCACCATCGCCAGCGGCAGCACGATGAACAGCCCAAACAGCACCAGCAGTCCCGCGAGCAGGATGCGCCGCATCATGCGCGCGCGGCCCGGCGGCGCGCGGCACGGTCCGCCAGCACCTGGTAGGTCAGCACCAGCGCGCACTGGATGCTCGCCATCACGATGGCCATGGCGCTCGCCGCATGCCAGTCGAGAAAGACGTTCGCCACCGTGTAGATGCGCACCGCGATCGGCTGCCAATTGCCGCCTGCGATCAACGGCACGCTGAACGCGCCGAAACACTGCAGGAAGATCATCACCGAGCCCGCGAGCAGGGCAGGGCGCAGCAGCGGCAGGATCACGGAGACAAGGACGCGCCACGGCGGCGCGCCGCAGACCCGGGCCGCTTCCTCCACCGCCGGGTCCATCGCGCCGAGCGCCGCCGCGATCACCAGCGCGCCATAGGGAAAGAACATCCAGACATAGAAAAGCACGAGTCCGCCCCGCGTGTAGTCGATCGGGATCGGCGAGGCGAAAAGATGCAGCCCGCGCACCAGCAGCGCGTTCACCCAGCCCGTGCGGTCGTAGAGGATGAGCAGGCCCAGCGCGCCAACAAGTGCCGGGATCGTGATCGGCACCATCATCAGGAAGCGTACTACGCCGACGCCAGCGAAGCGCCGTCGCAGCAGGAACGCGAGCGGCAGGCACAACAGCAGCGACGCCGCGGTCGCCAGCGCGGAAAGCAGCAGCGTCAACCAGAGCGTCGCCCAACCCGAGCGTCGGCCGAGGAAATGCGCGAAATTAGCAAGCGTCGCATGGCCCTTCGCATCCGTCAGGCTCTGCACCAGCGTGAAGCCCAGCGGGTAGTAGAAAGCCAGCGCGAGGAAAACGATCAGCGGCAGCAGGAGGAGGGCGGTGAACCCTCCTCCGCCGAGGCGTCGCATGGCGTTACCGTACCTTGCGCGGCGGGACCGCTACTGCGCCATGTGCGCCATGCCGTGCCGCTGGATGTAGGTGATGGCGCCGAAGTTGGTGACCAGCGTGCCGTGGGATTCCGCCGCGGCCACCGTCGGGATTTTCTTCCACACTTCAGGGTTCGCCTTCCGCCAGGCTGTCGTGCCGGGGTACTCGTACATCACCTCGAGCATGTGGTTCTGCACCGCGGGCGAGAGCAGCACGTTGATCACCTTGTAGGCGGCCGCCTTCTGCTCCGGCGAGTCCGCGGCCGGCACCACGCACCATGCGTTGGACGCGCCGACGATGTTGACATCAAGGGGTGCGGCCTTTGTTGTCGACGGCAACTGGCCCTGAGAGGCGCTCCACAGCGAGTAGTCCTGCGCATAGTCGGTGATCCAGACCTGGTCCGTCTGGAACTGGTGGAACATCACCGGCGGCGAGGACGCGACGGGCTGCGCGAAGGACTTGGAGAACTCGTGGAACTTGTCCCACGCCGCCTTCCACTGAGCTGTCTTCTCGAGTTCCGGAAGCGTCTTGGAAAAATCGACGCCGTTCGCTTTAAGGAACGAATAGATGAACGCACGCCCGCCGCCAGATGCGGCATCGGGGCGGATGATGCCGATATGGCCCGCGAATTCCTTGCGCCGCTTGTAGAACTCCTCCCAGGTCTTGGGCGGGTCCTTGATGAATTTCGAATTGTAGATGAGATCGAACTGCGCCCGCCAGAAGATCAGGCCGGTGCCGTGCAGCTCCACGCCGTTGTTGGCGGCGAGAAACCGCGTTGGCTCCATCGCAATGTTCGGGATCTCGGCCTTGTGGTCGGGATAGAGCCTGTCGAGCTTGACGCCGGCGGTCACGAAGTTGGAGAGGTCGAGCCCCTTCACGAAGAGCAGCGTGAAGACCGGGTGGTCCTGCTTCCAGGACTTCATCTGCAACTGCAACGTGGGCCCGCTGCCGAGCGTGTACTGGACCTTGACCCCGGCCTCTTTTTCGATCGTGGGGATCAGGTAGTTGTGCCAGAAGGCCTGGAAGTTGGGCCCGGAAAGCGTATCCACGATGCTCACCGTCGGGGTCGCGGCCAACGCCGCCGACGGCAGCAGCACGGCGCCCGCGATGGCCGCAGCGCGCAAAGCTCGAAGCATGTTTCCTCCCCCTTATTATGACAATTTTATGACAACACGGTAGGAGCCTCGCGCGGTCCGGTCAACAGGCTCCTGAGCAGCTTTTGGTCGGGAACCGAATGCACCGTCGCCGCTCGGCGCGGTCAGGGATTGGCGGCAATGAACTCCGCCACCAGCGCATTGAATGCGACCGGCCGCTCGAAATAGGCCGAGTGCGCCGCTCGCTCGATCGTGGCGAACCGCACCGCCGGCACCGCGCGCGCCACCCCCGCCATCGCCGGCGGCGGAATGAC
>JAJXZO010000100.1 GCA_021780035.1 Pseudomonadota bacterium
CGTAGACGGTCTTCTTGCGGTCGGCGAGTTCCTTGAAGCGGCGGAAAGCGTCGTTCAGCTGGTTGTCGCCGATCTCGTAGCCGAGCGCGCGCAGCTTGTCGCGGAAGGCGGCGCGGCCCGAATGCTTGCCCATCACCAGGTTGGAGCGCGTCCAGCCCACGCTTTCCGGCGTCATGATCTCGTAGGTGGCCGCGTGCTTCAGCACGCCGTCCTGGTGGATGCCGCTCTCGTGCGCGAAGGCGTTGCGGCCGACGATCGCCTTGTTCGGCTGCACGTCGAAGCCGGTGATGGTGGCGAGCAGCCGCGAGGTGCGGAGGATGTTTTCGGTGACCACCTTCGACTGGCAGCCCGTGGCGTCGGGGCGCGTGCGCATCGCCATGACGATCTCTTCCAGCGCCGCGTTGCCCGCCCGCTCGCCGATGCCGTTGATGGTGCATTCGATCTGCCGCACGCCCGCCTGCACCGAGGCAATGGTGTTGGCCACGGCGAGGCCGAGGTCGTTGTGGTTGTGGGCGGAGAAGATCACCTTCCCGGCGCCCTTCACCTTCTCGCGCAGCATGGCGAAGATGCGCGCCATGTCCTGCGGCGTGGCGTAGCCCACCGTGTCGGGGATGTTGATGGTGGTGGCGCCGGCGGCGATCGCCGCTTCCGTGCAACGGACGAGGAATTCAGGCTCGGTGCGGCTGCCGTCCTCGGCCGACCATTCCACGTCGTCGGTGTACTGGCGCGCGAGCGTGACGTTGTCGATGGTGGCCTGCACCACCGCTTCCGGCTCCATGCGCAGCTTGTATTTCATGTGCAGGGGACTGGTGCTGATGAAGACGTGGATGCGCCGGCGCGGCGCATCGGCCAGGGCCTCGGCGGCGCGCAGCACGTCGCCGCGGCTGCACCGGGCGAGGCCGCAGATCACCGGCCCCTTGATCGCGCGCGCGATCGCCTGCACGCTTTCGAAATCCCCCGGCGAGGCAATGGGAAAGCCGGCCTCGATGACGTCGACGCCGAGTTCGGCCAGCGCCTCGGCGACGCGCAGTTTCTCGGGCAGGTTCATGGAGAAGCCGGGCGACTGCTCGCCGTCGCGCAGCGTGGTGTCGAAGATGATGACGCGGTCGTCGGCCAGAGTGCCGAAATTCGGGTGTTCGATGCTCACGGTGGTCTGCTCCGGGATAAGGGGAAGTTACGACTTGCCTCAGGGGTCCCCCTGAGCTGTGCCCGGCGCAGAGCCGGAGGTCACGCCCAGGGGCGGCTAAGTCGAAGGAGCAGGCCAAGCGCCAGCCGCACGCCGTCCTGCGCGAGAGCGCAACCGGAAAGGGCATGGCTGGACGTGCCGAAAGACATGAATGCACCCTAGCGGCGCGGCGCGTTTGATGCAAGCATGGTAGCGATCCCGTCGACCCGTCTGTCCAGTGCCCAAGGAAATATCCAACGATGCACAAACTTGTATTCTGTCGCGGCCTGCATGAGGACGCGATGGCCCTGCTGGCGCCGCGCAAGGATATCGACGCCGTCTTTCTTACGCACGATTTCCGCGGCCCGCCGATGCAGGACGAACTCGCCGAGGCGATCCGCGACGCCGACGGAGTGATGGTGGGACTGGAGCGCGTGCCCGCCGCGATGATCGAAAGCGGCCGCAAGCTTAGGGTGATCAGCCGCTTCGGCGTGGGCTACGACTCGGTCGATGTGGCGGCCTGCACCCGGCAGAACGTGCTGCTCACGGTGGTGAACGGCGCCAACGATCTTTCGGTGGCAGAGCACACGATGATGCTGATGCTGGGCGTCGCCCGCCGCATGGTGGAATACGATACCTCGGTGCGCGCCGGCACCTGGATGATGCAGTCCGGGCGGCGCATGCATGAGCTTGCCGGCAAGACGGTGCTGGTGATCGGCTACGGGCGCATAGGCACCCGCGTGGCCCGCCTGTGCGCCGCCTTCGGCATGAAAGTGATGGTGACCGACCCGGCCTTCCCCACCCCGCGTATCGCCGCCGACGGCTTCATCCCGGCGCCCGACGCGCTGGCGGCGCTGCCGCAGGCCGACGTGGTGACGCTGCACTGCCCGCTCGATTCCGTCACCCGCGGCATGGTCAACGCCGCCTTCTTCAAGCGCATGAAGCCCACGGCGTGGCTGATCAACACCGCCCGCGGACCGATCGTGGACGAGCCGGCGCTGGTTGAGGCGCTGGCCCGCGGTACCATCGAGGCGGCCGGCCTCGATGTGCTGTCGAAGGAGCCGGTGCCGGCCGGCCACCCGCTGTTCGCCATGCCGAACGTGGTGTTCAGCCCGCACAACGCCACGGCACCGCTCGAGTGCTTCGCCAAGATGTCGTGCCGGGCGGCGCAGAACCTGCTCGACTTCCTCGATGGCGTCATCGACCCCGGCTACACGGTGAACCCCGAGGTGCTGAAGCGCAACGCCGCCTGAAGCCTTCCCGTTCGCGGGTCCGCAGCCCCGAAATGGGCGCGGACCCTGCGGCCGGTCCGTCCGGCCGCCCTCACCCGCTGCGGCGTTCCTGCTGCACCGGCGGGCACGCCACCGAGCCGTAGGAGCAGAACACGCAGCAATCCCCCGGCCGTGGCCGGAGGAGAACGCCGCAGCCGGGGCACCGGTAGAAGAAAAGGCAGGCGTCGAGCGGCATTTCCTCGACCTGCCGGCAGCCGCACTCTGGGCAGGTGATCTCGGAGTGGCGCTCGACGGCGCCCGCCCCGCCCGCGCTAGCGGCTGCCTCCGCCGAACAGTTCGCGCACTTTGGCAAAGAACCCCTCCGATTCCGGGCTGCTCCTGGTGTGCGCCTCGCTCTCGAATTCCTCCAGCAGTTCGTGCTGGCGCGGCGTGAGATGCTGCGGCGTCTCCACCGAAACCTGGATGTACATGTCGCCGCGGGCGGCGCTCTTCAGTACCGAGAACCCCTTGCCGCGCAGCCGGAACTGATCGCCCGACTGCGTGCCAGGCGGAATGCGCACGCGTGCCTTGCTGCCGTCGATCGCTGGCACTTCCACCTCGGCGCCGAGCGCCGCCTGGGTCATGCGCAGCGGCACGCGGCAGAAGATGTTGGCGCCGTCGCGCTGGAAGAGCGGGTGGGGGCGGATGGAAACATGCACGTAGAGGTCGCCCGGCGCCACCCCCGTGCCGCCGGCCTCGCCCTCGCCGGCAAGGCGGATGCGGGTGCCGTCCTCGACGCCGACGGGAATCTGCACCTGCAGGCTGCGTTCCCCCTGCACGGTGCCGGTGCCGCGGCAGATGCGGCAGGGATTGCGGATCACCTTGCCGCGGCCGCCGCAGGTCGGGCACGGCCGCTCCATCAGGAAGAAGCCCTGCTGCGTGCGCACTCGTCCGGCGCCGCCGCAGGTGGTGCACGTCTCGGCGCCGCGCTCGCGGTTCTCGGAACCGGTGCCGCCGCAGGCCTCGCAGACCATGCGGGTTGCCACCCTGAGCGGCACCTTGGTGCCGGCGAACGCCTCGGCGAGATCGATCTCAACGCTCGCGCGGATGTCGGCACCCTGCCTGGGCCCGCGGCTGCGGCCGCGGCCGCCGCCCATGAACTCGCCGAACATCTGGTCGAAGATATCACCGAGCCCGGCGCCCTGGCCGAAGTCGAAACCGTGCGCCGCGCCGCCGCCCATGCCCTGCTCGAAGGCCGCGTGGCCGAAGCGGTCGTAGGCTGCCCGCTTCTGCTCGTCCTTCAGGACGTCGTAGGCCTCGTTCACTTCCTTGAAGCGCGCCTCGGCTTCCTTGTCGCCCGGATTGCGGTCCGGGTGAAGCTGCATGGCGAGCTTGCGGTAGGCTTTCTTCAGATCGTCGAGACTGGCATCCCGAGAAACGCCGAGGGTGGCGTAGTAGTCCTGTTTGGCCATTTCAGCCCTCTACCTGCCGCCCAACCACGGGATAGGCCGCGCCTTCCGGGGAAGACGCGGCCGCACGCCTTTCAGTCATCGGAGCTGGTCCGCCTTCAGCGGGGCTTCTTCTTGTCGTCGACTTCCTCGAATTCGGCATCGACGACCTTCTCGTCCCCGGCCTGCTGCGCCGAGGCGCCGCCGTCGCCGCCGGGCGCGCCACCCGGCGCCCCCTGGCCGGCCTGGGACTTGTACATCGCCTCGCCGATCTTCATCGCCGCCTGGCTGAGCCGCTCGGTGGCCGACTTCAGCGCCTCGGCGTCGTCGCCTTCCAGCGCCGATTTCACCGCCGCGATCGCCGCCTCCGCCTCGCCGCGCTCCTGCGCCGAGACCTTGTCGCTGTGCTCCTTCAGGTTCTTCTCCGTCTGGTGCACCAGCGCGTCGGCATGGTTGCGGGCATCGACGAACTCGCGCCGCTTCTTGTCGCTCTCGGCGTTCGCCTCGGCCTCGCGCACCATGCGCTGGATGTCGCCCTCGGAGAGGCCGCCGCTGGCCTGGATGCGGATCTGCTGCTCCTTGCCGGTGGCCTTGTCCTTGGCGGAAACCGATACGATGCCGTTGGCATCGATGTCGAACGTGACCTCGATCTGCGGCACGCCGCGCGGGGCCGCCGGGATGCCGGCGAGGTCGAAATTGCCGAGCAGCTTGTTGTCGGCGGCCATCTCGCGCTCGCCCTGGTAGACCTTGATGGTCACCGCGGTCTGCCCGTCGTCGGCGGTGGAGAACACCTGGCTCTTCTTCGTCGGGATGGTGGTGTTGCGGTCGATGAGGCGCGTGAACACGCCGCCCAGCGTCTCGATGCCGAGAGAGAGCGGCGTCACGTCGAGCAGCAGCACGTCCTTGACGTCGCCCTTCAGCACCGCACCCTGCACCGCCGCGCCGATCGCCACCACCTCGTCGGGGTTGACGTTGCGGGCGGGCTCGCGGCCGAAGAAGGTTTTGACCGTCTCGATCACCTTCGGCATGCGCGTCATGCCGCCGACCAGGATGACTTCGTCGATCTCGGAGGCCTTCACCCCGGCGTCGCGCAGCGCCGCCCGGCAGGGGTTGAGTGTCTTGTCGATCAGGTCGTCCACCAGGCTTTCCAGCTTGGCGCGGCTGAGGCGCATGACCAGATGCTTCGGCCCCGAGGCGTCGGCGGTGATGAAGGGCAGGTTGATCTCGGTCTCCTTGGAAGACGAAAGCTCGATCTTCGCCTTCTCGGCGGCCTCCTTCAGCCGCTGCAGCGCCATGCGGTCGCCGCGCAGGTTGATCCCCTGCTCGCGTTTGAACTCGTCGGCCAGGTAGTCGATGATGCGGAGGTCGAAATCCTCGCCGCCGAGGAACGTGTCGCCGTTGGTGCTTTTCACCTCGAACACGCCGTCGCCGAGTTCGAGCACCGAGATGTCGAACGTGCCGCCGCCGAGGTCGTACACCGCCACCGTGCCGCTGCGCTTCTTGTCGAGCCCGTAGGCGAGCGCCGCCGCTGTCGGCTCGTTGATGATGCGCAGCACTTCGAGCCCGGCGATGCGCCCGGCGTCCTTGGTGGCCTGCCGCTGGCTGTCGTTGAAGTAGGCCGGCACCGTGATGACCGCCTGCGTCACTGGCTCGCCCAGATAGGCCTCGGCGGTCTCTTTCATCTTGCCGAGCGTGTAGGCGCTGATCTGGCTCGGCGAATACTTCTCGGCGCGCGCCTCCACCCAGGCGTCGCCGTTGTCGGCGCGCACGATGTGGTAGGGGACCATCGCCATGTCCTTGCTGACCATCGGGTCGTCGAAGCGCCGGCCGATCAGCCGCTTGACGGCGAACACGGTATTGGTCGGGTTGGTCACCGCCTGCCGCTTGGCCGACTGGCCGACGAGGCGTTCGCCGTTGTCGGCGAAGGCGACGATGCTCGGCGTGGTGCGGGTGCCCTCGCTGTTCTCGATCACGCGGACATCCTTGCCCTCCATGATCGCCACGCACGAATTCGTGGTGCCGAGGTCGATGCCGATCACCTTGCTCATATGTAGCTCCTTTGCAGCGGATTCCGGCGGCCCGAAGCACCGCGGCGGAACCCCCGTTGTGATGCCCACGGGATGTATTCACCACCGCCGCCCGGGGCAAGAGCGGCCGCGGCGATTTCCGGTCCGGGGAGAGTTCAGCCCTCGCCGGCAGGCGCGCCGATCTCGGTGGCGGGGGCTTTCGCCACCACCACCATAGCGGGCCGCAGCAGGCGGCCATTCAGGGTCCAGGCCGCCGTCCATGCCTGCAGCACCGTGCCGGCGGCGTGCTCGGCGCTCTCCTGCTCGGCCATCGCCTGGTCGCGGTTGGGGTCGAAGGCCTGGCCGGTCGGGTCCTCGCGGCGAATGCCGTTGCGCTCGAGCAGCGCCAGCAGGTTGCGCTCGACGCCCTCGAAGCCCTCGCGCAGGCGGGTGACGAGTTCCGCCTCGCCCTCGGCCGGCGGGGGGATGCTGTCCAGCCCGCGCTTGAGGTTTTCTGCCGCCTCCACCACGTCGCGGCCGAACTTCTGCATGGCGTACTGGCGCGTCTCGTCCACCTCGCGCCGCGCGCGGGCGCGCACGTTCTGCACTTCCGCCTCGGCACGCAGCCAGCGGTCTTTCATTTCGGCGAGTTCGGCCTCGAGCGCGCCGATGCGGGTGACGGCCTCGGCGGGCGCCTCGGCGGAGGCGTCGGCCTGTCCGGGGGAAGCCGCGGGCGCGGCCGCAGTTTCAGGGTCCTGGGTGTTCATGGCGCATCAGTTAGTCGGCCCCGTGACGGGAGACAAGCACCGCTCTCTCGTCACGGTTTCCTTCTGCGCAGGGCGGGGTCGCGGCAACGGCAGACCGGCCGAGGGAAGCGACCAGCAGCCGCTCCACCGGCGCGAAGCGTTCGGCAAGCGTCGTCGCCCCGGGCACTGGCGCGGCCTGTTCCAGTGCCCGCGCCAGTTGCGCCAGCGGCTCGAGTCCGAGCAGCCCGGCGGCGCCGGCTAGTCCGTGCGCCTCCCGCTGCAGAAGGGAGGCCGCACTTTTCGCTGCGGCCGCGCGCATGCGTGCCAGCCGCGCCGGCAGTTCCGCCTGGAAGATCTCCCGCAGCGCGGCGGCGCTGCCAGCCCCGAGCAGGGCGTCGATCTCGGCATCGGCGGTGCCGCGCCCGGCCATGCCTCTCACCCCGCCACAGCGCGCGCCGCGTCTTTCGCCGCCCGGGATTCCAGCCGGGCGGTGATCGCCGCCGCCGGCAGCGGCGGCGCGAACAGGTAGCCTTGCCCGATCTTGCAGCCGAGTTCGGAGAGCAACGCCGCCACCGGCTCCGACTCGATGCCCTCGGCCACCAGTTGCAGACCAAGCTCGCGCGCGAGAGAAACGACGGCGAGGATGATCTTCGGCGCCTCGGGATCGCGCAGGCAATCGCCGACGAAGCGCTGGTCGATCTTCACCTCGCTGAACGGCATGCGCAGCAGCGACAGCAGCGAGGAATGGCCGGTGCCGAAATCGTCGATCGAGAGCCGTATGCCGCGGATGCGCAGCCGCGTCAGCACGTCGGCCGCCACCACCTCGTCGAGCAACACCGCTCCCTCCGTCACTTCCAGCACCATCGCTTCCGCCGGCACGCCGGCGGCGTCCAGCACCGCCGATACCTGCTCGGGCAGCGACAGATCGGCCAGGCTGAGCGGCGACAGGTTGACGGCGAGCGAGAGGCCGGGATGGATCTCCCGCCAGCGGCGGAAATGCGGCAGCGCCTGCTGCATCAGATGGCAGGTGAGGCGGTCGATGAGCCCGCAGCGCTCGGCCGCGGGAATGAACAGGTCGGGCCGCACCGGACCCAGCCGGGGGCTGCGCCAGCGCGCCAGCATTTCGAGCGCCACCACCTGGCGCCCGTGCAGGGTCACCTCCGGCTGGAAGAGGCAGACGAATTCCCCGTTGTCGATGCCGGCGGCGATCGTCCGCGCGTCGATCACCGTATCCGGCGCGGTGTCGCCCGCGTGGCCCGGTTCCGGCAGGAGGCGCAACAGGCCGAGCAGAGCTTCCACCCGCAGCGGCTTGCCGAGGGTACCGGCCACCCGGAAGCCGAGCGCCCCGGCGAGGCGCACCGCCGCCTGACGCACTCTCTCGTTGAAGCCGGACAGGATGATCAGCACCGCGTCGGAGCCCGCGTCGCGCAACATGCGCAGCAACTCCACCCCGTCGTGCTCGCCGAGCGCCAGATCGAGCACCACGATGTCGTAGCGAAACGCCTCCAGCCGCTCCCGCGCCTCGGCGAGCGTGGCGGCGCCGTCGGTGGCGATGCCGACGACCGCCGCCGTCCGGGCGACGAGCAGACGCGGCACCGCCTCGTCGTCGACCACCAGCAATCTGCCGGCTGGAGTGCCTACCTGGGCAATCGGCACGGTCACACCCTCTGCGTGAACCGTGCCGAACCTGCCGGTATCTGGTGAGAAAGCGGTAAACGCGGGCGTTACTTCCGCGCGCGGAGCGTCCGTTCGGCCGGAAGCCTCACCACCACTTGACTGGCTTCGGTTCCTTTTCCGCCCGGTGCGTGGCGCGGAGGAGATGCGCGCGATGCCGCGGCGCCGGCTCCTTGCGCCGCGTCACGGGATCGGGTTCGATCCGCGCCGCCGCCACTTCCGCGCGGAGCCGCGCGTTCTCCGCGACGAGCAGGCGGTTGGCCTCCAGCGCCTCGTCGCGCGCCAGCATGGCGTGGCCGATCTTGGTCTGCAGTTCGCGCACGTTCGCCTGCGCCTCGTGCAGGGCACGCTCGCAGCGCTGGCGCTCCGCCTGTTCGGCGCCGAGCGCGGTTTCCGCCAGGGCGAGGCGGTTCACCGGGGTGCCGCCACCTGCGGTTCCTTCGACCAAAGGTTCGCGGCGGTTCATCACCACCACCTGCACCTCGCCGTCGCGCACGAAGCGGCGCGCCGGCGCGTGCCGCTCGCCGGCACGGAACGGAAATCCGCCCGCGCGGTGCTCGACGCCAAGATTACGCCGCATCTGCGCTTCTTCTTGGCGCAGATCGGCCGCAGCGACAGTATCCGGCGGATCAAACGGAGAGGCCATTGGAGTTCCTGGAACGGGCAAGCCGCCGTGCGGCCGGCCGATTCATAACGAGAAGAAACAGTGCCGCGGAAGTGGGGGGTCGCAAGCGCGACATAGTGCCTACCACCCGGTTGCAGCAAGAGTGCTACATACGCTCCGTTATTGCCCCGTGCAAGTCACCCGACGGCCGCCCGCGCGCCCCGGCGACAAATTTTTCGCCCGCGTCAACAATGCGGGCGTTTTCACATGCCGAGAGCGCGCCGGTACACGTCGAGAAGCGTCTCCTGTTCCTCCACCTCGGCCGGTTCCTTGCGGCGAATCGTGATCAACTGGCGGATCACCTTCACGTCGAAACCCGCGCCCTTCGCCTCGGCGTAGATGTCACGGATGTCGCCCGCCAGCGCGCGCCGCTCCTCCTCCAGCCGCTCGATGCGCTCCACGAGGCCGCGCAGCCGCTCGGCGGCAAGCGGGCCCGACTCCAGGCCAGGAGTTTCCCCGTGCCCCCCTGCGGCGTTCTGTTCGGTGCTGCTGTTCATGGCTCGGCTCCTCAGGCGCTGGGCGGGCGGCTTACTGGCGGCGGCGGGCGTGGTCAAGCAGTGCCCCTGTCGCGAGGTCACGCGCTGCGGTATTGGTTGCATACCGGCCGCGCGGTAGCGTTATCCGCGACATCCCGGCATAGTCCGCGTCAACAGCTAAGGCAGGAAGGGAAAAACCATGGCATGGACCGACGAGCAGGCCCGCGCGGCCCTGCGGCAGGTGTTCGACGCGGCGGTGGCCGCCGCCGACCCCAGGCGCGTGCTCGCCTCCTACCTGCCGCCGAAGCCGCGCGGCAAGGTGGTGGTGGTGGGAGGCGGCAAGTCCGCCGCGGTGATGGCCGCCGCCGTCGAGGACGCCTGGCCGGACGTGCCGCTTTCCGGCGTGGTGGTCACCCGTTACGGCCATGCCGTGCCCACGCGCCGCATCCGCGTGATCGAGTCGTCGCATCCGGTGCCCGATGCCAACAGCGAGGCCGGCGCCCGCGCCGTGCTGGAAGCGGTGCGCGGGCTCGGGCCCGACGATCTGGTGCTGGCGCTGATGTCGGGCGGCGCGTCGGCGCTGATGGCGCTGCCGGCGGAAGGCCTCACGCTCGCCGACAAGCAGGCGGTGAACCGGGCGCTGCTCGCCTCCGGGGCGACGATTTCGGAGATGAACTGCGTGCGCAAACACCTTTCCGCCATCAAGGGTGGCAGGCTCGCCGCCGCCGCCGCACCGGCCCGCGTGCTCACGCTCGCCATCAGCGACGTGCCGGGCGACGATCCGGCGGTGATCGGCAGCGGCCCCACGGTTCCCGACCCTACCACCTTCGCCGACGCCCGCGCGCTCATCGCCCGCTACGAGATCGCCCCGCCGCCGGCGGTGGCCGCCCGCCTCGACCAGGACGCCGACGAAACCCCGAAGCCCGGCAGCCTGCGCCGCTGCGAGCTTTCGTTGATCGCGACCCCGGCGATGGCGCTCGACGCCGCCGCCACCACCGCGAGCGAACTCGGCCTCTCGCCGCTCATCCTGGGCGACGCGCTCGAGGGTGAGAGCCGTGAGATGGGCATCGTCATGGCCGGCATCGCCCGCTCCATCGCCGCCCACGGCCAGCCACTCCCGGCTCCCGCACTGCTGCTCTCGGGCGGCGAGACCACGGTGAGCATCGGCAAGGGGCCGGCCGGGCGCGGCGGCCGCAACACCGAGTTCCTGCTCGGCCTCGCCATCGCCCTGGCTGGCACCCCCGGCATCTGGGCCGCGGCCGGCGACACCGACGGCATCGACGGCACCGAGGACGCCGCCGGAGCCATCGTCACTCCGGATACGCTGGCGCGCGCGCACGCCGCCGGCCTGGTGCCGCGCGAAGTGCTGGCCGGTCACGACAGCTACGGCCTGTTCGACGCCATCGGCGACCTGATCCGCACCGGCCCGACACTGACCAACGTCAACGATATCCGCGCCATCCTGGTCGCCTGAAGAAGCAGCCGAGGACAGAAGATGCCCCTGCACAGCAGCGAGGTGCGCCGCCACCGGCGCACCAAGATCGTCGCCACGCTCGGCCCCGCCAGCACCACGCGCGAAGTGATCGCGCGCCTGTTCCTCACCGGCGCCGACGTGTTCCGGCTGAATTTCTCCCACGGCACCCACGAAGACCACGCCGGGCGCATCACGCGCATCCGCGAGCTGGAGCGGCGCTTCGGCCGGCCGATCGGCATTCTCGCCGACGTGCAGGGGCCGAAGCTCCGCGTGGGGCGCTTCGGCGGCGGGCGCGTGCAGCTGCAGACCGGCCAGCGCTTCGAGCTCGACCTTAACCCGACGCCGGGCGATGCCACCCGCGCCAGCCTGCCGCACCCCGAGATCATCGCCGCCGCCGAAGTGGGTGCCACGCTGCTGCTCGACGACGGCAAGCTCCGGCTGCGCGTGCTGCGCAAGCGCGCCGAGGCGCTGGAGACCGAGGTGACGGTGGGCGGCGTGCTCTCCGACCACAAGGGCGTCAACGTCCCCGACGTGGTGCTGCCGATCCCCGCGCTCACCGCCAAGGACCGCGAGGACATCGCCTTCGCCCTCGAGCACGGCGTGGACTACATCGGCCTTTCCTTCGTGCAGCGGCCGGAGGACGTGGCCGAGGCCAGGGAACTGGTGGGCGACCGCGCCTGGATCATGACCAAGCTCGAGAAGCCACAGGCGCTGGAGAACCTCGACGAGATCATCGCGCTTTCCGATGCGCTGATGGTGGCGCGCGGCGATCTCGGCGTCGAGCTGCCGCCCGAGGAGGTGCCGTTGGCGCAGAAGCGCATCGTGCGGGCGGCACGGCAGTCCGGCAAGCCGGTGGTGGTGGCCACCCAGATGCTGGAAAGCATGATCAGCGCCCCCGCCCCGACCCGCGCCGAAGCCTCCGACGTGGCCACCGCGGTGTTCGACGGCGCCGACGCGGTGATGCTCTCGGCCGAGACGGCGGTCGGGCAATTCCCCTACGAGGCGGTGAGCATCATGGATCGCATCGTCTCGCGGGTGGAGAAGGATCCGGGCTGGCGATCCATGGTCGAAGCGGCACGGCCGGCGCCCGAGCGCTCGGTGGCCGACGCCATCGCCGCCGCCGGCCGCCAGGTTGCGCACACGGTGGGCGCCTCGGTGATCTGCACTTTCACCGCGTCCGGCAGCACCGCGCTCAGGGTGGCGCGCGAAAGGCCGGAGGCACCGATCATGAGCCTGACGCCGCTCGACGGGATCGCGCGGCGGCTCGCCCTGGTGTGGGGCGTACACGCCATCGTCTCCCCTGAGACGCATTCCATGGGGGAGTCGATCGAGCGCGCGAGCAACGTCGCCTCGAACGAGGGCTTCGCGTCGAGCGGCAGCGAGGTGGTGGTGATCGCCGGCATTCCCTTCGGACGCCCAGGCACCACCAACGCCCTGCAGGTGGTGCGGGTGCGGTAGCGGCCTAGTCTTCCCCGGCGGCGCGGCGTTCGGCGGCCAGAAGAGCCTGTTTCTGCGCCAGGCCCCAGCGGTAGCCGTGGAGCGCGCCGTCGGTGCCCACCGCCCGGTGGCAGGGCACGGCGAGAGAGACCGGGTTCGAGGCGCAGGCGCGGCCCACCGCGCGCGCGCCGCGCGGCATGCCGAGGCTCGCCGCGATCCTTGCATAGGTGTCGGTGCGGCCGGGCGGAATGTGCCGCAGCGCCTCCCACACGCGCATCTGGAAGACGCTGCCGCGCAGGTCGAGCGGCAGGGCGAGCGCCGCCTTCGGTTCCTCGAGGAAGGCGAGCACCGCCGCCAGGGTTGCCGCGAGTCCGTCCCTGTCCTCCTCCACGGAAGCCTGCGGGAAGCGGCGCTTCAGATCGGCGAGCAGATCCGCTTCCGGCTCGGCGAAGCCGAGGAAGCACACCCCCCTGCCGGTTGAGCCGATCAGCAGCGGCCCGAAGGGGCATCGGGCGAAGGCGGTGCGGATGGTCTCTCCCTTGCCGCCGCGGCGCGCCCGGCCCGGCGTCATGCCCAGCCGGTTGCCGCCGCCCTCGTAGACCCGCGACTCCGAGCCGTAGCCGGCCGCCGCCACCGCGTCGGCGACGCGGGCGCCGGAGGCAAGCTCCGCCTGCAGGCGCCTGCGCTTCACCCCGGCGGCGTAGGCGCGCGGCGTCAGGCCGGTGCGGGCCTGGAACAGCCGGAGGAAATGGAACGGGCTGTAGCCCGCGCGTTTCGCGAGTTCGGAGAGCGGCGGCGCCGTCTCGGCGGCATCGATGGCGGCGACGGTCCGCCGCACCACCTCCGCCGCCAGCGCCTCGCGCTCGCCCTTCGGGTCGCAGCGACGGCAGGGGCGGAAGCCGGCAGCCTCCGCCTCCGCCGCCGCGGCGAAGAAGCGAACGTTGGCGCGTTTCGGGCGCGGGCTTGGACAGCCGGGGCGGCAGTAGACGCCCATGCTGGTGACGCCGTAGAGGAAATCGCCGGATTTCTCGCGGCGGCAGATCAGCTCCCAGCGGAGGTCATCGCTCTGTTGCATGCCGCGAGCATGCACCGCCGCGGCTGGCTCTGCCATCCGCCGCTTGCGCCGGCTATAAAGGGCCCCGTCGCAACTCTCCGATGCCTTCAGACCCGAAAGGGGTTCTTCATGCGCCGATTCAGCACCGTCCTCGCCGCCTTCGCCACCGCCGCGCTGCTCGCGGCCTGCTCCTCCAACGACACCGGGAACAGCACCGGCTCCGGTTCCGCGAACGGCGGTCCGGGCAGCGGGTTCGGCACCAGCCCCGTCGGCACGTCCGCCCTGAACGCGAACGGCGCGGGCGGGCTGCTGGCCCCCGGCGTGCCCGACCGCGTGTTCTTCGACACCAACAAGTCGCGGCTGACCCAGGAGGACCGCTCCACCCTCGACGCGCAGGCGCACTGGCTGGAGCAGAACCGCGTCGCCGTGATGGTGGCCGGCAACACCGACGAGCGCGGCACCGAGGAATACAACCTCGCCCTCGGCCAGCGGCGCGCCAACGCCGCCCGCGACTACCTCGTCTCCAAAGGCGTGCCGGCGAGCCAGATCCGCACCATCAGCTACGGCAAGGATCGGCCGACGGCGATGGGCTCCACCGAGGCCGACTGGGCGAAGAACCGCAACGCCATCACCAGCGTCGCAACGCGCTGAACCGGGGAGGTTGCGCATTATGGCCGGTTCCACCGGCGAGGCCGCCCTCGCGGCCGCGCTCGAATCCTACCGCCGGGGCATGCTGGGCGCCGACGCGGCCCTGCTCGACGCCGTCTGTCTCGACGAGGTGGCCTACGGGCACACGTCGGGCCTGTTGCAGACCAAGGCGGAGTTCATCGCCTCGGTCACCGACGGCAACACGCGCTGGACGTCGCTGGCGTTCGAGAACGTCTGCCACCGCTTCGTCGGCGACAACGCCGTGACGCACTTCGTGTTCGTCGGGCAGAACGTGAGCGGAGGGCAGACCAACTCCCTCCGCTTCGACACCGTGCTGGTGTGGTGCCGCACGCCCTTCGGCTGGCGGATGCTCGTCCGCCAGGGCTACAACAAGGCTTGAAACGGCAGGGGCGCAGCCGGCGCGGCTATGCCCCTTCCGCGAGACGGCGCAGCGCGCGGTCGATCCACTGCGCGGTGAGTTTTTCATGCACGCCGTTCTGCCGCAGCCGTTCGTGCAGGCTGGGGAAGTCCACCCGGTCGAGCTGCTGGTCCTGGTTGAAGCAGGAGAACACCACGCTGCGCTCGCCGGTTTCTGGATCGACCTGCAACTGCAGGCACTGGCCGCAGACTTCCTTCATCATGCACTGCATCGGCGCGTTGATGCTGCCCACCGCGCGGTGCCCCGGCTTCAGGTATGGCGCCAGCACGCCGTGGCGCGCCGCCCCCACCGCCCGCATCATGCCGTCCGAGCCGATGACCAGCATGTGCTCGGCCTCGGCGAGCGCGATGTCCTGGCTGCCGAGGCGGCCCGAGCCGTAGGCGGCCATCGCCTGCACGATGTCGCCGACGAAGGCGCGGTCCTGCGGCCGGCGCGGCGCGAACCCCGGCGCCTCGTCGCAGCACCAGACCACCACATCGGCCGCTTTCTCGATCTCCTCGATCTTGTAGCGGTCGCGCACCGCCTTGTAGCCGGCGAAATAGAGAACCTTCGAGCCGGCCTGCCGTAGCGCCGCGCCGATGGAGAACAGCACCGCGTTGCCGAGCCCGCCGCCGACGAGAGCGACGGTGCTGTTCGGCACGATTTCGGTCGGCGCGCCGGTGGGACCCATCAGCACCACGTTTTCGCCCGGGCGCAAGTGCATGCACAGGCTGGAGCTGCCGCCCATTTCGAGGACGATGACGCCGATCTGTTCCTGTTCCGGGTTGGTCCAGGCGCCGGTGAGCGCGATGCCTTCCATGGCGAGGGTCGTGCGCCCGCCTTCGGCTTCCGTCAGTGCCGGCGCGTTCCGCTCGTAGTTCTGCAGCCGGTAGAACTGGCCGGGACGGAAGGCGCGGGCGGCGGCCGGCGCATGCAGCACCACCTCGACGATGTTGGGCGCGAGGCGTTCCACCCGCACCACGTGCGCCGTGAAGGCTTCGCGGCAGCGGGCGACGAGGTCGGCGCCGGTGACCGTGGAGACGGGCGCCTTCGCCAGTACGGAACTGACCACGCCGTAGCCCTGCAGCGCGCTCGCCATCGCCTTCACCACGTTGCCGGAATAGCTCGGGTGAAGATCGCCGAAGAAGCTGACGAAGCGGCCCTCGGGCGTGCGGTGCATCAGCACGTGGGCCGCTTTCGGCTTGGCCAGCCCGCGCTCGGGCGTCACGGCCGCACCGGATTCGTCGATCGCCTGGAAGTGCTTCCCGTCGAGGACGACCGGCTCCCCGCCGAGCGCCCCCTTCTCGCGCGCGAGCACGGTGTTGGGGTGCGTGCCGGCGGCCACCAGCACGGCGCGGGCGGGCAGCACCGCCTCGGTGCCGTCGGCGCGGCAGCAGCGGAGCGCCGCGGCGTGGCCGAACGCGTCCACCTCGACGGCGAGCGGGGCGAGCTCCTGGGCGAAGCGCACCCCCTCCTCCATCGCCTTCTGGATTTCCTCGTGGTTCAGCGTGTAGGCGGGGCTTTGCGCAAGCTTGCGGCGGTAGGCGACGGTGGCGCCGCCCCAGGAATCGAGCAGGGGCGCGAAGCGCGGCTTCCTCCCTTCGGCGGCGGCGGCCCGGTGTTCGGCGGCCAGCGCCCCGGCATGTTCGAGGAAAGTGTCGGCGATCGCCCTCTCCTCCTCGTTCCAGGCGGCGCGCGCCGCCTCCTCGCCGCGCTCGGCCGCCAGCACGCGGTAGCGGGCGGCGAATTTCTCCACCTGCCGCACATAGTAGGCGAGGCTCTCGGTCGCCGTGTCGATGGCGGTGAGACCGCCACCCACCACCACCACCGGCAGGCGAAGCTGCAAATTGGCGATAGAGGCGCGCTTGGCAGCGCCGGTAAGCTGCAGCGCCATCAGGAAGTCGCTCGCCTCGCGCACGCCGCGGGCGAGGCCGTTCGGGATGTCGAGCACGGTGGGCTTGCCGGCGCCGAGGCAGAGCGCGACGTGGTCGAAGCCCATCGCCCAGGCGTCGGCGATGGACAGCGTGCCGCCGCCGCCAACGCGGACGCCGCCGAAGGCCGCGAAGCGCTCGCGCCGCTCCAGCAGCACGCGCACCAGCTTCAGGTAGTTCTTGTTCCAGCGCACGGTGATGCCGTATTCGGCGACGCCGCCGAAGCCCGCCATCACCCGGTCGTCGAGATCCTCGAACAGGCTCTCCACATTCCGCACCGGTGCGTTCGGGTCGAAGCCGAGCGGCTCGATCTTCAACCCGTCCATCGCCACCACCCAGTGGCCGTCGTTCAGCAGATGGTGCGCGAGCGTGAAGCCGGCCGGACCCAGTCCCACCACCAGCACCTTCTTGCCGGAATCGGCGGCCGCCACCGGACGGCGGATGTTGAGCGGGTTCCAGCGGGTCAGCAGATCGTAGATCTCGAAGCCCCAGGGCAGCGCCAGCACTTCCTTGAGGATCGCCGTTTCCGCCTGCGGGATGTCCACCGGCTGCTGCTTCTGGTAGATGCAGGCCTTCATGCAGTCGTTGCAGATGCGATGCCCGGTGGCCGCGAGCATCGGGTTGTCCACGACGATGGCGGCGAACGCCCCCAACGCCGAACCGCCCGCGCGCAGCGCGTGCATCTCGCTGATTTTTTCCTCGAGCGGGCAGCCGGCGAGCAGCACACCGAGCGGCGAGCGCTGGAACTCTTCGCCGCCCTTCTGGACAAGGCCGTGGCTGCACGAATCCTTCCCCTGCGGATGGCACCAGATGCAGTAGTTCATCTGGTCGATCGCCTGCCCGGGACGCATGCCGGCATCGGTCAGCGAGAAGCCGTCGCGCGCGTGCCAGTGCTCCGGCGAAAGCCCCAGCATCGGCTCACCGTTGCGCGGGCGGTTTTCGAACTCCACCAGATGCGCGTGATCGACGCGGGCGGGAACCGCGAACAGCGTGCTGCCGGGGTGCGCGGCGCGGCCCGCGGGTGCGAGCGTGGCCCAGGCGGCGTAGCGGAGCGCCACGTCGAGCCTCTCCGCATCGCCCGCGCCCTGCCACGACTCCACCGCCGCGGCGAAGCCCACCTCGCTGAAGGGCGCGCCGAGCGCCGTTTCCAGCGCCGCGCCGAGCGCCGCGCCGTCGAACGCGGACGCGTCGGGGTATTTCTTCACCGCCTGCCGCTGCACGAACAGGCGCTTGCAGGCGCTGATGCGCTGCTGTTCGGCGCTCACCCCGGCCAGCGCCGCCAGTTCCGCCTCGATGCCGAACAGCGCGCCCAGGAACTCCTGCAGAATTGGGCCAAGCGCCATCAGCAACGCGCTTTCGTCGGCCTTGGGGAGAGTTTCGGGTGCGGCCCGCGCCGCGAGCAGGCGCGCCGCAACCTCGGCGTCGCGCGCGTCGAGCCAGGAACGGAAGCGCCCATCGAGCGCGAGCAGCCCATCACGCTGGCGGAGCGCCACCCAGTCGATTGCCGATTTCACAGCCATGTCCATCAACGCCAGCGATCCTTGCGTACAAGCAGCAGCCCGTGCCGCCGCACCCCCATTAAGCATGAGGAAAAGACACGGGGAAGCGGCTGCGACAAGTCGGCGTTGGCGAGAACGGAGCGCTGCGGTTCTGCGCCAAACGCATGACGCGGGCAGCGAGGGGCGGCTCAGGCGATCTGCAGCTTCTGGATGGCTTCCTCCAGCTCGAAGAACGAGGGCATCACCTGCCCCGGCGCCATCTTCCGCCCGGTTTCCACGCTCACCTGCGGCGCGTTGCCGTGCAGATGCGTGACAAGGACAGCGCGGATCACCTCGAAATATTTGCTTTCCTCCTCGACGACGTTCTTCATCCGGCTGGCGCAGGGACCGACCACGCCGTAGGCGAGCAGCACGCCGAGGAAGGTGCCCACCAGGGCGCCGCCGATCATTTCCCCCAGGATGGCCGGCGGCTGATCGATGTGCGCCATGGTCTTCACCACCCCGAGTACGGCGGCGACGATGCCGAGCGCGGGCAGCGCATCGGCCACGGTTTGCAAAGCGTGCGCCGGATGCAATTCTTCATAAAGCATTTTTCTGAGTTCCCGGCCCATCACGTCCTCGATCTGGTGCGGGTCGTCGGCGTTCATGCCGACCATGCGCAGATAGTCGCAGATCATCGGGCGGGCGTGATCGTTGCCCAGGATTTTCGGGAATTTCCTGAAGGCGGCGCTCTCCGTCGGGCGTTCGATATGCGGTTCCAGCGCCATCGCCCCCTTGGTGTTCGCCAGCCGCGCGAAATAGAACAGCAGACACAGCAGGTCGATGTAGTCGGCCTTGCCGTAGGCGCCGCCTTTCATCAGCTTCTTGAGGCAGGCGAGCGTGTGCCTGATCTCGTGCATGGTATTGGCCATGACGAACGTGCCGGCCGCGGCACCGCCGATGGTCACCAGTTCGAACGGCAGGGCCTTCATCAGCGGCACGATGCTGCCGCCGGACGCCACGTAGCTGCCGAACACGCAAAGCAGCAGAAACACGAGGCCACCGATGACGGGCATGAACGAAGCTTACCTTTGTGGCGCCGACCGCAGCACCACGATGGAGACGCGGCGGTTGGCGGCGGCGAGAGGATCGGCCGGCAGCAGCAGATCGCGGTCGGCAACGCCGGTGACGCTCCGGAAGCGCGCCCGCGGCACGCCGGCGGCAAGCAACAGGCGGCGTGTGGCGCTGGCCCGCGCGGCCGACAGCTCCCAGTTCGACATGCCGGTGCCGTGGAACGGCGCGGCGTCGGTATGGCCGGTGATGGCGATTCCCTCGTTCAGCTTCGCCAGCATCGGCGCGATGAGGCCGAGCAGCGTGCGGGCGCGCTCTAGCGGCTGCGCCGAGCCGGAGGCGAACATCGGCTGGCGGTCCTCGTCGAGGATCTGGATGCGCAGCCCCTCGGGGACGATATCGACACTGAGCTGGTTGGCGAGCACGGCAAGCTGCGGGTCGGCCAGCACCGCCTTGCGGATCTCCGCCGCGGCCGCCGAGAACGCCGCCTGTTCCGCCCGCCCCCGCGTCGCCCGCTGTAGCAGGGCCGCCCCGGACGCGCCGGCGGGTGCCGGCTGCGCCTGCCCCTGGGCGTGCAGAAGCGCC
>JAJXZO010000189.1 GCA_021780035.1 Pseudomonadota bacterium
AGCCTTCCCACCGCCCCGGCGTTTCCGGTGGGGTCGGGCAGGCCCGTACCGTTGCTGAACTGCATGGTGAATTCGGCAAACGAGGTGGCTGTGCGTGTCTGCACCCCGTCGTGACCGGCGACGGGATCCGCGACGGTGATCTGGCTGCCGTTATAGTCGACGGCGTACCCGTTCTCCGGCCCCGAAAGGGTCATGATCGAGCCGTTCGAACTCGTCGTGATGTCGAGGGCGTTGCCGGAACCGGCGGTCACGTCGAACGTCGCACCGCTGGTGATGCCGGTCATCAGGAAGGAAGTGACTTCGGCGGTGCCGACATAGATGCCCAGCGTGCCGTTGGCATACGCGGCCCTTTCGCCGCTGACGTAGGTGAGGTTCGTACCGAGACCGCCTACGACGATCGTGTCACCCGCCTGGAAGTTGTCGATCGTCTGGGTGAAGCTGGTGCCGCCGTTGTCGCCGAGCAGGAGCGTGGAGCCGGTCCCGTCGAGGAACCGGATGATGCCGCTGAGGGTGCCATTGGCGGTGATGGTTCCCGGTGTGCCCGACGCCGCTCCCGAATCGTCGAGCGTGCCGTCGTTCGCCAGTTGGATCAGTCCCGAGTTGGCGAGGGACGCGGCAGCTGTGCCGTTCGCCTCGATGGCGAGATCGCCGCCGTTGATCGCGATCGTCCCGAGGTTGGTGTTCGTCTGGTCGAGGCTCAGGACGCTGCCGGCACCGACGATGATCTGGGCTGCGGCGGCGTTGGTGACGTCCGCCAGGTCGAGAATGGGGAAGGCGGGGCTGCTCGTGGCGGCGGGCACCAGAATGACGCCGCCCGCGTTATCGATGGACCCGAAAATCTGGAACGGGCCGTCGAGATTCGAAGGCGTGGTGATCGTTCCGGCGTCAAGCGTGATGCCGCTCGCGAACGTCGCCGTTCCCGCCACTTCCACCGTGGCGCTCGTGTCGTTGATGGTGAGGTTGCTGGCATCGGTCGACGTGATGTTGACGGTGTAGACGCTGGTGCCTTGAATGACGGCGTCGCTTGTGGAGATCGGAACCACGCCGCCGGCCCAGTTGGTGCCGATGTTCCACTCGGTGCCGGTGCCGGAAGTGCCGCCCGTCCATGTGAAAATAGTTGCAGACATATCAAGACCCCTTCTCGCGACCTGCCCTTTCGGGCCTGCCTGCGTCAAAAAAAGACGACAAGATTAGGAGGAGCTGCAACCAAACCTGACGACGGCTAGGCCTCTCCCGCCCACGCTAACCAAACCGAGATGGAGTGAAAACTAAAGGAGGCGTAAACGCATTGCAAGAGCGATACACTGCGCTAAGATTCGTAACGCGCCAGTTCATGATCGGGTAACAGCCTGCGCGAGCGTCAGGTCGGGTTCTGCACGCGCCAATACGAACCTTGAGGGAATCAATGCCCATTGCCGCGTTTTGCCCGCCGACTGGCGCGGCGGAAGCTGCACTTCGGAGCGGGCGGTCGATTGCACCAGGCGGCGAGCATCCTTATGGTCGCTCCGCCGCGGTGGCGGGTGCCGGGCGCACGTGGTGGAACGGCAGACACAGAGGACTTGAGGATCAACTTGGGTGCCCCGGCGGAAACGTCGGGAACAGAACCTCCCAAAGTCGGGGAAATCGTCCGGATCATGCCGACGACAATCCCGAGCCAAATCCCCGCTCCGCGGGGAGAGGTGTAGAGACTGGACGGGAGGCGCCTAAGGCCTGCGTGCGGGCTATGGCGAAGGGACAGTCCAGACCACGAACGCCCCTAGGGGCGGCGGCGAAAGCCGAAGTGGCATGAAAATCCTTTGCCTTCGGGCGTGCGGGTTCGAGTCCCGCCGTGCGCATTCCACCCGCCCGCGGCCTCTGTCGGCGACTTGCCGGCGGCGGCGGTTCGTGGCAGCAGGAAGCCATGCCTTCGTTTCTCTCCCCCGATGGCATCGCCGCCTCCATCCCGCGCGCTGCCCTTGTCACCGGCGCCGCGGCCAGGCTTGGCCGCGCCGTAGCCCTCGCCCTCGCGGATGCCGGCTTTGCAGTCGCCGTGCACGCCCGCACCGGAACCGAGGAGGCGGAGCGCACGGCCGCCCTGGTGCGCGAGCGCGGCCGCGCCGCCGTGGTGCTTGCCGCCGATCTCACCAACGAGGCGGAGGTGCGGGCATTGCCGGCTGCCGCCGCGGAAGCACTCGGGCCGCTCGGCGTGCTGGTGAACAACGCCAGTTGCTTCGAGCGCGACGAGTGGACGGACGCGACGCGCGCTGGCTGGGATCGGCATCTCGAAACCAACCTGCGCGCGCCTTTCGTGCTCATGCAGGAATTCGCCGCTTCCCTGCCGCAACGGGCGGAAGGGGTGGTCATCAACATGATCGACCAGCGGGTGTGGTCGCTCACCCCGCACTTCGTCACCTACACCGTCTCTAAGGCGGGGCTGTGGGCGCTGACGCAAACGGCGGCGCTCGCCTTCGCCCCGCGCATCCGCGTCAACGCCATCGGGCCCGGCCCGGCGCTGCCCAGCCGCCGGCAGAGCGCCGAGCATTTCGCCCGCCAGTGCACGCTGGCGCCGCTCGGCCGCGGCACCAGTCCCGAAGAAGTGGGCCGTGCCGCGCTCGCCATCCTGTCGCTGCCGGCGCTCACCGGGCAGATGCTGGCGCTGGACGGCGGCCAGCATCTGCAATGGTCGCCGGCACACGACGCTCCGCTTGAGGAATGACGATGCCCCATCCCCGCTTCGCCGATGCCGGCTCCGTGCAGCGGCATGTCTTCCTGCGCGGCATGGTGCTCGACGCGCGCATCGGCGTGCATCCGGCCGAGGCCACGGCCGCGCAGCGCGTGCGGATCAGCGTCGACCTCGCGGTGGAGGATCCGGAAAGTGCGGTCGGCGCCGATACGCTCGCGCGGGTGGTCGACTATGAACGTGTGGCCGAGCGCGTGCGACTGATCGCCGCGGGCGGTCATGTGCGCTTGGTGGAGACTCTGGCGGAGCGCATCGCCATGGCCTGTCTGGCCCTCGACGGGCGGGTGATCGCCGCCCGCGTACGGGTGGAAAAGCTCGACGTTTTCGTCGACGCCGAGAGCGCGGGCGTGGAAGTGGAGCGGCGGCGGCCGTGAATTTTGTCCACGCCCCCCCTTGCCTTGCCGTGATTCCAACGGGATGCGCGCTTCTTTTCACTTATATGACAGCCCAGCAATGTTTCTATTGAACAAAATCAGTCGCTTATGTTATGTGCGCTGTTTTTGGGCAGTTTGAGGAAGGGCAGGAAAACCGGGGTTTCGCAACGGTTGCGCATGCGGTTGCCCACAAAGTTATCCACAGAATCGGTGGATCACCTGTCGCCGCCGGCGACGGTGTCCTAGACTGTCCGGCAATGCTTCCGCGAGGGCGACGATGAGCGGGCACGGTCCGCTGCCTCCGGCCTCCGTCCGGCCGCGCGGCGTGGCGGTGATCGAGGCGACGCTCGCCACGCTCAGCCTGGCTCCCGGCGTCTATCGCATGCTCGATGCCAGAGGCGAGGTGCTCTACGTCGGCAAGGCGCGCGCACTCAGACGCCGGGTCGCGGCGTACACCCAGCCCGCCCGCCTGCCCGAGCGGCTGCGGCGCATGGTGGCTGAGACGGCGGCGATGGAGATCGTCACCACTCCGACCGAGGCCGAGGCGCTGCTGCTCGAGGCCAACCTGATCAAGCGCCTGCAGCCCCGCTACAACATCCTGCTGCGTGACGACAAATCCTACCCGTGGCTGATGCTCACCGAGGATCACGCCTTCCCGCAGATCGCCAAGCATCGCGGCGCGCGCCAGCGCAAGGCCGGCTACTGGGGGCCGTTCGCCTCCGCCTGGTCGGTGAACCAGACCATCACCGCGCTCGAGCGGGTCTTCCTGCTCCGCTCCTGCACCGATTCCGTGTTCGCCGCCCGCACGCGCCCCTGCCTTCTGCACCAGATCCGCCGCTGCTCGGCGCCCTGCGTCGGCCGCATCTCCGCGGCCGATTACGCGGCGCTGGTGGCGCAGGCGCGCGCCTTTCTTTCCGGGCGCCAGGGCGACGTGCAGCGGGAGCTTGCCGCGGAGATGGAGGCGGCGGCGGCGGGGCTTGCCTTCGAGCAGGCGGCGCTGCTGCGCGACCGCATCCGCGCCCTTACCTCCGTGCAAGGCAGCGACATCGTCAACCCGGAAAGCGTCACCGATGCCGACGCCATCGCCACCTGGCAGGTGGGCGGGCAGACCTGCGTGCAGGTGTTCTTCATCCGGGCGGGGCGCAACAACGGCAACCGGGCGTTCTTTCTCAACCACGCGCGCGAGGAGCCGAAGCCTCGGGTGCTGGCGAGCTTCGTCGGCCAGTTCTACGAGGACAAGCCGCCGCCGGCGCTCCTGCTGCTGGAATGCGCGCTGCCCGGCCAGGCGCTGATCGAGGAGGCGCTTACCCTGCGCGCGGCGGCATTCGGCGAACGGCGGCGGGTGCGCATCCTGGTGCCGCGGCGGGGCGAGAAGCAGGCGGTGGTGGCGCACGCGGCGGTGAACGCGCGCGAGGCGCTGGAGCGCAGGCTGGCCGAACGCGCCGGGCAGGCGGCGCTGCTCGACGGTGTCGCCGCGCTGTTCAATCTTCCCGCCCGGCCACAGCGCATCGAGATCTACGACAACAGCCACATCATGGGCAGCCAGCCCTACGGGGCGATGGTGGTGGCCGGCGAGGCGGGCTTTCTGCGCCAGGCCTACCGCAAGTTCTCCATTCGCGATCCGCTCACTCCCGGTGACGATTTCGCCATGATGCGCGAGGTGCTGCGCCGCCGCTTCGGCCGCGCGCTCCGCGAGCGCGAGGATGCGGAGGCCCTGCCGGCCGAATGGCCCGACCTGGTGCTGCTCGACGGCGGCGCCGGCCAGCTCGCCGCGGCAGAGGCGGTGCTGGCCGAACTCGGCGCGCCGGCGCCGCCGCTGGTGGCCATCGCCAAAGGGCCGGACCGCAACGCTGGCCGCGAATGGCTGATCACCGCGGGGCGGCCGCCGTTCCAGCTGCCGGAGCGCGATCCCGTGCTCTATTTCCTGCAACGGCTGCGCGATGAGGCGCACCGATTCGCCATTTCCACCCACCGGGCGGCGCGCGGCAAGGCGCTGGTGACCAGCGAACTCGACGAGATCGCCGGCATCGGCCCGGCGCGCAAGCGGGCGCTGCTCAACCATTTCGGCTCGGCGCGCGGAGTGGGGCAGGCGGGGCTCGGCGACCTGCAGGCCGCGCCCGGCATCTCGCGGGCGGTAGCGAGGCACGTCTACGCGCATTTCCATCCGGGCGTGCGCCTCGACGATTCTTCCTCCTAGCGGGGCAGGAAAAGCCTCGACCCCGGCTGACCGGCGCCCCGATTCGGCCTATGCTGGCTTCCATGCTCACGGACCTGCCGAACCTGCTCACCCTCTCGCGCATCGCCGCCATCCCGCTGCTCGTCGTGCTGATGGCGCTGCACGTGCCGGCAGGCGATCTCGCTGCCTGCGTGGTGTTCTCGGTTGCCGCCATCACCGACTATTTCGACGGAAAGCTTGCTCGCAGCCGACGGCAGCTTTCCGATTTCGGCCGCATGTTCGACCCCATCGCCGACAAACTGCTGGTTGGCGCGGCGCTGATGATGCTGGTGGGGAGCGGCCGGCTCGGCCCCTGGGGGCTCTATCCAGCCATCGTCATCATGCTGCGCGAGATCCTGGTCAGCGGGCTGCGCGAATACCTCGCCGGCATCCGCGTCGGCCTGCCAGTGACGCGGCTGGCGAAATGGAAAACCGGCTTCCAGATGGGCGCCATCGGCACGTTGGTCGCGGGCGACGGCTCGGCGCCATTGTTGCATGTGCCGTGGCTGCCGGTGGGGCTGATCGGCGCCGTCATGCTGTGGGTGGCGGCGCTGCTCACCCTGGTTACCGGCTGGGACTACCTGAACGCCGGGCTCCGCCACGCGGTGCGCACGGACGAGCAGGCGCCCCGATGACGCGGGTTCTCGGTATCACCGGCTGGTCGGGCAGCGGCAAGACCACCATGCTGGTGGAACTGCTGCCGCGCCTCATCGCCGCCGGGCTCAGCGTTTCCACGATCAAGCACGCCCACCACGGCTTCGATCTCGATCAGCCGGGCAAGGATTCCTGGCGGCACCGGCAGGCCGGGGCGTCGGAGGTGCTGATCTGCGGCGGGCAGCGCTGGGCGCTGATGCACGAGCAGCGGGATGCCGAACCTGATCTCGCCTCCCTGCTCGCACGCCTCGCCCCGGTCGACCTCGTGCTGATCGAAGGCTTCAAGGCCGACAGCTTTCCGAAGCTTGAGGTTTACCGCCCCGCCCTCGGCAAGGCGCCGATCTGGCCCGAGCGGTCCGACATCGTCGCTGTCGCCACCGACGCGCCGGACGCGTCCTGCGACCGGCCGCTGCTGCCGCTCAACGACCTCGATGCCATTGCGCGCTTCGTGCTCGACTTCGTGCGGAAGCCCCCGGCTTCCTAGGCGATGCCGTCGCGGATGTCGCAGAAATAGGCGTCGGTGCCGATCTGGCCGCCCTTCAACGCGATCTGCAGGCCGTCGGTTTCGCGGTCGTCGCTGTGCAGGGTGCAGAGGGGCGAGCCCGGCGTGCGCGGCAGCGGCAGCAGTGTTGTCAGCGCGTGGCCTTGCAGTGCGGCCAGGGCGTGGCTCGCGGTGTCGCCGCCGGCGATCACCGCGCGCGTGAGATCGTGGCGGCGCACCAGCGTTTGCAGCAGGAAGCCGAGGTGGCGGCCGATGTTGTGCCTGCCGTCCGGCTTTGCCTCGATGGCGGCGCCCGCGTCGGTGGCGGGGCCGAGGGCGGTGTAGAGCAGCACGCTCCGCCCGGCATCGAGGCTCGTCGCCGCTTGCGCCAGGACCGCCTCCATGGTGCCGTGCAGATCCGCATCGTCCGCGCCGGCCAGAAGCGCTGCGTCAAGGGCGACGGGATCGAAGCCGTGGGCCAGCGCGTGGCGGATCTGCCGCTCGGTCGTGGGCGAGCAACTGCCGGAGACCGCGGCGATGCGCTCCGCCGGTCCCGGCGGTGGAAAGGCCGCCGTTCCTGGAACCAGGCCCGCCGCCTTCCATGCCGCAAGCAGCGCGTATTCCACCCCGGAGGAACCAACCGCGAACCGCCCGCCGCGTTCCCGCAGGCGCCAAAGCTGTTCGCCCGCGGCGCGCTGGGTCCCGGCGTCGATCACGTCGAGCAGCAGCGCGTCCGGCTTCTCCGCCAGCAATGCGTCGATTCGGCGGTCGGCGTCCGCGGCGTTGAGGCACACCAGATCGGCAAGCGCCACATTTGCGTCGCTCTGTTTCGCCAGGTGCAGGCGCAGGTCAGCCTCCAACATCGGCGTCACCGGGTGGCGGCTCGCTACCGGATGGCGGTCGATGCGCCAGATGGCGTCGCGGTAGGCGGCGAACAGCGTGCCGAAGGCGGTATAGCGGCGAAGCTGCGGGGCGCCGACGAGCAGCGGCACGAAGTCCTGGCGGAACACGGTGCGGCCGATGGTCATCGCCCGGGCGATGTTGCCGCGCGTGGGCGAACTGTCGAAGGTGGAGCACACCTTGTAGTGGCAGAGCGGCGCCCGCAGGCTCGCGAGCCAGGAGAACGCCTCGGGGAGATGCGCGTCCATCCACTCCGGCGTCTCGCTGCGGCTGGTGCCGGCGAGGCCGATGGCGCGGACGCCGGCGAAGCGTGCCCGTTCCGCCTCGGAAGGCTCGCGCAGGAACAGCACGGTCGGCACTCCGGAGAGGGCGAGCGCCTCCATGGCGTCGGTCGAGCCGGTGAGGTCGTCGCCATAATAGGAGAGCAGCAGATCGTCGCTTCGCATCGGGTCTCCTTCCGCCCCGCGTTCGCTTTCGGTCACGACACGACCCGGCCAGAGCCGGCGGAAAGCGTTTGACGCAGTGCTGGTGCGATGATTGTATCAGTCCGCCGATGGCGCGCGGCCACGCGCCGGCGAAGGGTTCCGGCAACGAAGGTGAAGCGGGCGGCGCGGCTTCCGGACACGCTTCCGGAGTTCCCGGCGCCGCCGGGTCGCCGAGCCAAGGCAAGGCACGCATGTCCACGTTCAGCGAAGAGATTGTCCGGCGCAAACTTTCCGACGAGGTGTTCGACCGCCTGCGGCGGATGATCACCAGCGGCGAGCTTGGCCCCGGGGATGCGATGCCCTCGGAGCGCGAACTGATGGAGCGCTTCCGCGTTGGCCGCCCGGCGATCCGCGAGGCGATGCAGGCGCTGGCCAACATGGGCCTGCTCACCATCTCGCAGGGCGAGCGCGCGAAGGTGCGCCAACTCACCGCCCGCTCGCTGATCCACCAGGTGGATGCGGCGGCGCAGATCATGCTGTCCACTTCGCCGGATTCGCTCGCGCATCTGCGCGAGGCGCGGCGCTTCTTCGAGCGCGGCATGGTGCGCGAGGCGGCGCTGCATGCGGGCGAGGCCGACGTCGCCCGGTTGCGCGCCAATCTCGCCCGCCAGCGTCAGTGCCTCAGCGACGCCGCGAGCTTCATCGATTACGACACGAGATTTCACATCGACATAGCGGCGATCTCGAAGAACCCGATCTTCGAGGCGGTGAGCGAGGCGATGCTCGGCTGGCTCAGGAAGTATCATACCGATCTGCTGCTGTGGCTGGGGCAGGAGCACCTGACGCTTGCGGAGCACGAGGAGATCATCGGCCGCATCGCCGCGCACGATGCCGAAGGGGCGGAGCGGGCGATGGTGAAGCACCTCGACCGCACCAACGCGCCGGCGCCGCGGGCGGCCTGAAGGCTCCGCGCCCCCGCGGCAGGCGAGGGCGCGGATGCCGGTTCAGGTGATGCGCCGGATCGAAGCGGCGATCTCGCCCGGCTCGAACACGTGCTTCCAGTCGGCGCGCATAAGCGCCGGCTTGCCGAACTCGATGGCCTTGTTGCAGGCATCCGAGAAGCGTCCTTCCACGACACCGAAAATCACCGCCGCCAGCACGTTGAGGTGGCCGAGCAGGAAGTCCTGCGCCGCCTGCGCCGGCACGCCACGGGCGACCACCTCGTCGCGCGCCTCGCGCATCACGTCGAGCAGCGTCGCCGCCACCGTTTCAGAAAGTCCCGGTTCCAGAAACGCCATCTGTTCGACGCTGACGCGGTGGGTGCGCAGCACTGGTGCCCAGATGGTCTCGGCGATCTCGGCGCCGAGCGCGTAGGCCTCCTCCGGCCCCTGCATCAGCGCGTTCACGACGCTTTGTTTGGCGGCGACGCCGCCGAAGTGGTCGGCGAGCGCCGCCGGTTCGGTCTCGTCACTGAAGATCGGCGGGTGGCAGGGATGGGTGACGAAATAGGTGAGGTCGGGACGCGCGGGCAGATGGCCGGCGAATGGGGCGGCGGCGTCGAGCGCCATCACCATGGTGCCGGCCTTCAACTTGGGCGCGATCTCGGTGGCGATGCGGCGGATCAGCGTGTCGGGCACGGCGAGAATGACGACCTCGACACCCTCGAGCGCCGCGTCCGGCGCGGAGCAGGCGATGCCGAGTTCGTCCTTCAGCCGCTGCTGCCCGGCCGGGCTCACTTCGACGTAGCGGGTGGAAAAGCGCGAGCGTTGCAGGTGCTGGGCAAGGCGGAAGCCCATTTTGCCCCCGGCACCGAACAGGGCGATGGTTGTCACGTGCGTTGTCCTTCCGTGCAGGCGTGTCTCGATGAATCATGCGCCCCGCCGGGCGGGTGGTGAAAGCCCACCCGCCCGCGGGCCTCTCTCTCCTATTCGGACAGTTCCATCGCGGCCTCCGACATCGGCTCGGAGGGCGAACCCTGGATGGCCCCGGCGATGAGCGTCACCAGCACGCCGGAGAGGATCATCAGCGCGCCGACGATGAACATCGCTGGCTCGAAGGCACCCGTCCAGTCCTTCACCATGCCGGTGATGTAGGGGGCGCTGAAGCCGGCGATGTTGCCGACGGTGTTGATCAGCGCGATGCCCGCGGCCGCGCCCGCGCCGGTGAGGAAGCGCGACGGGATGGCCCAGAAGCTCGGCAGCGCCCCGAAGATGGCGCAGGCGGTGATGGTCACCATCAGGATCGCCATCGCCGGCGAGTGCATGTAGAGCGCGAGCGGCACGCTGACGCCGCCGACCACCGCCGGAACCGAGACGTGCCAGCTGCGTACGCCACGCTTCGTCGAATCGCGGCTCCAGAGGAACAGGAAGATCGCCGCCGGCAAGTAGGGAACGGCGGTGAAGACGCCGTTCATGAACAGGCCGAACTTGACGCCGAACTGGGTCTGGAAACCGGCGATGATGGTCGGCAGAAAGAAAGCGAGCGCGTAGAGGCCGTAGACGAAGCCGAAGTAGATCAGGCACAGCATCCAGACACGCCCGGAGACGAGCGCCTTGCCCGCGTGCGCGTAGGAATGCGCATTGTCGGGGCGGTGTTCGGCGGCCAGGGCGTCGATCAGCGATTTCTTCTCGGCGTCTGTTAGCCACTTGGCCTGGGCCGGACTGTCGACGAGGTAGAACAGCCCGAGGATGCCGATCAGCAGCGCCGGCACGGCGACGCCGAAGAACATGATGCGCCAGCCGGCAAGGCCGAAAGCGCCGTGAGCCATCAGCAGCAGCGAGGCGGCGGGCGCGCCGATGACGATGGTGAGCGGCTGGAAGAGATAGAAAATGGCGAGGATCGTGCTGCGGTGGCGGCCGGGCACCCACTGGCTCAGGAACAGGATGGCGCCGGGGAAAAAACCCGCCTCGGCCACGCCGAGCAGGAAGCGCAGCCAGTAGAGCTGATTGATGCCGGACACCCAGGTGAACATCGCGGCGACGATGCCCCAGGTGATCATGATGCGCGACAGCCAGATGCGGGCGCCGAACCTGTGCAGGGCGAGATTGCTCGGGATTTCCAGGATGATGTAGCCGATGAAGAAAATGCCGGAGGCGAAGCCGAATTGCGCTGCCGTCAGGCCAAGATCCTTGGTGAGCCCGTTCGGGCCGGCGAAGGCGATGGCGGTGCGGTCGAGGAAGTTGATGAAGAACATCAAGCCGACGAACGGCACGAGTCGCCAACAAATTTTGCGGATCGCGGATGCCTGGACCGCATCGGTTTCGGATTCTGCCATGACGTTTTCGTTCCCTGTTCTCCATGCCGGGCGGCATGGGGTGCGCCGTATTGCGAGGCCGGGCGGGGCGATCACGCCCGCTTGCCCTCGTCGCGTTCTTGGTTATCAGATAATCAGCATATATACAAGCAATGTGATCAGACCAGTCCCGCCGCACCAATCATTGCGGCCGGCCTCTTGAGTGCCGGAGGCGGCGAAGGCACACTGTCGGCATGAACGCCCACAAGCCTTCCGCCGCGTACCAGCGCCAAGGAGCCGCGCCCATGCGCCGCCTCGCCCTGCTCGCCCTCGTCCTGCTGCTGCCGGCCTGCCAGACGCTGGTGGGCAGTCCGTTCGACGGTGGCGGCAAGGCCATCGCGGATACGGAAACCTTCAAGCTCAACCCGAACCAGCCGCAGGGCGATGCCCCCAATCTGCTGCGGGTGATGGGCAAGCCGGTGGACGAGGCGCCGCTGCAGACCGAACCAGGCAACATCTGGCCGGGACCAGTGAAGCCGCCACCGACGCTGCAGGATCTCGAGCGCACGCAGAGCGGAGCATCGCTCGCCGCGCCAGGAATGCCGGGGACGGGGATGCCTGGGCGGGTGTTGCCGGCGATGCCGGTCGTGCCCATGCCGAAGGTGCAATGAGCGGAAGCGGCGCCATGACCGTCCCGGTGCGGCTGCTCTATTTCGCTTGGCTGCGCGAGCGCCTCGGCACCGCCGAGGAGGAAGTGACGTTGCCTGCCGGCGTCGATACCGTCGGCGCGCTACTCGCCTGGCAACGCGCGCGCGGTCCCGCCGCGGCGGAGGCGTTCGCCTCGGCCACCGTGCGCTGTGCCGTCAATCAGGAATTTGCCAACGACTCCACTCCGATCGCCTCCGGCGACGAGGTGGCTTTTTTCCCTCCCGTCACCGGCGGCTGAGCATGGCCCGCGTCCTCGTCGGCCCGGAGGATTTCGACGTCGGCGCCGAGATGGCGGCTCTCGTCCGTGGTCGCACCGACATCGGCGGTATCGGCTGCTTCGTAGGCACGGTGCGAGCGTTCTCCGGCGGGCGCGATCTCGCGGCGATGACGCTGGAACACTACCCCGGCATGACCGAGCACGCGGTGGCCCGCATCGCCGAGGAGGCCGAGCAGCGCTGGAGCCTGCTCGGCTGCACGGTGATCCACCGCGTCGGCCGCCTCGTGCCGGGGGCGAACATCGTCCTGGTGCTGGCCGCCGCCTCGCACCGGCAGGCCGCTCTCGCGGCCACCGCCTTCCTTATCGACTGGCTGAAGACGCGGGCGCCGTTCTGGAAGTGCGAGGAGTTCGCCGCCGGCGGCGTCTCCTGGGTGGCGGCGCGAGACGAGGACGATGCCGCCGCCGGACGCTGGGACGAAGCGGGCGCCTAGAGCGCTGCCAGCAGCCCACGCGTATAGCCGAGCGCGAAGCCGAAGAAGCGCTCGCGGCCGACGTCGAGATCGGACAGCGGCACGTGGTCGGGGCAGAGGATGCCCCGGTAGCCCGCGTCGCGGTAGGCGCGCAGGCAGGCCGCCATGTCGAGCGTGCCCTCGTCGGGGAAGCACTCGCGGAAATCGAGGTAGCCGCCGAGGATGTTGCGGAAGTGCACCATGAAGATCTTGCCTTGCGGCCCGAACTCGCGGATCGCCTCCAGCACGGCGGCGTTCGGATCAGTGGCCATCTCCGCCACCGTGCCCTGGCAGAAGTTGAAGCCGAGCGAGCGGCTTTCCGGCGCGAAGGCGAGCAGGCGGCGCATGCCGGCGAGCGAGCCCACCACGTGGTGGACGCCGTTCAGCCCTTCCGGCGGGTAGGCGGGGTCCTGCGGGTGGATGGCGAGGCGCACGCCCTCGCGCTCGGCGGTGGGCAGGATTTGCTCCAGCAGGTGGGTGATCGCCTGCCAGCCCTGCTCGCGGCTGACGCCCCGCGTCTGTCCGGCCGGCACCTGGCCGCCCGCCTCGGGCGAGGCGAGGTCGATCGCCGGAGCGTCGGAGCCGGGCTTGCCGCCGCCCATGTGCCCCACACCCCAGTAGGAGAACGCCTTGTCGCCCTCGGGCGTGTAGTCGGCGGCGCGGAAGGCGCTGCACTGCACGCCGCCGCGCCCCTCCACCACCGCCGTGCGGGTGATGCCCACCATGGCGAGGGCGAACTTCAGGCAATCGACGCCGCCCGCCGCCGCCGCCTCGATGTTGCGGCGCAATTCAGCGGCGCGAGAGGCGGCGCGCTCGGGCGCGTAGAGGCTGTCGAGCAGGATGGAGCCGATGTCGAGTGCCATCACCTCGAGCTTCATGCCGAAGCCCTCGATCCAGCGCTTGTGGGTGGCGACCTTCCTGCCGTCCCAGAAGCCGTCGTCGCCCAGCACCGCCTTGTTCGGCCGGCTGTCGATGACGATCGCCTGGGCGCCGAATTGCGCGGAGAGGCGGAGCCTCGCTTCCGTGGGGGAGATAAGTTGCTCGCCGATATACACCGTCGCGCGATCCTTCTGTCTGGCGTGGGGGGCGCGGCGATGCATGCCGCGTCCGCCGTGCCGCGTCCAGTGCCGTTGTCGCCGGTCCTGTCAGTGGCGGTCCGACGAGCCGCATCCATTCACGACCGGCATCGATCCATGCGGCGATCGGTCTGGACAAACGCCGCCACCCCACCTACCCCTGGTCGAAACGCCGAGTCCGCGCTACCGCAACGAGAAGGTCCGCCGCCATGTCCGTTGGCGCTTCCGCCGCTTCCTTCCGGCCGAACGTGACGCTGCCGCAGAACCGCCTGAAGGCGGCACTTGCCGCCGGCCGCCGCCAGGTGGGGCTGTGGAGCAGCCTGTGCAGCAACGTGGTGGCGGAGGTTCTGGCCTACGCCGGCTACGACTGGATCGTGGTCGATACCGAACATGCTCCGAGCGCGCCGCTTGACGTGCTCGCCCAGTTGCAGGGGCTTGCCGGTGGCACCGCCGAGCCGCTGGTCCGCGTCGCCTGGAACGACGCCGTGCTGCTGAAGCGCCTGCTCGACATCGGCGCGCGCAGCCTGCTGATCCCCTACGTGCAGTCCGCCGAGGAGGCGCGCCGCGCCGTGGCCGCCACCCGCTACCCGACCGCGGGCGTGCGCGGGGTCTCGGTGTCCCACCGCGCCAACCGCTTCGGCCGCGTCGCGGGCTATCTGCACAACGCCTCCGAACAGATCTGCGTGGTGGTGCAGCTGGAAACGCCCGAGGCGCTCGGGCAGCTGGAGGCTATCGCCGCGGTGGAAGGCGTGGACGGTCTGTTCATCGGCCCATCCGATCTTGCCGCCACGCTCGGCCATCTGGGCGACGCCGCCCACCCCGAGGTGCAGCGGGCGATCGCGGATGCCTGCGCGCGCATCCGTGCCGCCGGCAAGCCGGCCGGCATCCTTGCCCCGGTGGAGGCCGACGCGCGGCGGTATTTCGAGATGGGCTTTACTTTTGTCGCCATCGGCAGCGATGTGGGTATTCTGGCGGCCGGCAGCACGGCGCTGGCCGCGCGCATGCGCGAGGCGATCGGCGAGCCGTACGCGGGGCCGGCGGTCTAGGCCCCAGTCCACAACAGGAGGGAGTGAGAGAACATGAGCAACGTCGGCTTCATCGGCCTCGGCATCATGGGCAAGCCCATGGCGGAGAACCTGCAGAAGGCCGGGCACAAGCTGTTCGTCTATGACGTCGTGAGCGTGCCGCAGAACCTCGTCGCCGGCGGCGCCGTCGCCTGCGCCTCGAGCAAAGAGGTGGCGAGCAAGGGCGACATCATCGTCGTCATGGTGCCCGACACCCCGCATGTGGATGCGGTGCTGTTCGGCAAGGCGGGCGTGGCCGAGGGCCTGTCGGCGGGGAAGGTGGTGGTGGACATGAGCTCCATCTCGCCGATCGCCACCAAGGACTTCGCGGCCCGCATCAACAGGCTCGGATGCGACTATCTCGACGCGCCGGTCTCCGGCGGCGAGGTGGGCGCGCAGCAGGCGACGCTTACCATCATGGTAGGCGGGCCGGAGACGGCGTTCGAGCGGGTGAAGCCCCTGTTCGAGAAGATGGGCAAGAACATCACCCTGGTCGGCGGCAATGGCGACGGGCAGACCACCAAGATCGCCAACCAGATCATCGTCGCGCTGAACATCGAGGCGGTGGGCGAGGCGCTGCTGTTCGCCGCCAAGGCCGGCGCCGATCCGGCGCGCGTGCGCCAGGCGCTGATGGGCGGTTTCGCTTCGTCGCGTATCCTGGAACTGCACGGGAAGCGGATGATCGACCGCACCTTCGATCCGGGCTTCCGCATCGAGCTGCACCAGAAGGACCTGAACAACGCGTTGCAGGGGGCGAAGGCGCTGCAGATCAGCCTTCCCAACACCGCCACCGCGCAGGAGCTGTTCAACGCCTGCGCCGCGCACGGCGGCAAGGCCTGGGACCACTCCGCCCTGGTGAAGGCGCTCGAGTTGATGGCCGACTTCGAGATCGCCAAGAAGAGCTGACCCCGCGCCAGAGCGGCGGGTACGAAAGAACGGCCGGGGGAGAAATCCCCCGGCCGTTTCGTTTTCCGGCGGGCCGTTGGAGAGGCCCGCCGGAAGCGGAGGTTCAGGCTTCCTGCGATTCGGCGGCAGGCCGGGTGATGGCGCTCACCACCACCAGCACCACGACGTTGGCGATGAGGGCGATGATGCCGACGTTGAAGTCCTGGATCATCTGCGGCAGCCAGGGCATCAGCCCACCCACCGAGGCGTGGGTGAAGGTGAGGTAGGCGGCCACCAGCACGCCGACGACGATGCCGGCCATCGCCGCCGGGGTGCTCACCGGGTTGCGCTTCATCAGGCTGGCCACCAGCACCGGGAACAGCTGCGTGACGAAGCTGTAGCCCATCAGCAGCAGGGAGACGATGGTCTGGTTGCCGCTGAGCGTGAAGTAGACGGCGATCAGCATGATCACCGGCACGGACCACTTGGCGATCAGCGCCGTCTGGTCGTCGGAGATGTCGGGCTTCATGGCCACGATCAGGTTCTTCGACAGCACCGTGGCCGCGGTCATGGTGATGACCGAACCCGGCACCAGCGCGGTGAACACACCGGCCGCGCCGATGATGCCGACGGTGAGCGGCGAGAACTGCTGCGTCGCCAGCTTGAACAGCGCGAGGTTGGTGTCTCCGCCCTTCAGGCCCGGCACCGCCAGCACCGCCGCGAAGCCGACGAAGAAGACGAACAGCAGGATCAGCTGGTAGAGCGGCAGGAAGATGGCGTTGCGCCGGAACACGCCCGCGTTCTTCGCCGTGTAGGCCGCGGCGATCGACTGCGGCCACATGAAGAAGCCCAAGGCGGTGAGCAGCACCGTGGAGGCGAACCACCAGACGCTCATTCCCTTCGCCGGGAAGATCAGGAAGCCGGGCTTCGCCGCGTCGATCTTCTCGAACATCGCCCCGACGCCGCCGTAGAGGTGGGTCGGCAGGTAGAGGCCGAGCCAGAGGACGACGAGAAGGATCAGGATGTCCTTCACCACCGCGGTCCAGGCGGAACCCCGGATGCCGGAAACCATGACGTAGACGATGACAATGAGCGCACCGGCCCAGATCGCCACGTCCTTCGAGATCGCGCCGTAGCCGGCGGCGTCGACGATGATGCCGAGCCCGGTAAGCTGCAGCACCAGGTAGGGGATCAGCGCCACCAGGTCGACGATGGAGACGAGCGCGCCCAGGCTGCGGCTGTTGTATTTGTAGACGAAGAAGTCTGGCTGCGAGACCAGGTGGTGCTTCTTGGCGTAGGACCAGACCGGCGGCAGCAGGAAGTAGGAGATGATGTAGGCGAGCGTGCCGTAGGCGAGGATGTAGTACACCGGGGCGCCGAGGCCGTAGGAGAAGCCCGAGGCGCCGAGGAAGGTGAAGGTGGTGTAGATCTCACCGGCGAGGAGCAGGAAGACGAACAGCCAGCCGAAGCCGCGGCCGGCGACCGTCCACTGTTCAAGCCCCATGTCGTGGCCCCTGCGGGCCATCAGGCCGAGGCCGAGCGCCACCGCCGCGGCGAGGATGATGACAAGGAGTGCGCCGTTCATCACTCGTCCTCCGACTTGTTGCGCGGATCGATCGAGTAGACGATCCACATGATGATCGCGGTGATCACCACCCAGCAGGTGACCCAGCCGAGGGGAAAGGGCATGCCCAGGATGAACGGGTGGCTTTGGTTGTGCACGATCGGCCCTATCAGGAAGCCGATGAACGGCAGAGCCGCCAACCAGCGGGCGAAAACCACGGAAACCTCCTTCTTTGTTGGGCGACACACAAAGCGGCGACGGCCACGACTCGCCACGCCGCGCGTCCGAGGGCGGTAGCATTACGACTTCCTGAACGATTTGCAACCAGGGCGGCGGGCCCGGCCGCAGGTGCTCAGGAGTCCATCTTCAGGGCGGCGAGGAAGGCGCTCTGCGGGATCTCCACCTTGCCGAACTGGCGCATGCGCTTCTTGCCTTCCTTCTGCTTTTCCAGCAGCTTGCGCTTGCGGGTGACGTCGCCGCCGTAGCACTTGGCGGTGACGTCCTTGCTGAGCGCGCCGATGGTCTCGCGCGCGATCACCCGCCCGCCGATCGCCGCCTGGATGGCGATCTTGAACAGCTGCTTGGGGATCAAATCCTTCAGCCGCTCGCAGATGCTGCGCCCCCGCCGTTCGGCGGCGCTGCGGTGGGCGACGAAGGCGAGGGCATCGACCGGCTCGCCGTTCACCAGGATGGAGATCTTCACCAGGTCGCTCTCGGCGTAGCCGTCCATCTGGTAGTCGAAGCTGGCGTAGCCGCGCGAGACGCTTTTCAGGCGGTCGTAGAAGTCGAACACCACCTCGTTCAGCGGCAGGCGGTAGACCGCCATGGCGCGGGAGCCGGCGTAGGTGAGGTCGAGCTGCTGGCCGCGGCGCTCGGTGCAGAGCTGCAGCACCGAGCCGAGGTAGGTGTCCGGCACCAGGATGGTGGCCTTGATCAGCGGCTCCTCGATGTGTTCGAGCAGGCTGCCGTCGGGCATGTCGGCCGGGTTGTGCAGCTCCTCCACCGTGCCGTTGGTGCGCGCGACGCGATAGACGACGCTGGGCGCGGTGGCGATGAGGTCGAGGTCGAACTCCCGCGAGAGGCGCTCCTGGATGATTTCGAGGTGCAGGAGGCCGAGGAAGCCGCAGCGGAAGCCGAAGCCCAGCGCGGCCGAGGTTTCCGGATCGTAGCAGAAGGAGGCGTCGTTCAGGCGGAGCTTGGCGAGGCTGTCGCGCAGCTTCTCGAAATCGTCGGCATCGACCGGGTAGAGGCCGCACCAGACCACCGGCACCGAGGGCTTGAAGCCGGGCAGCGGCGTTTCCGCCGGCTGGCGGTCGGACGTGAGCGTGTCGCCGACGCGGCAGTCGGCCACGGTCTTGATGGAGGCGGTGATATAGCCGATCTCGCCGGGGCCGAGGTCGTCCACCGCCACCAGACGCGGGGTGAACACGCCCACCTGTTCCACGGTGTGCACCGCGCCGGTGGACATCATGCGGATGCGCTGGCCGCGCTGCATGCGGCCGTCCTTGACGCGCACCAGGATGACCACCCCGAGGTAGGGGTCGTACCAGGAATCCACCAGCAGCGCCTTCAGGGGTGCGGCGGCGTCGCCCTTCGGCGGCGGCAGGCGGGCGACCAGGGCTTCCAGCACGGCATCGATGTTGAGGCCTGTCTTGGCCGAGATCATCACCGCGTCTGACGCGTCGAGGCCGATGACGTCCTCGATCTGTCGCTTCACCTGTTCGGGCTCGGCGGCGGGGAGGTCGATCTTGTTCAGGATGGGGACGATCTCGTGGCCGGCGTCGATCGCCTGATAGACGTTGGCGAGCGTCTGCGCCTCCACGCCCTGCGAGGCATCGACCACGAGGAGCGAGCCTTCGCAGGCGGCGAGGCTGCGGCTGACCTCGTAGGCGAAATCGACGTGGCCCGGAGTGTCCATCAGGTTCAGTTCGTAGGTTTCGCCGTTCTTCGCCTGATAGGCGAGGCGCACTGTCTGCGCCTTGATGGTAATGCCGCGCTCCTTCTCGAGTTCCATGGTGTCGAGCACCTGCTCGGTCATCTCGCGGGCGGTGAGCCCGCCGGTGGCCTGGATCAGGCGGTCGGCCAGGGTGGATTTGCCGTGGTCGATGTGGGCGATGATGGCGAAGTTGCGGATGTGGTCGATCGGGGTGTCGGTCATGGGGCTCACTCAGCGCCGCCTGTGGGCGGGTTCGGCGGCTTGATAAGCCAGCGCGCCCCGGATGTCAGCCTTTGGCTGCCGGGGAGGGCATTTGCATGGGCTTCGGGCGGGACTTAGCCGGAGTTGCGGCGGGGCGGGGGGATGGGCCAGCGGGTGCGGGCGTGCTCGGGCGGCGCCTCACGCAGCCAGAGCGGCGGCGTGACGGAGCGTTGGCGCTTTGGCGCGGAGCGCTGCGGGCGCCGCTGGCGGCGGGGTGCGGCGGGAGCGCGGAGGCGGCCCGCGGGGTCGAGGCCGAGCAT
>JAJXZO010000150.1 GCA_021780035.1 Pseudomonadota bacterium
ACGCCCCCGAGCCCGGCCGGCAGGCGGGCGGCGGCGGCCAGCGGATCGGGCAGGCGCGCCGCGTCGGTGAACAGCCAGAGCGGCGGCGGGATCGCCCCGCCCCGGCCCCCGCTTCGCGCCTTGACCGCGCGCGCCCAGGCGGTGAGTCTCGCGTCCATGTCCGAGCCGGCTCCCTTCTCCGTCGCCTCCCGCCTCGCCCTGGTGCGCGCGCGCATCGCCGCCGCCGCGCGCGCCTCGGGCCGCAAGCCGGAGGATGTCACCCTGGTGGCGGTTTCGAAAACCCATCCGGTTGCCGACGTGCTCGAGGCGCTCGCGGCCGGGCAGACGTGCTTCGGCGAGAACCGCGTGCAGGAAGCCTCGGCCAAGTTCCCGCCGCTGCGTGCGGCCCATGCGGGGCTTCGGCTGCACCTGATCGGCGGCCTGCAGACGAACAAGGCGCGCGACGCGGTGCGCGTCGCCGACGTCATCGAAAGCCTCGACCGCCCGCGCCTCGCCGACGCGCTGGCGGAGGCGATGGCCCGCGAGAGACGGATGCCTGGGTTGCTGGTGCAGGTGAACGTGGGCGACGAGCCGCAGAAATCCGGCGTCGCGCGCGCGGAGGCGGACGGCTTCATCGACGCCTGCCGGCGGCGGTTCGGCGCCGCCCTTCTGGGGCTGATGGCGATCCCGCCGGCGGGCGCGGCGCCCGAGCCCTATTTCGCCTGGCTGGCCGCCTGCGCCGCGCGGCACGGGCTTGGCGCGCTGTCGATGGGCATGTCGGCCGACTTCGAGACCGCCATCGCGTTTGGCGCAACCCACGTGCGCGTCGGCAGCGCCATCTTCGGCGCCCGCCCGCCGCAGGAAACGCTTGCGCCGAAGATGACACCGGCGTAACCGGGCGCCCGCTCCGGGGAGCCGGTCGTGTGAGCCGGCGGACGCCTCGGGTGCTCGCGCAACCCGCCTGGGTACCCTTATCGTCATGCCGCATCGCTTGCAGAGGACCGCCCGCAGGGGCGGCTTGGCTCGATGACCGCCGCCACCAGGCAAGCCGGCGCCGCGCGTCCGGGGCTGAACGCCGTCACGCTGCTCGGCGTGCTCGGCGTGGTGTACGGAGACATCGGCACCAGCCCGCTCTACGCCTTCCAGACCAGCATCGCGTACTTCCACCACAAGGGCATCGTGCCGTGGGAGGTGCTGGGTCTCCTTTCCATGATCTTCTGGTCGCTGGTGCTGATCGTCACGGTGAAATACGTGATGGTGGTGATGCACGCCGACAACCGCGGCGAGGGCGGCATCATGGCGCTGACCGCCCTGGCGCAGCGCGTGGTGCCCGGCCCGCGGGCGCGGAAGGTGCTGGGGCTGATCGGGCTGCTCGGCGCCTGCCTGTTCTTCGGCGACGGCATGATCACCCCGGCGATCTCGGTGCTGTCCGCCGTGGAGGGGCTGGAGGTGTCCACGCCGCAGCTTGCCGAGGTGGTGCTGCCGATCTCGGCCATCGTCATCATCGTGCTGTTCGCTTTGCAGTCGCGCGGCACCGCCAGCGTGGGCAAGCTGTTCGGGCCGGTGATGGTGGTGTGGTTCGTGGCCATCGGCCTTTTCGGCCTGCTCGCCATCCTGAAGAACCCGATGGTGCTGCTGGCGCTCTCTCCCACCTACGCCTTCGCCATCGTCGCCCACGAGCCCATCGTCGCCTATTTCACCCTGGGCGCGGTGGTGCTCGCCGTCACCGGCGCCGAGGCGCTGTATGCCGACATGGGGCACTTCGGGCCGAAGCCGATCCGCGTCATGTGGTCGGGCTTCGTGCTGCCGTCGCTCGCGCTCAACTATTTCGGCCAGGGGGCGCTGGTGCTCGCCAACCCCGACGCCGCCGCCAACCCGTTCTACCTGCTGGCGCCCTCCTTCCTGCAACTGCCGCTGGTGGTGCTGGCCACCGCCGCCACGGTGATCGCCAGCCAGGCGGTGATCTCCGGCGCCTATTCGATGGCACAGCAGTGCGTGCAGCTCGGCCTGTTGCCGCGGCTGACCATCACCCACACCTCGGCCGCCGAGGAGGGGCAGATCTTCATCCCGCAGATCAACACCCTGCTGGCGCTGGGCGTGCTGGCGCTGGTGTTCGCCTTCCGCTCCTCCGCCTCGCTGGCCTCGGCCTACGGCATCGCCGTGACCGGCACCTTCCTGTGCACGGCGCTGCTGGCGGCGGTGGTGTTCCACCGGCAGTTCCACTGGTCGCGGGCGCGGGCGCTGGCCGTGTTCGGCCCGCTGGCGGTGCTCGATATCCTGTTCTTCACCGCCAACCTGGCGAAACTGCCGGAGGGCGGCTGGGTGCCGATCGCCTTCGGCCTGTTCCTGCTGGCGGTGATGACCTCGTGGCAGCGCGGGCGCGACCTCCTGCTCGCCCGCTGGCGCCAGGACAGCCTGCCGCTGGCGAACTTCCTCGCCCGCCTGCCGCGCTCGCGCATCATCCGCGTGCCCGGCATCGCCGTGTTCCTCACCTCCACCCCCGACTACGTGCCGGGCGCGCTGCTGCACAACCTGAAGCACAACAAGGTGCTGCACGAGCGGGTGCTGTTCGTCACCGTCTCCAATGAGGACGTGCCGGAAGTGGCGCAGGCGGAGCGCTGCGGCGTGGAGCAGATGGCCCCGGGCATCTACCGGGTGATGATCTCGTACGGCTTCATGGAAAGCCCGAACCTGCCGCGCGACCTCGAATCGCTGCGCGGCCTGGGCGTCGATTTCGACCCCATGCAGGTGAGCTACTTCCTCAGCCGCGACGTGCTGGTGCCGGCCTCGGTGCCGCGCATGCCGCTGTGGCGGCAGTGGCTGTTCCTGGCGCTCGCCCGCAACGCCATCTCGGCGGTGGACTTCTTCCGCATCCCGTCCGACCGGGTGGTGGAACTGGGCGTGCGGGTGGCGATCTAGACGGTCAGGCGGCGCTGGCATTCGCCCCCCCTCTCCGAGTACTCTTTCCGGCCATGCCGCACGGTTCCCCGACTCGCGTCCGCAGGAGCGGTTCCTCCCGATGACCGCCGTCACCCGCGCGCCGCTTCGGCTCGGCACGCTGCTCGGCGCGCTCGGCGTGGTCTACGGCGACATCGGCACCAGCCCGCTCTACGCGTTCAAGGCGGGGCTCGAGCACTACGGCGACCACGGCGTCGCGCTGTGGGAGGTGCTCGGCATCCTCTCGATGATCTTCTGGGCGCTGGTGCTGATCGTCACGGTGAAATACGTGACCCTGGTGATGCGCGCCGACAACCGCGGCGAGGGCGGCATCCTCGCCCTCACCGCGCTGGCGCAGCGGGTGGTGGCGAGCCCGCGCGCGCGCCGGGCGATCGGCCTCGTCGGCGTCACCGGCGCCTGCCTGTTCTTCGGCGACGGCATGATCACCCCGGCGATCTCCGTGCTCTCCGCCGTGGAGGGGCTGGAAGTGTCCGCGCCGCGGCTTGCCGAGGTGGTGCTGCCGATCTCGGCCATCGTCATCATCGTGCTGTTCGCTTTGCAGTCGCGCGGCACCGCCAGCGTGGCGCGGCTGTTCGGGCCGGTGATGGCGGTGTGGTTCGCCACCATCGGCGCGCTCGGCGCCGTCGAGGTGGCGAACCACCCGGAGGTGCTGCTGGCGCTCTCCCCCACCTACGCCCTCGCCATCGTCGTCCACAGTCCCCTCCTCGCCTTCCTCACCCTCGGCGCCGTGGTGCTGACGGTGACCGGCGCCGAGGCGCTCTACACCGACATGGGGCACTTCGGGCCGAGACCGATCCGCATCATGTGGTCGGCCTTCGTGCTGCCGGCGCTCACGCTCAACTACTTCGGCCAGGGGGCGCTGGTCCTGCGCCAGCCGGCGGCGCTGGCCAACCCGTTCTACCTGCTGGCGCCGGGATGGCTGCAACTGCCGCTGGTGGGGCTGGCCACCGCCGCCACGGTGATCGCCAGCCAGGCGGTGATCTCCGGCGCCTATTCGATGGCCCGGCAATGCGTGCAGCTCGGGCTGCTGCCACGGCTGACCATCACCCACACCTCGGCTTCCGCGGAGGGGCAGATCTACATCCCGCAGATCAACATCCTGCTCGCGCTGGGCGTGCTGTTGCTGGTGTTCGCCTTCCGCTCCTCCGCCGCTCTGGCCTCGGCCTACGGCATCGCCGTCACCGGCACGCTGATGTGCGACTGCCTGCTCGCCTCGGTGGTGTACCACCGGCAGTTCCGCTGGTCGCCGGCGCTCGCCGCCGCCGTGTTCGGGCCGTTGTTCCTGCTCGACACCACCTTCTTCGCCGGCAACGTGGCGAAAGTGCCGGAAGGCGGCTGGGTGCCGCTTGCATTCGCCATGTTCCTGATCGCGGTGATGACCTCGTGGCTGCGCGGGCGCGACCTCCTGCTCGCCCGCTGGCGCCAGGACAGCCTGCCGCTGGCGAACTTCCTCGCCCGGCTACCGCGCTCGCGCATCGTCCGCGTTCCCGGCATCGCCGTGTTCCTCACCTCCACCCCCGACTACGTGCCGGGCGCGCTGCTGCACAACCTGAAACACTACAAGGTGCTGCACGAGCGGGTGCTGTTCGTCACCATCACCAACGCCGACGTGCCGGAAGTGGCGCAGGCGGAGCGCTGCGGCGTGGAGCAGATGGCCCCGGGCATCTACCGGGTGATGATCTCCTACGGCTTCATGGAAAGCCCGAACCTGCCGCGCGACCTCGAATCGCTGCGCGGCCTCGGCGTCGATTTCGACCCCATGCAGGTGAGCTACTTCCTCAGCCGCGACGTGCTGGTGCCGGCCTCGGTGCCGCGCATGCCGCTGTGGCGGCAGTGGCTGTTCCTGGCGCTGGCC
>JAJXZO010000113.1 GCA_021780035.1 Pseudomonadota bacterium
TCGCCGCTGATGCCCTCGGCGCCGTCTGCCGCCCCGTGGTCGCCAAGCATCACGGGCGGTGGCTCGGCGGCCGACGCGATCGCCTCGCCGGCGAAGCGATCGGCGATGATGGCGGCCGGCATCGCGGTTGCGGCGGGCGATTCGGGCGCGTCGCCGTCGGCGGCGTGATCGGTCTCGGCCGGGCTGGCCTCCGGCTGGCCGTGCGCTTCGGCGGGCGGCTCGTCTTGCGGCGCGGCCCCGGATTCGCTGCTGCCTGCGGAATCGGTGCTGCGTGGGGACTCGGTGCCGAACATCTCCGCGGAAGACGGCGCCTCGAGCGTGGCCTCCGCTTCGTCGCGGGCGGCTTCGTCACGGGCCTCCTGGACCTGCATCGCCAACAGTCGCTGCCGGTCGGCGATAGGAATTTGGTAATAATCCGGGTGGATTTCGCCAAATGCGAGAAAGCCGTGACGGTTGCCGCCGTATTCGATGAAGGCGGCCTGGAGACTCGGTTCTACGCGAACAACCCGGGCAAGGTAGATGTTTCCCTTGATTTGCCGCTTGGTTGAGGTTTCTACGTCGAAATCTTCGAGGCGATTACCGTCCAGCACTACGACGCGGGTTTCTTCCGCGTGCGTTGCGTCGATCAACATACGTTTGGTCATTCAATCCGAAACTCCGCCTCATCGCCAGGCCGCGCGGCGGGCGCGCGGCTCGTTGGCGGGAGGATGTTGGGTGTGGGGATGAGTGGGAGGGGTGGGTCTGGCCCGACGGTGCACAGCTCGCTTCCCCGCCGAATGGCGCGGCGAACGCCCACCTGCCGCTGATGGCGGCGAGGCAGACATTGCGGGGGAAAGGCAGGGCGGCGGCCATCGGTCCTTGGGCGTAGGGTGGGCGCGCCGCAATCAGCGGCGTTACCCTGGGTTCGTCTGCGCGAAGTCGCCTCGCAGCGAGCAGAAATCTCAGCCGGCGCCATTGGCGCACGACAGCCTGGCGAGGCAGGAGACGTTGACCGTCCCTTGGACTCCATGCGCCGGACATGGGAACACAATGGACCAAACCGCCCGCCACCGCAAGCCATCGTGGCCTTCATGCCACATGTCACTTGATTCATCAAAGCGGAAGCTGCGATTCCAGATCCGATATGTTAAGGTCATCGGCGAGATGTCGAATGACAGGTTCTTCCCGCGTCGGTTGCTGATCGGCCAGGGCCTGCTCGCCAGCTTCCTCCTGCCGGCGGGGCTGCGCCCGCTCATGGCTCATGCGCGCCCTACGCACCATCCGGCGGGCCCAGGCCGGCATGCCCCGCCGCCGGGCCGGCTGGTGATGCTCGATCCGGGCCATGGCGGCAAGGATCCGGGGGCGATTGGGGTCTCCGGTACCTATGAGAAGCACGTCGCGCTGGCCGCGGCCCTCGAACTCAAGCGCCAGCTCGAGGCGACGGGCCAGTATCGCGTCGAGCTGACACGGCGGCGGGACGTGTTCATCCCGCTCGAATCCCGCGTCGGCCATGCCCAGGCGCGCGGTGCGGCCCTGTTCGTTTCGATGCACGCCGACGCACTGCCGGACCATGGCGTGCGGGGGGCCAGTGTGTACACGCTGGCCGCCCACGCTTCCGATGCACAGTCGGCACAGCTTGCGCTGCGCGAGAACGCCGCCGACCGGTTCGCCGGCCGCGCCTTCCACGGCATGCCGCCAGAGGTGGCGCAGATTCTCGCCAGCCTGGTGCGGCGCGAGACCCGTCTCGGCTCGGCGAAAGTGGCGCGCGACATGGTGGGCGCGCTCGAGACGAGCGTGCCCGTGCTGCCCAACCCGGAGCGCCACGCCGGGTTCGTCGTGCTGAAGGCCGCCGACGTGCCGAGCGTGCTGGTGGAGATGGGTTTCATGTCCAACCGGCAGGACGAGGCGGCACTGCGCCGCCCCGATCACCGCGTGCGCCTTGCTGCGGCGATGCGCCGGGCGGTCGAGGCCTATTTCGCCACCTCCGACCATCTCGCGCGGATGGCAGGCTGACCGTCGAGGCCCCTACGCGCCGGTGCGGCGATTGTGTATGACCGGTGTCATGAACGACCCCGTCACGACGCGCGAACGCATGGTCCCGGAGCCCGGTCCCGAGCCGGCGCGCCGCTCGCGCCCGCCTGTGCGCCGTCCGCCGCTGTTGCTGCGCTGGCTCGCCCGGCTCGCCGGGGCGATCGCCGGTCTTGGCGTGCTGGCGCTGATCGTCGCGGCGGTCGCGGGCTACGCCGCCTATCTGCATTACGCCGCCGACCTGCCTGATATCGAGGGGCTGAAGCACTACCAGCCGCGGGTGATGAGCCGCGTCTTCGCTGCCGACGGCACGCTGCTCGCCGATCTCGCCACCGAGCGCCGGATCTTCGTGCCGATCACCGCCATCCCGGACCAGCTGAAAGCGGCCTTCATCTCAGCCGAGGATCAGAATTTCTGGACCCACGCCGGCGTCGATCCGGTTGCGATCCTCCGCGCCGCACTGACCGATCTCGCCCACCTGCACGAGGGGCGGCGGCCCAAGGGCGCCTCGACCATCACCCAGCAAGTCGCGAAGAACATGCTGCTCGGTGGCGAGGTCTCGCTCTCGCGCAAGGTGCGTGAGGCGCTCCTGGCGATGCGCATCGAGCAGAGCCTGAGCAAGCAGCGGATTCTCGAACTCTATCTGAACGAGATCTATCTCGGTCAGGGCGCCTACGGCGTCGCCGCAGCGGCGGAGGCCTATTTCGCCAAGCCGCTCGACGCGCTGACCCTGCCCGAGGCGGCGATGCTGGCGGCGCTCCCCAAGGCGCCGAACAATTACAACCCGTTCCGCAACCCCGAGGCGGCGCGCGTGCGGCGGGATTGGGTTCTGGACCGCATGGCGGAGGACCGGGTCATTACCCCGGCGGACGCCGCGGCGGCGAAGGCGGCGACGCTGCTGCCTGCGGCGCCGCGCCGGCCGGGACCGCCGCCCGGCGCGGCCTATTTCGCCGAGGAGGTGCGCCGCGACCTCGTCACCCGCTTCGGCGCCGACCGCGCCACCCAGGGCGGGCTGATGGTCCGCACCAGCCTCGATCCGCATCTGCAGGATGCCGCCGACCGCGCCCTGCATGCCGGGCTGGTGGCCTATGATCGGTCCCACGGCGGCTGGCGTGGCCCTGTCACCCATCTCGACGACCCGGCGCTGGCGCGCGACTGGGCCGAGAAGCTTGCAGCCCTGCCGCCGGTTCCCGGCATGCTGCCCGGCTGGCGTCTGGCGGTGGTGCTGGAGAGTGGCGATGCCACGGCGCGGCTCGGCTGGCTCGAACGGACCCCAGACGCCACGCAGTTGGGCACCCAACCGGCCGTGCACATGGCGCCGATGCTGCTCGCCGAGACCCGCTGGGCCCGGCCGCAGCACGAGAACGCGACCCATGAGCGGAGCTTCGGCCCGGCGCCGCGGCGGATGCGCGATGTGCTCATCTCCGGCGACGTGGTCCTGGTCGAGCCGGAGCAAGCGGCGCCGGCACGCGGCAAGCTGCCGGCCCAGCCGGAGCGGCTGGCGCTGCGGCAGATTCCAGAGGTGCAGGGGGCGCTGGTTTCGCTCGATCCCAGCACCGGACGCGTTCTTGCCCTCTCCGGCGGCTGGAGCGCCGAGCTCAGCCAATTCGACCGTGCCACCCAGGCAAACCGCCAGCCCGGGTCGAGTTTCAAGCCGTTCGTCTATCTCACCGCGATGGAGCAGGGGATTGCACCGAGCCAGCGCTTCCTCGACGCGCCGTTCGTCGTCGATCTCGGCGAGGCGGGGAAGTGGCGGCCGAACAACTACGAGATGGATTTTTCCGGCCCGGTGCCGCTGCACGTGGCGCTGATGAAGTCGCTGAATCTGGTGACCCTGCGCGTGGCCAACCGCGTCGGCATGGACGCCGTCGCCGCCACGGCGGCCGGTTTCCACATCGCCGATGCGATGCCGCATGTGCTGCCCGCTTCCCTCGGCGCGGTGGAGACGACGGTGCTGCGGCTGGCCGGCGCCTATGCCGGGCTCGCGGAAGGCGGCCGTGCCGTGGCGCCGTCGCTGATCGATAGCGTTCAAGACGCCGAAGGCCAGGTGATCTGGCGCCCCGACGCGCTCGCCTGTGCCGGGTGTACCGGCGCGGCGGCTCCAGCGCCGGAGCCGACTCCGCTGCCTTCCCCCGCCGCAGCACCCGATGCGGCCCAGCCGCCCGAATTCACGGACACGCGGACCCAGGTCGCCGACCCCGCCAGCACTTTCCAGGTGGTCAAGATGATGCAGGACGTCGTCCGTCGCGGCACCGGCACGGCCGCCGGGGCGGGTTTGAACCGGCCGATCGCCGGCAAGACGGGCACCACCCAGGACTTCAACGATGCCTGGTTCGCCGGCTTCACGCCAGACCTGGTGACCATCGTTTGGGTCGGCTTCGATCAGCCGGCGAGCCTCGGCGAGAAGGAGACCGGCGGGGCGGTGGCGGCGCCGATCTGGCATGAGTTCATGGCCGAGGCCTTGCGTGGCCGGCCGGTGCTCGACTTCGTCCCGCCGCCAGGTGTCGCGCTGGCGACGTGGGAGAGCGGCGGCATGACCCTGACGGACGCCTTCAAGCCCGACCAGGTGCCCGGCGCCTCCGGCCCGCTCGATGCCCCCGTGACGGAGACGGCGCCTGCGACCGAACCGGTGCCCGCGGCCGAACTTCCCCCAGGGCAAACGCTATCGGGGCAAACGCCATCCGGGCAAGCACCCCCGGGCCAGAGCTTGGCGGGACAGGCAACGGCGGCAGCGCCGACGGCGGGGCCAGCCGCTGGGCAGACGGCGCCGCAAATTGAGG
>JAJXZO010000187.1 GCA_021780035.1 Pseudomonadota bacterium
GCGCGCGGCCTGCGATAGCGCCCGCGCCTCGGCGTCGAGCCGCGCCAGCAAGGCATCCGGGTTCGCGGTGGCGGTGGGCACGACGAGGCAAAGGCAGCCGATGGCGATGCCCGCGTCGCTTCGCACCGGCGAGGCCATGCAGGTGGTGAAGCCGTCGACGAGGCCGCGGGTGATGCAGTGGCCGGCCGCCGTCGCCCGGTGCACCTCGGCGCAGAAGTCCTGCGGGTCGATGCGGCGGCCATCGGGGAGGCGGAAGTCCTCCGCGGGGATGAAGGCGAGGATCTCCTCGTCGCGCAGATGGCCGAGCAGAAGGCGGCCGGAGGCGGTCCAGGGAATCGGCACCGGCACGCCGATGTCGGAGCTGATGCGGAACAACTGCTCGCCGTGGTGCATGTGCTCCACGGTGTACTTGTTGCCGGCCAGCGCGGTGAACTGCGCCGTCTGCCCGGTGGCCCTGGCGAGCTTGCGCACCAGGGCATCGGCCTGGCGGGAGAAGTCGTTGGCGGCGAGCCAGTCGGCGCCCCAGTAGTGCACGGCGCGGCCGAAATAGACCCGGTTGCCGGGCGCGGGTTCGAGGATGTCGGCGGCGAGCAGGCGCTCGGTGAGTTCGTAGAGGCTGGAGCGCGGGGCGCCGAGGGCGCGGGCGATCTCGCCGATGCCGAGCGGGCCGCGCGCCGCGTGCAGGCATTGCAGCACGGCGATGGCCCGGTCGATGCCGCGGGCGCGGGCTTGGGTGGCGTTCGGCATCTTTGGGTTCCTGGCTGGTGGCGGAAGTGCTTGCACGGCGTGCGGGGTGGGGCTACGGTCGCCACGTCCGATATAAAGGATCGCTGTCCGTTATACCAGACAGAAATGGCGGACAGACGCCTTTCCACGGCTCGCTTGGCACAGACGGGGCACAACCATGACAGAATGCACAGGCCGGATGTCGCGACGGGCATTCGGAGCCGGATTGGTCGGAATGGCGGCGCTTGCGGGCGCCGACGGCGCGCGCGCGCAGCAGCCCGCCGGCAAGGGGGCGATCATCGTCGCCACCATCGGCGAGCCCGGACCGCTCGACCCGACCGTGGTCACGTCCGATCTCGTCAGCATCATCTCGCAGCATATCTTCGAGACGCTGTACGCCTTCGACGGCGGCTGGGTGGAGCGGCCGCTGCTGGCGGCGGCGATGCCGAAGGTGGAGGCGGGCGGCACGGAATATACGATTCCGCTGCGCACCGGCGTGCGCTTCCACGACGGCGCGATGATGGTCGCGGGAGACGTGGTGGCCTCGCTCCAGCGCTGGCTCGCGCTTTCCCCGCGCGGCAAGCAGGTGGCGCCCTACGTGGCCTCGCTGGCCGCTGCCGGCGAGCACGCGGTGAAGATGAGCCTGCACAAGCCGTACGCGCCGCTGCTGGCGATGCTGTCGATGAGCAACGGCGCCGCCGCCATCATGCCGGCGGCCGTGGCGAAGGCGGCGAAGGGGCCGCTCGATTCCTACATCGGAACCGGGCCGTACCGCTTCCTCGAGCACAAGCCCGACCAGTACATCCGCCTGCAGCGCTTCACCGACTACGTTTCGCCGCCGGGCCCGGCCTCCGGCTACGCGGGCGCGCGGCATGCCTATATCGAGGAGGTGCGCTTCGTTCCGGTTCCGAACCCGACCACGCGCGTGGACGGGATGCTAGCGGGCCAGTACCATTTCGCGGATTCCCTGCCCGCCGAGATGCTGCCCAGGCTGAAGAGCAAGGCCTCGGTGGTGCCGGTGATCGTCAAGCCGTTCGGTTTTCCGCTGTTCATCTTCAACACCAAGATGGGGGCGATGACCGACGTGCTGCTGCGGCAGGCGGCGCAGGCGGCGCTTTCCGAAGCCGACATGCTGAAGGCGGCGTTCGGCGATGCCTCGTTCTACGAGGTCGAGGGCTCAATCTATGCCAAGGGCACGCCGTTCTACGACGAGGCTTCCGTCACCGCCTACAACCTCGCCGACCCGAAGCGCGCGGCGGCGCTGCTCGCGCAGGCGAAGTACGCCAAGCAGCCTATCCGCATCATGACGTCGCAGCAGTACGACTTCCTCTACAAGATGAGCCTGGTGGCGCAGCAGAACATGCAGGACGCCGGCTTCAACGTGGACCTGCAGGTGCTGGACTGGGCGACGCTGCTGCAGCACCGCGCCGACCCGAAGGCGTGGGACGGGCTGTTCACCTACCATACCTTCGTGCCCGAACCCTCGCTGATCACCATCATGGACCCCTCGTATCCGTGCTGGTGGAACACGCCCGAGAAGGACGCCGCGCTCGCCGCCTTCAACAGCGAGCCCGATCCGGCGAAGCGCATCGGCGACTGGCGGAAGCTGCAGGGGCTGTTCTATTCGCAGGCGCCGGCGATCAAGGTGGGCGAGTTCTACAACCTCGCCGCGCGCGCCGCGGCGGTGAAGGACTACACCGTGACGCCCTGGCCGTTCTTCTGGAACGTCCGGCTGGGCTGAGGGAAGCGGGGCGGCCGGGATAGGGGCATGATCCGCTACCTGCTGCGCCGCGTGGGCGGGCTGCTCGCCGTCATGCTGATGGTGGCGGTGATCGTGTTCGTCATCGTCCGCGTGGTGCCGGGAGATCCGGCGGCGGTGATGCTGGGCACCGCCGCCACCCCGGCCGACATCGCACGGCTGCGCACGGAACTCGGGCTCGACCGGCCGCTCGCGGTGCAGTTCCTGATCTACCTGAAGCAGATCGCCTCTCTCGACCTGGGCCGCTCGCTGTTCCTGAACGAGCCGGTGGCGTGGGCGCTCTGGCAGCGGGCGGAGCTGACCGGCCTGCTGACGCTGCTGGCGGCGGGGCTTTCGGTGGCGATCGGCGTGCCGGTGGGGGTGGTTTCCGCGGTCCGGCGGGGAAGCTGGCTCGACCAGGCGGCGACCGCGGTTTCGATGTTCGCGGCCAGCGTGCCGAGCTTCTGGGTGGGGCTGACGCTGATCGAGATCTTCGCCGTGCACAACCCGTGGTTTCCGGTTTCCGGCTGGGGCGGGCCCGGAGCCGGGCTGGCGGAGCACCTGCGCCACCTGGTGCTGCCCGCCTGCGCGCTCGGCCTGCCGAACTCGGCGCTGATCATCCGCTTCACCCGCACATCCATGCTCGACGTGCTGCAGGAGGACTACGTGCGTACGGCGCGCGCCAAGGGCGTCCGGCCGGCCGGGGTGGTGATGCGGCACGCGTTCCGCAACGCCATGATCCCCGTGCTGACGGTGGTGGGGCTGACGGTGGCGACGCTGATCGGCGGCGCCATCGTGACGGAGACGGTATTCGGGCTGCCCGGCGTGGGCAACCTGATCGTTTCGGCGGTGCTGCGCCGCGACTACCCCGTGATCCAGGGCACGCTGCTGGTGATCTCCGGACTTTACGTGCTGATCAATCTGCTGGTCGACCTGCTCTACGCGCTGGCCGACCCGCGCGTGCGGTTCTGAGGCAGGGCGATGCGCGCATCCTCCTCTCCCGCCCTGCTGCTGCTCCGCCGGCTGTTCCGCAGGCGGCTGGTGGCGGCGGCCGCCGTGGTGCTGGCGGCGACGGTGGTGGCGGCGCTGTTCGCGCCGCTGATCGCGCCCTATTCGCCGACGAGGATGGACATCGTCCACCGTCTTGCCCCGCCCGGCATGGCGCATCTGCTGGGCACCGACGATTTCGGCCGCGACGTGCTGAGCCGGGTACTGTTCGGCGCGCGGCAGTCGCTGGCGGTGGGCGCCCTGGTGGTGTGCCTCGCCACGCTGCTCGGCACCGTGCTGGGCCTGTGCGCCGGTTACTTCCGCCGGATGGATACGGCGCTGATGCGCTTCAACGACGCGCTGATGGCGTTTCCCGACATCCTGCTCGCCATCGCGCTGATGGCCGCGCTCGGGGCGTCGCTGATCAATGTCGTGTTGGCGCTCGGCATCGTCTACACGCCGCGGGTGGCGCGCATCGTCCGCGGCGCCGTGCTGGTGCTGCGCGAACTGCCGTTCATCGAGGCGGCGGAGGCGCTGGGGGCGGGGCGGATGCGCATCATGCTGGTGCACCTGCTGCCGAACCTCGTCTCGGCGCTGGTGGTGCAGGGAACCTTCGTGTTCGGCTACGCCATTCTCACCGAGGCGGCGCTTTCCTTCCTCGGCGCGGGCGTGCCGCCGACCATACCCACCTGGGGCAACATGATCGCGCAGGCCCAGCAATACATGGGCCAGGCCGACTGGCTTATGCTGTTCCCCGGCGGCGCCATCGTGCTGGTGGTGCTGTCGTTGCAGATGCTGGGCGACGGGCTGCGCGACGCGCTCGACCCGAAACTGCAGAGGCTGCTGTGAGCGCGCGCACGCTGATCCGCAGCGCCCGCGTCATCGACGGCACCGGCGCGCCGTGGTTCCGCGCCGACCTGCTGATCGAGGGCGGGCGGATCGCCGCCATCGGACCGGGACTCGCCGCGCCGGGGGCCGCGGTGGTGGACGCCGAGGAGAATTTCCTCGCGCCGGGCTTCATCGACGCCCACTGCCACGACGACCTCATCACGCTGCGCGAGCCGCTGCGGCCGGAAAAATTGCTGCAGGGGGTGACCACGGTGGTGGTCGGCAATTGCAGCTTCTCGCTCTATCCGGCGACGCCGGCGAGCGCGTCCGCGCTGGCGCGGCACTTCGGGGCGCTGCTCGGCGACGTGGCCGCCGACGAAGTGTTCGCCGATCTGGATGCCTACCGCCGCGCGCTGCACGGGCGCGGCATGGCGCTCAACCTCGTCTCCCTCGTCGGCCACGCGGCGCTACGTTATT
>JAJXZO010000168.1 GCA_021780035.1 Pseudomonadota bacterium
TTGTTCCGCAGAGTCGCGGCCGCCGCTTCGGTCAGCGGCCCGCCCAGACTCACCACCGTCGCCATCGCATCCATTCCGATATCAGAATTGCCGCAACACACTCGCGCAAGGCCGAGGGTTCACCTTCTTCGGCCTCTGGCGAATGCCGCCGTTCAGGCCTTGGCGAACCCGGCCGCCGGATCGTTGAGCAGTCCGCCGAGTTCCTCGCGCTCCGCTTCGGTGAGCGCGAGGAACGGGTGGCGCACACGGCCCCAACTGGCATCTCCGTAACGCAGGCCGACCATTGCCTTGATCGTGGGGATCTGGGTGAAGCGGTTGCTGATGTTGCGCTGGACGACGATGCAGGCCTGCGCCGCTTCCACCGCCGTCTTCGCCTCGGGCTTGTCGAAGCCGTCGAAGACGACGCGCAGATGGCGTGCCGCGACATTGGAGGTGGCGGTGATGCAGCCGGCGCCGCCGTTCTCCAGCAGTGGCTTCATCATCGGGTCCGCGCCGGCGAGGATGGAAAGCTGCGGGAAATGCAGGGCAAGACCCTTCATGTGCTCAAAGTCGCCCGAGGAATCCTTCACGCCCGCCACGGTATTCGGATAGCGCTTGAGCAGTCCCTCGATGACGGCATCGGTAATGGGGATCTGGGCGATCGGCGGGATGTGGTAGAGAATTACCCGAAGCCGGTTGTCCGCCACTTTGTCGAAGACGTAGCCGTAGGAATCAATGAGCGCCTGGTCGGAAGGCTTCTTGTAGTAGAACGGCGGCAGCATCACCACGTGCGTGACGCCGAGGGAAAGCGCGTGTCGGGTCAGCGCGATGGTGTCGGGAAGCGCGCAGACGCCGGTTCCCGGCAGCACGCGGAAGGGCGCCACACCGGCAGCCACCACCGCCTCCAGTATCACCTGCCTCTCCGCGACTGAAAAGGAATTGGCCTCTCCGGTTGAGCCGAGCAGCGCGATGCCGTGGCAGCCATCGGCGAGAAGATGCTTGCAGTGCGCCGCAAGCTTGGCGTGATCGGCGGTCAGGTCCTCGCGGACCGGCGTGGCGGCGGCGCTGAACACGCCGCGAAGTTTGTCACTCATTTCCTGTCTCCTTTGTGGTCCCCGGCGGCGGGTGTTCTCCCGCCGGGGACGAACGCGATCGGGTACGCGGAAGCGGCCGGCTAGAGAAAATCGACTTGCCGATAGACGATCTCGCCGCCCATCACCGTCATTTGCGGCACGAGGTGGCGCGTGACGGTCATTTCCTCTCCGGCGAGATTGGTGAGAAGAATCTCGCGGTCGCGGAGTGCGAATATGGCGACATCGGCTTCCGCTCCCGGCGCCAGCGTGCCGATCCGGCCGGCGAGCCCGAGCGCGCGGGCCGGAGTGGCGGTGGCGGCGCGGATGACTTCGGTAAGCGTAAGCCCGTGCTGCAGATAGCGCGACAGCACCACGGGCAGGCCGAACACCATGTTGCCGAAGAGCGAACCGTTGGTGATGTCGGTACTGATGATGTCGGGCCTGAAGCCGGATGTCAGTGCGGCGGCGATCACCTTGTAGGTATGGTTGCCGCGGGCATCGGCGGTGTCGAACAGCACGCCTCGGGCGCGCGCCTCACGCACGCCGGGCTTCACCACGCCGTCCGCGCCGACCATCGCGTTGCCCTTGCCGTGGAAGCAGTGGCAGAACACGTCGCCGGGCCGCAGCATCGCCGCAAGCTCGCCCATGTCGCAGGGCGGATTGGTGGTGTGCACGGTGAGAGGCAGATTCACTGCTTCCGCCACTTCGAGCGCCGCCTTCACCGCGGCAAGCCCGAAGCGGCCCAGCACCTCGGCGCCGGCGCGGATCTTCAGCCCGCGGATCAGGCCGGGATGGCGCGCCGCCAGGGCGGCGATACGCTCGCGCTTGAAGTGCGCTGGATCGAGGCACTCGGGATGTGCCTCGGTGATCTGCCCGGCGGAGGCGAGATTGAGCTGGCAGAGCACACGGATGCGGGCGGTTTCGACGATCGCGCGCCGGAACGCCTCGAAGGCATCAATTCCGGTGCTGCCGGCATCGACCACGGTGGTCACGCCCATCGGCAGCAGCAGGTCCGGCGCGATGCTCAAGGCTGTTCCGCCTGCGAAAACATGGGCGTGATGGTCGATCAACCCCGGCGTTACAACGCACCCGCTGGCGTCCACCGTGCGGGCCGCACGGCAGGGCTCGCCAGCCGGGCGGGTGACGATCCGGCCGTCGCGGATTGCCACTTCCGCCGGTTCCTCCACCCCCCGCTCGGGGTCGATGACGGTGCCGCCGCGGATCAGCAGATCGGCCTCGAACATGCGCCGTTCCTTCCTCGCGGGATGTCGCGCTCAGTACGCGGCCCGGTAGATGGCGAGGATGTCCTCGCGCGAGAGGTCGCGCGGGTTGTTGTCGAGCAGGCGGCGAATGGCGTGCGCCTCGTCGGCCATCGCCGGCAGGTCGGACTCCGGCACGCGAAGAGCGGAAAGGCGCATCGCGCAGCCCAGATCCACGCACCAGCCATATGCCGCGTCGAACACCGCGCGTTCGTCCGTTGCGGCGCGCAGCCCGAGCGCGGCCAGGATCGTGGATGTACGCTCGGCCGCCACGGGCGCGTTGAACGCCAGCACATGCGGGAAGATCAGCGCGTTGGCGGCGCCGTGCGGAATGTGATGGCGGGAGCCGAGTGGATAGGCCACGGCATGGCCGCCCGCGGTGTTCACCGGGCCGAGGCAGATGCCGCCGTAGAGCGCCGCCAGCGCCATGCCGGCACGCGCTTCTCGGTCCTCGCCGTTCGCGGCGGCACACGGCAGCCAGTGCCCGACGAGGCGCATGCCTTCCAGCGCGTAGAGATCGATCAGCGGATGCGCGAGACGGTTGGTGTAGGCCTCGACGCAGTGGGCGAGCGCATCGACCCCGGTGGCCACCGTCACCACACGCGGCACGCTCACGGTGAGTTCAGGGTCGATCACCGCGAAATCGGCCAGCATGTATTCGCTCTGCACCGCGAGCTTGTTCAGCGTGACGGGATCGGTCACCAGCGCTCGCGTGCCCATCTCGCTGCCGGTGCCGGCGGTGGTCGGCACCTGGATCAGCGCCGCGCGGCGGGAGGCAACCTTCTCCGCGCCGACAACGTCTTTCAGAGTTTGGCCGCTGCCGGGCAGCACCGCCGCGAGTTTGGCGAGATCCATGGCGCTGCCGCCGCCGAAGCCGACGACGACATCGGGTTTCGCTTCCTCGACCGCGGCGAGCAGCAGGGCGAGATCGGCCGCATCGGGCTCGGGATGGAAGCCGCTGTAGACCGCCGCACCGGAGGGCAGGCCGAGAGCGGCCACGCGCCCGGCGATCACCGCATCGGCAACCACCAGGGGTCGCTCCAAGGCGCGCCGCGCGATCCAGCGCCCGACATTCGCCGCCGTACCGACGCCGAAACTGATGCGGGGAGGGGAAAGCAGATCGATCGGATCGGCAAGCGTGCGGCTCATCGCGAAGTCTCCTTGCTGCCCGCGCGGCTGGCGGCGAGCTTCAGTGCGTAGTCGATCGCTTCGATCATGCTGGTTTCGTCGGCGATGCCTTTGCCGGCGATGTCGAAGGCGGTGCCGTGATCGACGGAAGTGCGCACCAGCGGCAGGCCGAGCGTGACATTCACGCCGGAAAGCGCCTGCCACGCGCCGGTGGCGGGATCGACGTTGAAGCCGAGGATTTTCACCGGGATGTGTCCCTGGTCGTGGTACATGGCCACCACCGCGTCGAACTGCCCGGCGTGGAGCTTGACGAACACCGTGTCGCCGGGGACCGGCCCCATCACGTCGAGCCCGTCCTGCACGCAGCGGGCGATAACCGGCGCGGAAATGTCGATGTCCTGCCGGCCGAACAGGCCGCCTTCGCCCGCGTGCGGATTGAGCGCCGCCACGGCGATGCGCCGTCGTGCGAGCCCAAGCCCTGCCAGCGCCTCGTCGGTGACGTCGATGACGTAGCGAAGCCGCTCCGGCGTCAGCCGCTTCGGCACGTCCTCCAGCGCCACATGGGTGGTGACGTGGCTTACCCGCATGTTGCCGTGCACCAGCATCATCACCGAGCCCGAGGCGCCGGTGAGCTTCGCCAGCATGTCCGTGTGGCCGGCGAAATGATGCCCGGCGAGATTGAGCGCCTCCTTGTTCAGCGGCGCGGTGACGATGCCGTGCACGCGGCCCGCTTCGGTCAGGCGCACCGCCTTCTCCACCGCGCTGAAGGCGAAGTGCCCGCCGCTCGGCGAAAGCACGCCGGGACGGATCAGCTCGCCTTCCGGGCAGGCCTGCAGGCAGGCAAGCGCCGGCCATGCGGCGTCGGCTTCCGTCACTTCCGGCACGTCGAGCGCAAGCCCGAGCGCGGCGCGGGTTTCCGCCAGCACCCGGTTCGAGCCGATGACGAGCAACTGCATTTCGCCGGCGCGGATGCGGTCCTGCAGTTTTGCGCAGGCCTTGAGGATGATCTCCGGCCCCACGCCGGCCGGGTCGCCCATGGTGAGTGCAAGCTGCGGCGTCATGTCGGGGTGCCTTCTACGGCGGTGAAACCGGGGTCGAGAAGCCGGCGCAGCGTATCCGGTGCGCCGAAGGCTCCCGATTTGGACACCACGGCGACGCCGTCGAAGCGGCCGCCGCGAAGCCGGGAGCGGGGAATGCCGGGAAGAAGCTCGCCGATGAGTTGCAGATGGTTGGCGGCCAGCGCGTCGCACACGCCACGCAGCGTTTCTCCGCCCGAAACGAATAGCGTCGCCGGCGGGGCGAGGCCGCGCAGAAGAGCGGCGAATTCCCGGCCGATGCGCTCCGCCGCAGCGGCACGGCCGATGCCATCGGGAAGCGCGCATTGCACGAGGACGCACCCCTCCGTGGCGAGCTTCTCGGCGATGCGCGCGGCGCCGCGAACGCCGTCTTCGGGCAGGGAGATAACCGGTGCCTGGCACTCGGCCAACTGCGCCCGCGTCACCGGGTGGTCGGTGCCGATCAGCCCCAGCAGCGGCCGGGCCAGGGCGCCCCGCGCGGCCTTTGCCGCCTGCCCGGGACCGAGTGCCGTCGCCAGCCCGCCGCAGCCGCACCACAGCACCGGGCCGCACACGGCATTTCCGGCGGCGGCAATCGCCAGCAGGTCGGCGTCCGACTCGGCATCCCAGAAGCTGAGGCCGGGCGGCGCGGCATCGCCCGGACGGCAAAGGCTTACGGTGAAGCCGCAGGCGCGAAGCTCGGCGGCGAGATCGCAGTCCGCCAACCGCCACGCATCGTTGTCGCGCCAGTACTGCCGCCCGCCGCGGGTGACACGGCCAAGCCTGGGGAAGGCCGGAGCGACGAGACAGTGGCTGAACTCCATCGCCTCGTGCCAGGCGCGAATCTCGGCGGAGGCGTGGCCGCGCAGCAGGCTGTCGAGCTTGGCGAAATGGCAGGCATCCGGACGGGGCTGGAATACCGAGACCTGCGCCGCCACCCGGCGGGCCGCCGTCGCGGCGTCCCGTTCGCGGGTGCCGGCGTCGATGGCGACGCTGCCGAAGGCCAACGTGGGCTGCCAGAACACATCGATGGGGGCGGTGGGAGCGACGAACTGCACGGCAGTGTCGAGTGCGCCGGTGAGATCGTCGGCGATCAGCCGCAGACAACCGGGAGGGGCTGCCGTCGCCTTTCTCGGCGCGTGGTCGCCTGGCGCTGCCGGCACTTCAGCCTCCTGGAGCCGTCGGCCGGAGGTATTCCCCACCCGAAGGTTGGTGTCAACATGTTCGAAGAGATTTCACAGGAAATCCGGTCCGCGGGCTCCGGCGAGATTTCGAAAAATCGCGTAGATATCGACGATGATTGCAAGGCACGTGATGTCTTGCCGCCACCGGAAGGATTTTGCAACTTTCAAGTTGTTAAGTCATCGCCCTCCCGCGAGGAGTGCATCGCTAACCTCCGGCAGCCGGCGGTTGCGGCGCCGTCCCGGCGGAGGCAAGTTTCAGGCCGGGCTCCGGCCGGAGGCCCCGGAAGGCAGGAGTGACGGCATGAACGCAACCGACTGGGGCGGCCTGGCCACCATCTTTATCGCCGCCGGCGTGGAGTGGGTGGAGGCGTTCACCATCGTTCTTGCCGTGGCGCTCACCATCGGCTGGGCGCGCGCGACCGGCGCCGCTGCTTCGGCATTGCTGGTGATCGCGGCACTGATCGGCCTCACCGGCTTCGGGCTCAACGCCATCCGCGCGGATTTCAACATCATCCGCGGTGGCATCGGCATCTTTCTGCTGCTGTTCGGGCTGCGCTGGTACGCGAAGGCGATTCGCCGCACCGCCGGCCGCACCCGCCTGCACGACGAGGACGCGGCCTTCGCCAGGACACGCGACGGCATCGGCGGCGCCGAGGCGCGGGTGGCCTGGGTGGTGGCGTTCAAGGGCGTGTTGCTGGAAGGGCTAGAGGTCTGGCTGCTTGTCGTGGCGCTCGGCCAGACAGTCGGCTATGGTGAGGCATCGGCCGGGGCGGCGGCGGCGCTGCTCGCGGTGGTGGCAGCCGGCATCGCCGTGCACCGGCCGCTCGCCGCGGTACCGGAGAACGCGCTCAAGATGTTCGTCGGCTGCGCGCTGCTTTCCTTCGGCACCTTCTGGGGCGTGGGCGGGCTGCTCGGCGAGACGGCGACGTGGCCGCTCGGCGACGCGACCCTGCCGCTGCTGTTCGTGTTCTACCTCGCCGCCGGGAGGCTCATCGCAACCCTGGTGCGCCAGAGCTTATCGGGGCCGCGAGGAGCGCGGGCATGAGAAAGCTGCTGCAACTGGTGTTCGGCGATGCCGGGAACGTCGTCTCGGTCGCGGCGGCGCTGCTGCTCGCCTGGATCACCGCGCTGTGGCAGCCGGAAGCGGCTGGCTGGGTGGCCGCAGTGGCGCTGCTGGCTGCCGCCGCCTGGCAGGCGGCGCGTTGAGAGGCGCCGCTATTCGCCGATCAGCAGCAGGTTGCCGCGTTCGCGGGCGGCGCGGAACTCGCGGAGAAACAGCGCGCCCACGACCACGAACCATACGCCATTGAGTGCGGCCGCCACGACGATCTGGCTGTAGGGAACGCCGCCGTCCACGAAGGCGGCGCGCAGCCCCTCGAAGACGTGGGACGACGGCAGCAGCCAGGCGACCGTCTGCGCCCAGCCCGGAAGGACGGAGACGGGGTAATATACCGCGGAAAATGGCGTGAGGGCGAACAGCACCGACCACGCAAGCGCCTCCGCGCCGGCGCCGTGGCGGAGGATCAGGCTGATGACGCCAAGGGAAACCCACCAGCCCATCAGCATGAGGTTTGCCGCGAACAGCGCCACCACCGGCCCGAGGGAGAACAGGTTGAAGGCGTAGAGCGCCCACGCCAGCGCCACCGCCGGCAGCACGCCCGCGGCGGTCCGCAGAACCGACAAGCTCATCAGCGTCGCCAGAAGCTCCCACGGCCGCAGCGGGCTGACGAACACGTGGCCGAGGTTGCGCGACCACACTTCCTCAAGGAAGGAGATCGCCATGCCCATCTGGCTGCGCAGCGCGATTTCCCACAGCAGCACGCCGCCAAGCAGCATGCCGAAGGCCACCGTTCCGGCGCTGCCGGTGCGGGCGGCGAAGAACCTCGCGGTCAGGCCCCAGATGCACATGGTGAGCGTGGGCCAATAGGCGAGTTCCAGCAAGCGCGGCCAGGAACGCTTGTAGAGCATCAGGTGGCGATACATCAGGCCCCAGATGCGACGGACGGCACCGTTCGTCATGCCGGGATCCTCCGGTTGCGGTCGCGGGCGATATCGAGAAACACCTCCTCCAGGTCGTCGCGGCCGTATTTCGCCAGCAGTTGCGCGGGGCTGCCGTGATCGACAATCCGGCCGTGCTTCATCACCAGCACCCGGCCGCACAGCCTCTCCACTTCCAGCATGTTGTGCGAGGCGAGAAGAATGGTGCAGCCGCTCTCGGCGCGGTAGCGTTCCAGCCAGGAACGGACGAAATCGCCGGAATCGGGGTCGAGGCTGGCCGTGGGTTCGTCGAGCAGCAGCACGTCGGGGCGGTTGATCAGCGCCTTCGCCAGCGCCACGCGGGTTTTCTGGCCGGCGGAAAGTTCGCCGGTGGCGCGCTTCAGCATCGCCGTGAACCCAAGTTGTTCGGCGATCGTCGCGATTCGCTCCTCGATGCCGCGCACGCCGTAGAGATGGCCGTAGACGCGCAGGTTTTCCGCCACGGTAAGCTTCTGCGGCAGGGCGACATAGGGCGAGGAGAAGTTCATCCGCGCCAGGGCGGCGAAGCGGGCGCGGGCCATGTCGTGCCCAAGGATGGAGATGTTGCCCGAAGTCGGGATCAGCAATCCGAGCAGCATCGCAATCGTCGTGGTCTTGCCGGCACCATTGCCGCCCAGAAGACCGACCGTCTCGCCCGGATCGACAGAGAAATCGAGGCCGTTCACCGCCAGGATTTCTCCGAAGCTTTTGCACAACCTGTCTACGACGATCGCATGCATCGCCGGGAATTAAGACAACGCGCGGCCGGTATCAAGGGGCAGCCGTGCGGGCGCCGCTCAGCGGGAGGCTTCGGTCGTGCGCCCCTGGAACAAATTGATGCCGCGCTCTTTTCCCCAGGAGAGAGCGGACTGGCTGTCGGCCTCCGCGAGGACGAAGTGGTCGGCGTCGGCGAACGCTTCCGGGGCGTCGCGCACGGCAAGTTCGGCCGACCATTGCAGAGACAGGAGGTCGAACCCTGCCTCGCGGAGCGGGAATTGGCCGAGGGTGCCGGCGGTCACGCCGCCAAGCTGCAGAAGATATCCGCGGCTTCTGGCGAAATCCCTGGCGAACGGGAACGTCGCGATCTCGGCCACCATGCTGGCGGCGTCGATTTCGATGATGACCTGTTCGCGCAGTGGGAACGGCAGCATGGAATCGAAACGCAGGAATTCCGGCGATACCAGGCTGGCCACATTGAGCTTCAGCCCGAAAGGGATGCCGCCGCGCAGTTGTCCGGGCGCGGACAGCAGCGCCAGCAGCCGCCGGTCGAGGGTTCGCGTGAGTCTTCGTGTCAGCCAGTCCGCGGCCGGGGCCGCGCAGCCGGGCGCAAGCGCCGCGACCACCTCCGGCGCCGACAGCCGGTATTGCTCCCAGAGCCGGAGAAACTGCCCGTCCTGCGCCTGCCGGCAGACCGCGCGGCGCCTGACGAATGGCTCCACGTCGGAGGTGGCGAGCGCGGCCTCCAGTTCCGCGAGGGCGGGGAAGTCCAGCGGCTCCGCAACCGTCGTTTCCGGGGTGGCGGGTTCGGCGGCCGGCGCGGACGCGGGTGCGGGGGAGCCGGACAGCAGCCGCGACAGGCGCTGCGCGTCGAACGGCAGCCGGAACGGGTGGACGAGTTCCTCCTCCCCGGCGGCAGGGCGAAGCCGTTCCTTCAGGACGGCGGCGGCGGAGCGAAGCTGCTTTTCCGTGAGCTTCCGCCACACCAGCGCGAAATCGCCGTGGGGAAGGCGGTACTTGCCGGGAACGTCAGCATAGGGCAGCCAGTCCAGGGCCGACAGCGCCGCCGAAAAGCAGTCGGCGCGGGCGAGATCGTCGGCAATGCCGGACAGGCGCAGATAAAGCACCGAGCGCTCGATGCGCAGCGCCACGCAGTTGCTGATCAGCTTGTGCAGATAGGCGATGTCGCGGACGTTGCCGTCCGCGCTCGCGGCGCGCTGCGCACTGCTCATGCGGGGCACGCCTCCGCCATGTCGGCCTGCATGCCGCCGTGGAACACCGCGTTGGCCGCGAAGGAAATCCGGCAGCAGGGCAAGGCGCCCACGGGCGGCCGTTCGACGCTTCTGATGCGTTCCACGCAGCGTTCCCAGGCGCAGGTGGCGGCGGCGGGGCAGGACTGATGCTGCGCGGCGGCCAGCAAGGTGCTGACGTAGGGTCCTTCGAAGCGTTCGATGCCGTTCGCCATGCCCCAGCGCAGGGTGGCGGCGTTGCCGACATTGGCGAGGATCGTGCGCTCGCCGCCGACTTCCGTCACCGGCGGCGGGGGGGGCGGGTGGTCATCGTTCGGGTTGTCGAGGAAATGTGCGGGACAGGCGAGCTTGAGCATGGCAGCCGGTAGCAGCCACGGTTTGGTCATCGTCAGCGCCGGCAGCGGGACCCCAGCGAGGACGACCGGGATCGAGGTGGAATTCAGCAGATCGGCGAGCCGATGGAACTCGTGCGCGTCGTTCAGAGCGTCGGCGTAGTCGATTTCCGCGGTGACCGCGACGCCCGCGTTTCCGGCCCGGACCGCCAGTTCCACCAGGTCCGCCGCCGCCGCCTGGGAGACGAGCAGGCCGAGATGGACCGGCAGCGTCGGGGAGGAGGCCGCCGCGATGTCGAGCGCGTGCCGCGAGCCGAGCTTCCCGGCGAGGGATTTCACGATCTGCCGGGACAGCCGGCTTCGCAGCGCGGATGTCAGATAGGGGTCGGTATCGCCCGTTTCAGGCGCGCCGATGATGGTGGCGATCCGCGCGTGGTCGAGCGAGAGGCACTGGTAGATGGGCCGCAGCGGCAGGCACGCGGTTCCCTGCGGGTCGCGTGCGCGGGATATGCGTACTCCCACCGCTCGGCGATAGTAGGCGGCTCCGCCGGAATTGGCGGCGAACGAGGCGATGGCGCCGGCGGCGAGAACCTGCGCGCAACCGTCGTTGCCGCGGGAGGAACCGATCCGGGCAACGGGGCCGCTTTCGCCGGCGCTTGCCGTTACGTACTCCATGAAGGAGGGGAACTCCGCCGGCAGGTGCCAGTAGGTCGCGATCCTGGCCGGGTCGGCCATATCGGCCCGGAACAGGGCGATGAACGTCTGCACCAGCGCTTCGGGGTCGCACGGAGCGGCCGCGCCCGCCGGCCGACTGTCCGCGTCGGAGGGGTTGCACAGCAGGACGAGATCGCCATTGGCGAGCGAGAACAGCTGACCTTCGGCCGGGCGCGCGGTTTCCTCCAGCAGGGCGTGGGAAACCCGACGGTGGTGCGGGCGCGGGCCGGGCGGCTCCAGGCGGGCCAGATGCACGGCCACCGCCGCCCGGGGCTGCTGTGTCCGGCCGGCGCGGCGCGCCGCCTCGAGCAGCGAACATTCCGGCATGATGCGACTTTCGTCTGCCGCCATCGGCGCGAGTTCTCCTGTGCCCGCCGTTGCCGATGCCACAATGGCGTGGCTTCCTTACCGGGCCGTTGATCCGCGGAGGGTTCCTTGCCGGCACGAAGGCCGTCCGAGGCCGCCGGCCCGGCTGTTCGATTGCCGCCGGGCAGGCGGCTGGCTATGCTGCCCGCTTTCGAGAGGGGCCCATGCAGTACATCGCTTATCTCCGCGATCAGGCTGAGAAATTCCGCGAACTGGCCGAGTCCGGTGTCGACGAGGAGCGCGCCCGCGAGTTGCGGGAACTGGCCGAGACCTGCGAAGAGATCGCGGCCGACTGGGAAGGGCGGCAAACGGCTGGCTAGCCGCGCGGGGAGCGTCCCGCTGCCGTCGCTCCGCGGCGTCGCGGAGGCAGGCGAAGACATTCGGCTTCGTCACCAGCGCATCACCTGGCCAAGAGGCTTCGGCCGGGCGCGGTGCTGCCCGGCCACGAATGTCTGCCACTCCTGCACCTGCATGTAGCGTGGCGCGAGGAACCGGTAAGTGCGCTCAAGCAACTGCCACAGCGGCGTGCCGGTGAGGGCGCCCGCGGCCGCCTCCCAGGCCCGCAGGATCGGGTCCCAGGCGAGGCTGAGGCGGTAGAGAGCGTCGCGGCTCGAGCGGATCAGGTTGCGATGGCTGTCGATGTTGCGCAGCGCCGTCAGCACCTCGTCGGTCCGCGTGTCCAGTTCGTCGAAGCGCGCGCTCACGTGGCGGAACGCCTTGGCACCGAGACGGCGGACCTGCGTCAGCATTTCCAGGCGCTTCTGGTCGATCCGGCCGGTCTCCGAGATGCTTTCGATCGCGGCGATCGTCCTCCGCATCCGCTCTCGCAGCCCGACTCGCAGGGCCTCGATATACGACAGTTCCTCGGCCAGATCCTCGAGCAGGGAGAGCACCGCCGCACGCCCCGGCACGCCGAGTTCCCCGGCCGCCTGCTCCATCGCCGCGTTCACCTGCCGGCGCATCTCCGGGTCTTCGTCGAGACGGCGAATGGTGTCCGAGTCGGAGAGGGTGGCTCCGGCCGCTTCCCGGCGCAGCCAGGCTGCGAGTTGCAGGCGCAGGCGCGCCGCGGCGACGGCACGGTGCATGGGGTCGGGCGTCCAGCTGGCGTGGCCGTCCAGCACCTCCGCCGGCAGCGGATCGCCGATCTGCAGCCCGGCGACGAAATCGAGCGATTGCGCGATCAGGCCGAACATGCGCCCGTCGGCGCTGTCGTTCGCGATGCCGAGTTCATGCTGCAGCGCCCGCAGCGGCACGGCCGCCTGGCGGTCGCCAAGCTGCATCACCATCACCGGCGTCGTCCCCGCCTCGTCGCGGCGGAACAGCACCTCGGATAAATAATGAAAGGCCCGGTGTTCCAGCACGCAAACCTGTTGCGTGCCGCAGGCCGCGGCTGGCTCGATGGCGGTGTTGGGGTCCACGTGTCCCTCGATCGGTGGAGAGGAACGCTGCGCGCCGGGGATAAAGGCTTTCCTAACGCGCCCTAAGGGCCGGCCGCCGGCGATTAACGAAATCTCCACCGGCGCCGCGAAGGCTGAGACATAATCCCCACGCGAGAGACGGTGTGATGTTTCTGGGCCACGACCACGTCATCGAACCACCCGTCCCCTCCCATGCGGACCCGGTGCCGGGCGGGCGCGCCGAAGCCGCCCGCCTGCGCCGCCTGCGCCGGGAACTGGCCGGAGCGGTCGATCGCCAGGAACTCACGCTCCACTGGCAGCCGCGGGTGACATTGGGGACCGGGGAGCGCATCGGTTTCGAGGCGCTGCTGCGCTGGCCGCGGGCGCACGGCGCGCCGATGCCGCCGGGCAGTTTCCTCTCGCTGGCCGAGGACGCCGGCCTTACCGGCCGCCTCGGCGGTTGGGTGCTGGCCGAGGCTTGCCGGGCGGCGACGCGCTGGCGGCAGCCGTGGCAGGTATCGGTCAAACTTTCCGGGCAGCAGATCGCCGAGGGCACGCTCCCCGCCCAGATCGCGGCGGCGCTGGAAGCCTCGGGGCTGGAGCCGGGACGCCTGCAACTGGAGCTTTCCGAGTCGGCCCTTCCGGCCATCGACCTCGAGGCGTTGCTTGCCCTTTCGGCGGCGCGCGATCTCGGCGTCGGCTTGTCGCTCGACAATTTCGGCATCGGAGTCGGCAGCCTCGCCATGCTGAAGCGCCTGCCGCTGACGGCGATGAAGCTCGACCACTCCCTGGTGCGGACCCTGCTGTTCGAGCGCGAAAGCGCGGCGATCGTGCGTGCCGCCGCCGGCGCCGGACGGGCGCTCGGCCTCACCGTCATCGCCTGCGGCATCGAGAAGCCCGAGCAGGTGCGCTTCCTCGCCGCCTGCGGCTGCCAGCAGGGGCAGGGGTTCCTTTTCGGCCGCCCGCAACCGGCCTCGGCACTCGATCTGTCGCCTACCTGACGGGCTTGCAACTTGCACGCCGGGCCGAATGCCGCCATCTCGGCGGCACAGGAGCCAGGCGCCCTTTCGGCCGGGCTCAGCGAGGGAGAGCCCGATGCGTAGCATTGCCGAATTCCTGGGCGATGCCTGGCGGCTGGCGAAGCCGTATTTCTCCCGCTCCGAGGAGCGGCGCTCGGCGTGGCTGCTGCTCGGTGCGGTCGTCGGCATGCAGCTGCTGCTCGTGGGCATGTCGGTGGTGCTGAATTTCTGGAACAATGCATTCTTCAACAGCCTGCAGGACAAGGACTGGAACAGCTTCATCAACCTGCTGCTGTTCTGGAAGGTGATGCCGAACGGCCTGGTCATGCCCGGTTTCGTCGGCGTCGCCACGCTCTACATCGCCATTGCCGTCTACCGCATCTACCTCACGCAATGGCTGCAGATCCGCTGGCGGCGCTGGATGACGCGCCACTTCCTCGATTCCTGGCTCGCTGACCGCGCCTACTACCGCATCAGCCTGATCGCGCTGGCCGACGGGCAGAAGAGCATGGGCACCGAGAACCCCGACCAGCGCATCTCCGACGACCTGCGCGGCTTCATCGGCGACAGCGTGGTGGGCGTGCGCGGCATTCTCTCCCTCGGCATCGACCTGATGTCGAACGTGGTGTCGCTGTTCAGCTTTATCGCCATCCTGTGGTCGCTCTCGGGGCCGCTCACGTTGTTCGGCTTCACCATCCAGGGCTACATGGTGTGGGTGGCGCTCGTCTATTCGATCGCCGGCACCGTCGCCACGCACTTCGTCGGCCGGCCGCTCGCCATGCTCAACTTCGTCAAGCAGCGGGTGGAGGCCGATTTCCGCTTCTCGCTGGTGCGGTTGCGCGAGAATACCGAAGGCGTGGCGCTCTACGGCGGCGAGGAGGAGGAGAAGCGCGGGCTTCTGTTCCGCTTCGACGCGCTGGCCGCCAACTGGCGGGAACTGATGCGCCGCTACCGGCTGCTCACCGCGCTCACCGCGGGCTACGGGCAGATCGCCTCGGTGTTCCCGATCGTGGTGGCCGCGCCGCGCTATTTCGCCGGGCTGATCCCGCTCGGCGCGCTCACCCAGACCTCGGGTGCCTTCGGCCAGGTGCAGGGGGCGATGTCGTGGTTCGTCGACAGTTACGCCGACATCGCCTCCTGGCGTGCCACCGTCGAGCGTCTTTCCACCTTCCAACGCGCCATCGAGGCGGCCCGCGCGGCCGCGGCCGAGGGGGTGCGCGCGGGCGCCGAGGCGCCGGATTACGGTCTGCGCGGCGCCACGCTCGGCTTGCCGGATGGCGAAAAGCTGTTGGACGGAGCCGACCTCTCCCTGCGCGCCGGAGAGTCGGTGGTGGTCAGCGGCCGTTCCGGCTCGGGCAAATCCACCCTGTTCCGCGCGCTCGCCGGCATTTGGCCGTTCGGCGCCGGAGAAGTGCGGCGCGGGCGTGGGCGCACATTGTTCCTGCCGCAGCGACCTTACATTCCGCTCGGCTCGCTGCGTCACGCCGTCTGCTACCCGGCCGCGGTCGATGCCGCGAGCGGCGAGGAGGCGGCGGAAGCGCTGCGGGCAGTTGGGCTCGGCCGTCTCGTTCCCCGCCTCGACGACGAGGATAACTGGGCGCTGCACCTCTCCGGCGGCGAACAGCAGCGCCTGGCGATCGCCCGGGCGCTGCTGGCGCGGCCCGACTGGCTCTTCCTCGACGAAGCGACGGCGAGTCTCGACCCCGCGGCGGAGGCATCGCTCTATGAACTGCTGCGCCAGCGCCTGCCGGGCACCACCATCGTCTCCATCGCCCATCGCCCGGCGGTGGCCGAGTTTCACGCGCGCCACATCGTCTTCGAACGCGGCCCGGAAGGACCAGGGAAACTCGTCGAGCAGCCGGCGGGGCCGATGGCGATGGAGGCGGCGCACTGAGGGCGGAGGCCGCCGCCCGCGCGCTCAGGCGGGCTTGCGGGCGACGACGAAGCTCTCCGCGCCGCCCCGGAAACGGAACACTTCCGGCCGCATGCCCACGGCGCGGAAGGCGGCGACGATCTCCTCGGCGCACAGCAGGTGGTTGCCCTGCACGTGTTCGGAGAGGTTCTGGAAGGCGAGGTGGCGATGGCTGGGGCTGCGCAGGAGGCTGCGCTCGGCCGGCCAGTCCGGCTCCCAGATCGCCACGGCGCCACCCGGGCGGAGGTGCGTGCGCAGACGGGCCAGGAACGCCTCGCCGCCCTTCTCCCAAACATGGTGAAGCGCGCGGTTCATGGCGATCAGGTCGACCTCGGCGCCGATAGCGAAATCGTGCAGGTCGCCCAGGGTGAAGCGCAGGCGGCCATCCAGGCCTTCCGCTTCGGCGTGCCGTTTCGCCTGGACGATGTTCTCGTCGAAGCCGTCGAGGCCGAGGCCATGCACCGCATGGCAGCGACGGGCGAGCGCGCGCAGGTACCAGCCGTTGCCGCAGCCGAGATCGACGATCATGCCGCCTTTTTCGTCCACCTCGCGGAAGATCGGCACCGCGGGACAGACTTCCTGCTCGAAGAAAGCGGCGTGGGTGGTCTCGAACATGAAACCGTACCAGGGCGCCGCCATGCGGCATTCGCCCAGGACGTGTTCGCCGGGCCGTTCGCCGTTCGCGGTCAGCTCCGCGGCGCGCTCGGCCACATGTGCGTTCAGCACCGTCTGCACCGCCATCGGCACCAGGGTTTCCGGCGCATCGGGCAGCATCGCCGCGCCGGTTCCGCTCAGGCGGAATTTCTCGCCGTCCGCTTCCAGGTAGCCGAAGGCATAGGCCGCGTCGCACCAGCGGCGGACGTAGCCCGCATCGCGCCGGGCCTCGATCGCCATCGCGTCCGCGCTGGCCTTGCCCAGGCGGTCGAGCGCCGGGAACAGGCCGTTGGTGATGCCGACGAAGGCGACGACGAGGCTCTGCGATCCTTGCGCCATGGCGCGGAATTGCTGCTTCAGGTCCTGTTCTCCGGCGTCGAAAGCCATCATTCGTGCCCTTTTCCGGTCGCGTGTGTGTCGCCGACATGGGATTTTTCCACCGCAACGACAAGCTGACGGCGGTTTTGCGCCGGCGTGGCGGCGGCTATGCTCCGCCGATGGCTCGCACCGCCGATACCGAAGCCGCGGACATCCGCGCCCTCACGATGGCCACCGCGTCGCTCGGGGAGGCCGACGTGACCTCCTGGCTGGCGATGCTCGACGCCGGGGAACGCGCAAGGGCGGAACGCTTTCCCCACGCCACCGGCCGCGTTTCGTTCGTTGCCGCGCACGCGCTGGCGCGAACGGCGCTCGCGGCGGCGACCGGGGCGCCGCCGGCCGCGTTCGGCTTTCGCGTCGGCCCGCACGGCAAGCCGGAGGCGTTGCTGAAAGGCAATCCGGCAGGCGTTTCCTTCAGCCTTTCGCATACCGCCGGAATGGTCGGCGTGGCGGTGGCCCGGGCGGTGGTGCCGCTCGGCTTCGATCTCGAAGCGGCTGGCCGCATCGTGCCGGAGAACGTGGCGCGACGCTGCTTCGCCGCCGCCGAGCTTGATCTGCTCGCGGATCTCCAGGCGAGCGCGCGTTCGGCCGCGCTGATCCGGCTGTGGACGTTGAAGGAGGCGTTCGTGAAGGCGACCGGCGAAGGGCTGGCGCGGGATCTCCAGAGCTTCCGGTTTCGCCTCGCGCCTCCCGTGATCGCGTTCGTGGCCGCGGAGACGAAGCCGGAACAGGGATGGCACTTCCGGCAGCGGCTGCTGCCGGGCGGCTTCGTCGCGGCGACGGGATGGCACGGGCGGGGAGCGGTGGGATGGCGGAGAGTGCGCCCGGAAGCGCTTGCGCAGGTTTGCAGGGGGGTGGCGTGGTAACGTGTCGCGAAAACATGCAAAAAAATTTGCGGAAGAAATTCGAAGTAATCGGCAACCGTCTGTTGTTACGGAATGTCCTGTTTTCCGTAGATGGCGGCAAAATGGAGCAACACGGTTTCCCTGCCCAGGTGGCCGAGATACCATGAATTTGCAACAATTACTTGCGGATGGGGCGGCGGCGTCGCTGCGCGGTGCGCCATCCCCAGAGTGGTCATGCGCCATCTGTCGGAAATCACCGTCCAGGCCGATCAGACCATGCGCATCATGGTCGTGGTCGAGATCGCGCTGTTCCGGCAGGGGCTCGCGGAATTGATGCGCCGGGTGCTGCCGGGGGTGGAAGTGGCGGAGGCCGCCGACTTCGACGACGCCGCGACGCGCCTGCTCGCCGAAGGGCGCCTCACCAAGGATATCGCGCGGCGACTCGATATTTCCGTTTCCACGGTGAAGGCGCATCTGGCGGCGGCCTATCGCAGCCTGGGCGCGCGCAACCGCGTGGAGGCGGTGGTGCGCAGCCGCGGCGCCGATCAGCCGGCGTTCGGATAGCAGGCACTCGCCTTCAGCGTTGCATTGCTGAACGGCGGCGGCAGGAAACCGGCCGCCCAGAAGCCGCTGGTGATCGTCACCACGGTGAAGGCGCCCGCCGTCACCCCGCTCTTTCCGCTCACGCAACTGGTGGCGGCGGTCTGCACCGTTACGTCGCCGCGCGTCACCAGGCCGGGGAAGGCATGGATCGCCGCCACTTCCGCCGCATATTGCTGCGGAGTGTTCGGACTGGTGCATGCGGGCCCGCCGATGGCCGCGCAGCGGGCGGCCTGCGCGGCCGCCGCCTGGACGGCATCCTGCGACCACGTGACGATGCTGAGCCCGAAAATCGCCAGGAACAACGCTATCAGCGCGGAGGCGACCAGGGCGAACTCCATGGCCACGGCTCCGGCACGGGCCCTGCGGATGCCAAGGCCTTTCATTGCAGGCGAACCACCGCCCGTTCGTCGAGCACGGTGTTTCCGAGCAGGCCGCCAACCGGCATCAGCGGCCTGTAACTGTAGTTCGCCGTGATCTCGACGTACATGCCGGCGGTTGCGCCGCTGCCGCAGGTGGCACCGGATGCGGAAGTGGAGAGCGTGACCGCTCCTCCGGCACCGGTGCCGGTGCAGTAGTAGGCCGGCCCGGTAACGGAGATGGTCACCGGAGAAAGCGTCGTGGCGGCCTGCCCGGCCGTCTGTATGGCGGCGGCGGTGACGCTCGTTCCGGCCAACGCGGCATATTGCGCCCCGGCATTGACGGCCGCCGTGAGGCTGTCACGCGTTTGCTCGAGCAGGCCGACATCGGCCAGAAAGCCCGTGAGGGCGATCAGCACCGGAACCGTCAGGGCGAACTCCAGCGCCGAAACGCCGCGCCGGTCGCGCCAGAGGACGTTGCGGATCATCGACTTCTTCCGTATCGGGAGCAGCCCGTCGGATCGGCCACAGACACGGGATGCCTTTCCGGACAGAAATTGGTACCGAAGGGCATTTTATACCCGATCGCTTCGGAGCGCCAGCGGGACCGACGGGCTAGTACTTTCGGTTGGGACGAAGCGCGCGGTGTTTCGTTCGTCTGGACGATGGCTTGCGGCCCACTGGCCAGTATCGGATGGCGTTAACCATCCGTTAGCATGGCTGGCGGAAGGATGAGGATCAGGCATGACATGCGAATTCTGGTAGCAAGCGAAACGGATGCCGCCGGCAGTGCCCTCGCGGAGCGCCTCGGGAGGGCCCGCATTCATTTCGATTGCACAACCAGGGCCGGCATCCGCCCCCGTCTGCAGGCATACGAATACGACGCCCTGCTGCTGGCGCTGCCCTCTCCGGCACCGAGCCTCATCGCGCTTCGATGCACGGGGGGAGAGGCGGCCCGTGCTGGTGATGAC
>JAJXZO010000134.1 GCA_021780035.1 Pseudomonadota bacterium
ATCATGCGCAAGCGCGACCGGCTGACCGAGGAGGAGTACCAGGCCGCGCTGGTCACGCCGCTGCTGTTCGCGAAGGACCTGTCGGAGACCGAGCAGCAGTGCCTGGATCGCGTGCGCAAGGCGATCAAGAACGCGCGCCCGACCAACCCGCTGAAGAAGTCATGACCGCCGGGACGTGGTACAGGTCCGCCATGCTGCGGATCGTCGTCGTGTGGCCATCCGGGGCGAGATCCATGACACAGAGCCGCATGGCCCCTGCGGCGCCCGCCGTCGCTACCGCTTCCGCCACCGCGGGCACGGGCGCGGCGGACGTCGCCGGGCAGGCGGCGCGCGCGCTGGTCTCCCTCGGCAACCGCCACGGCATGCGGCACGTGAGCGTGCGGCTCGACCCGCCGGAGCTTGGCCGGCTGCAGATCGCGCTCACGCAAGTGAAGGACGGGCCGGCGCGGGTGACGGTGACCGCCGAGCGGCAGCAGACCCTCGATCTGCTGCACCGCGACCAGGCGGGCCTGCAGCACGCGCTCGACCAGGCCGGCGTGGCGCGCGAGGGGCGCGAGATCACCTTCCAGCTGGCCACGCCCGCCGCCGCCGCGCATGCCGCGAACGCATCCACCACCACTGTCCCCGCCGCGCCGGCGCAAGCGGAGACGGGTTTCGGCGCCGGCTCGCAGCCGGGCGGCGGCCAGCGGAACCACGCGGGCGCGAGCGGCGGTTCCCCCACCGGCACCACTGGCACCGCCGCCGACGCCGCCGACACCGGTCCCGACCCTTCCCGACCCCTGCCGATGCGCTGGCTCGCCAGCGGCATCGACATCACCGCCTGAAGGAGTTTCCTCCCCCATGAGCATCGCCGCCGCCGCTTCCTCCGCTTCCTCCGGCAGCGCTTCGTCGGCCTCGTCCGGCGGCACCGGCCAGAATGCGCTGGCCTCGCTCTCCGGCAATTTCCAGGACTTCCTCGGCATGCTGCTGACGCAGCTGCAGAACCAGGACCCGACCAGCCCGCTGGATACCAACCAGTTCACCAGCGAGCTGGTGCAGTTCTCCGGCGTCGAGCAGCAGATCAACACCAATTCGGCGCTGACCCAGCTGATCTCGGTGACGCAGGCGGGACAGCTGATGCAATCCTCGTCGCTGATCGGCAAGACGGTGGCGGTATCGTCGGCGCAGATGCCGCTGCAGAACGGTTCGGCCTCGCTTTCCTTCGCCGCCGCCTCGGCCGGCAGCGCGGCGATCGCGGTGGCCAATTCGGCGGGGGCCACCGTCTATTCCACCACCATCGGTACCACCGCCGGCACCAACACCTGGACCTGGAACGGCCAGGACGCGTCCGGCAACACGCTGGCCGACGGCCCCTATACGGTGAGCGTCACCGCCACCGACGCCACCGGCAAGACCAGCACGCCCTCGTTCACCGTCTCCGGCACGGTGACGAACGTGGTGGACAACGGCGGCACCCTCGATGTGCGCCTGGGCACCGAGAGCGTGCCGTTCTCCTCCGTGCAGGCGGTTTCGGGCTGAGGGCGGGGCTCAGGGGCCGCCGCGCCTCGCCTCGATGGTGTGGGCGTCCTTCCGCGCCTCCGCGATCGCCTGCTGCAGCACCAGCGCGTCGCCGATGTGGTTGGCGAGCAGCAGCAGCAGCCGCGCGTCGAAGCGCCGCGCCTCCGTCTCCGAAAGCCCGGCGTGCGCCTCGGCGAGGGCCGCGAACAGGCCGTCGGGGTCGGCGAGGCGGGGGGAAAGATCGAGCCTGCTCATGCCGCGCCTCCTTCCGTGCCGCCGGCGCCGTGGGCGCGGCGCCAGGCGACGGCCACGGCGACGGGGTCGAATTCGCGCCAGCGCGCCGCCACGTAGCGGTCGGGACGCAGCAGCACCGCCGTGCCCGGCTGCGCCTCGAAGCGGGCGGCGGCGGCACCGTCGCGGTCCCACAGCACGCCGTCCGCCTCCTCGGGGCTGATGAACACCACGTGCACCGGCAGGCCGCCGTGGCGGGTGCGGGCGGCGAGCGTGGCCATCGCCTCGGCGGCCACCTCGTCGGGCGGCCCGAACAGCAGCAGCGAAAACCCGGAAGCGGCAAGCTGGTCGAGCAGCCACGCCTCCCTGCCGTCGCACAGCAGCGGCGCGTCGGGGGCGGGGGCGCCGGGCGGCACGCCGCCGGGCCAGGGGGTGGCGTCGGGTGTTTCCAGCGGGCCGCCGGTAAGCACGGCCGGGCGGATCAGCCGGCCGGTGTTGACCAGCGGGCGGGCGAAGGCGTGGCGTCCGGCGAGTTCCAGAGCGGCGTCGCGCAGCGCGGCGGTGGCCGTGTCCGCCGGGGCGATGAAGGCGAGGCTCCGGGCCGCCTCGCGCATGTTCTCGTCGGCGGCGCGCACCCGCTCGGCGTCGTAGCTGTCGAGAAGCGAGGCGGGGGCATGGCCTTTCAGCACCGCCAGCAGCTTCCAGGCCAGGTTGTCGGCGTCGTGGATGCCGCTGTTGCCGCCGCGGGCGCCGAACGGGCTCACCTGGTGCGCGGCGTCGCCGAGGAACAGCACGCGGTGGTGGCGGAAGCGGGCAAGGCGGGCCGAGCGGAAGCGGTAGCGTTCCGCCCGGTGCACGGCGAACGACACCTCCGGGCCGAGCAGGGCGGCGAGCCGCGCCGCGAGCCAGCCCCCGGTTTCCTCCGGCGAGGGGCCGCCGTCCGGGCCGAGCTGGAAGTCCACCCGCCAGATGTCGTCCGCCTGCCGGTGCAGCAGCACCGCGCCTTCGGGATGGAACGGCGGGTTGAACCAGAACCAGCGCTCGGTGGGGAAGTCGGGCTGCATGGCGACGTCGGCCACCAGGAACGTGCCGGCGAAGGCCTCGCCGGGAAAGGCGAGGCCGAGGGCGCCGCGAACGGTGCTGTCGGCGCCGTCGCAGGCGAGCAGCCAGCCGGCGGCGAGCGCCAGCGGGCCGTGCGGCGTGTCGATGGCGAGTTCCACGCGCTCGGCGCCGGGCTCCACGTTGGCGACCCGGTGCCGCCAGCGCAGGTCCACGCGGCCGGTGGCGGCGCAGGCGGCGACGAGCGCCTCCTCCAGGTGGTACTGCTGCAGGTTGAGGAAGGGCGGGTGGCGGCTCGCCCCCTCCGGCTCCAGTTCGAAGGTGTAGAGGCGGCGGGAGCCGTGCAGCACCCGGCCGCGGCGCCAGCCCACGCCTTTTTCGCCGAGCGCCGGGCCAAGCCCGAGCCGGCTCAGGATTTCCAGCGTGTGCCTTGACAGGCAGACGGCGCGCGAGCCGCCGCTGGTGCTGTCGTCGTCGTCGAGCACCACAACGCGCTGGCCGCGCAAGGCGAGGGCGAGCGCGGCGGTGAGACCGACCGGACCGGCGCCGGCCACCACCACCGGGTGGCGGGCGCCCTGATCGGTGGAGACGGGAGCCTCATGCCGCGGTGGCACATGCGGGGACGGAAGCGGCCTCGCCGGCGGTTCTGCTGCTGGATGCGCCACGCCCCCTCCGCGGATCTTCGTTGCCCGACGGGGTCAGTCTAGCAGCATCACGCGCCGGATGCTGCCCCTGTCAGCGCGCTGACCGCCGCCGCCACCTCGGCGGAGTGGCCGTCCACCGTGACCTTCCGCCACACCTGCGCCACCTTGCCATTGCCGTCCACAAGGAAGGTGCTGCGCTCGATGCCCATGTAGTGCCGCCCGTAGCGAAGCTTCTCCACCCACACGTCGTAGGCGGAGGCAAGCTCGTGCCCGGCGTCGGAGGCGAGCGGGAAGCTCAGGCCGTATTTGGCGGCGAAGTTCTCGATCGCCGGCATGGCGTCGGGCGAGACGCCGATCACCGCCACCTTCAGCGATCCGAACTGGGTCAGCGCCTCCTGGAAGGCGCAGGCCTCGCGCGTGCAGCCGGGCGTGTCGGCCTTCGGATAGAAATAGAGAACGTAGGGATGGCCGGCGAGCGTCTTGCTGCCCACCGTCCTGCCGCCGCTCGCCGGCAGCGAAAATTCGATCGCCTGGTCGCCTGCCTGGATGCTCATGTGTCGATCTCTCCCACCAGCCGGATGAAGGCGGCGCGCACCTGCCGCGCCTGCTCCTCCAAGGTGGCGCCGAGCGCGCCGGCTTCAAGCGGGGCGGCGGCGCCGGAGCGCCCGGGAAGACGCCTGGACAGCATGGCGGCCACCCAGTCGGGCAGCCCGGTGGCCGGGGCATGGCCGTAGGCGATGCGGAGCAGCCCCTGCAGCGTGCGGTTGGCGTGGTCGGCCCCGATCAGCAGTTCCGCGTCGGCCGCCGCCAGCAGCCCCGCGTCGCCGAGCGCGGCGAGGGCATGGCGGATGGTGGGGCGCAGCACCTCGGGGTGGGCGCGCGCGTGCACCAGTTGCAGCGTCTGGGCGATGAACTCCACTTCGATCTGCCCGCCGGGGCGGAGCTTCACGTCCCAGGGGCCGGAGGGGGGCAGGTCGCGGGCGAGGCGGGCGCGCATGGCGGCGGCGTCGGCGCGGATGCGGGCGGGTTCGCCGGCGCTGGCGAGCGCGGTGCGGATCGCCGCCTCGATGCGGGCGCGGAGCCGCGGCGGACCGGCGACGGCGCGGGCGCGGGTGAGCGCCATGCGTTCCCAGGTCCAGGCGCCGCCCTGTTCCGGGGGCGTGGCGTGGTAGCGCTCGAAGGCGGCGAGCGACACCGCCACCGGCCCCTTGTTGCCGGAGGGGCGGAGCCGCATGTCCACGGCGTAGAGCGGCCCCAGCGC
>JAJXZO010000221.1 GCA_021780035.1 Pseudomonadota bacterium
ATCAGGCGACGAGATCAAGCGGCATTGAGGCAAGCGGCTCGCCGAGGCTCTGCCAGCCGTCGACTTTGCGCATGGTGATCTGCGCGGATGCGAGCAGGGACCAGAACAGCATGGCGGCGGTCTCGGCCGATGGCAGCACGGTCTGGGTCTTGATCCGGCGCTTGAACTCCTCGTGCAGGCGCTCGATGGCGTTCGTGGTCCTGGCCGATCGCCATTGGCCGGGAGGCAGGCGGGTGAAGGTGAACAGGCGCTCCCCGGCTTCCTCGAGGCTCGCGGCCACGGCCGGGCATTTCAGCCGCCACTTGGCGAGGAACAGCCGACGCCGGCGCGTCACCTCGGCGCTGCTCTCGGCGTAGACCATGTCGGTGTAATCGGCGGTGATCTCCTCGTGCAGGGCCTGCGGCGCATGCGCCAGCAGGTTGCGGTGCTTGTGCCCGGCGGAGCCGCGCCACTTCCGCCGCATCGGCGGCTCCCCAACGAAAATTCACCCGATTCGCTTGTGTGTAGGCCTGCCTGGATGTTCCCGTATAGTCGCCGGATTGTCGATTGGCCTGATAGCGTTTTGCATGTCGCGCTGCGTACGACACAACCGCGCTGCAGTATTAGTGTTGAATGACGGCAGGCGCTTCGTGGTTGGGCTGGTGCCAAGGAAGTTGTCCCTGGCGATCTCTGTACAAGGGCGCTGATCAACGCGTGGTCGGCACCTGCTTCGAAAGCTTTGTGCCACCGCCTGCGGATCTCAGCGTCTCTCCCTTCGGAAGAAACAGGCGCCGCTCCTGGCGGACGGACTTGGTGATGAACTCGGCAGCGGTGCGGACACGGGCGATTTCGCGCAGGTCCGAATGGATGACCAGCCAGAATTCGCGGAAGATGCGGACATCGCCGGGAAGGAGCCGCACCAGCCCCGCCTCGTATTCGGCCATGAAGCAGGGAAGGATGCAAAGGCCGGCGCCGCCGAGCGTCGCCGACATCTGCGTCAGGATGTTCGAGATGCAGATCGCAGGCCGGATGTCGCTTCCGATCTCCTCCAGGTAGGCGTGGGCGAACGTCGGTAGCAGATCGGGGATATATCCAATGACGCTGTGCTTCCGGATGTCCGCGACCGAGCCCAGAGGCGGAGAGGCGGCAAGGTAGCTGTCTGCCGCGTAGAGGCCGAGTTCGTAGTCGGTGATCTTGCTCGCGTAGAGCCGGCCTTCCTTGGGGCAGAAGTTTGTCACCGCCATGTCGGCTTCCCGCTTCGACAGGCTGACGACGCGGGGGTTGGCGATCAGTTCGATTTCCAGTTCTGGGTGCCGGCGGGACAGCACGCCGATGCGCCGGGCCAGGAAATAGGTGCCGAAGCCCTCCGGCGCGCCGATGCGCACCGAGCCGGCGAGGCCGAGCACCTGGTCGGCGAGCCGCGACTGGACGGCGATCGTGCGGCTCTCGATCACCTCGGCCTCGCGGGCGAGCCACTCCCCGCCGCTGGTGAGCACGTAGCCGGAGGGGCGGCGGTCGAACAGCCGCGTCTTCAGTGTCGTTTCCAGCCGGAGGATTTTGCGGCTCAGCGTGGAATGGTCCACTCCGAGCTTCTGCGCCGCGACGGTGAGCCGGCCGGTGCGCACCACGGTGAGGAACGTCTGCAGGTCGTTCCAGTCGAGTTTCCCCATATGTGAAAATTCGCACAGCGGATGCCGCGTGGCAAGCCATTCATACACGCGGAACGGCAGGTATCCTGTAGCGAGAAAAGGAAACGCGGGCATCACTTGGGGTGCGGCGGCAGAGGGGAGGTTTGTGTTCTTCCTGTACGCATGCCTCCACGACGCCGGATTTCCATCGATACTGTGACCTGGGAGGATTGCGGCATGTCGTATCCGACAACGACAACGGAACAACGAATGGCGGTGGGGGAGAAGGCGGGTACGGTGCCCGTGCGCTGGCGCGTCGCGATCCTCCTCCTGCTGAGCTACGTGGTCTGGTACGTGGACCGGACGAACATCTCCATCACCGGGCCGGTGATGATGAAGTCGTTCGGCTGGTCGGCTGCCGATTTCGGCATCGTCCAGTCCGCGTTCTTCATCGGCTACGCCATCACCCAGATTCCCGGCGGCTGGATGGCGGACCGCTGGGGCGGCAGCCGCGTCATCCTGGTCGGTACCCTCTGGTGGTCGGCGTTTGTCTTCCTGACGCCGTTCGCCGCCACCCTGACGATGATGTGCGTCGTCCGTTCCATCATGGGGCTCGGTGAGGGCGTCAACGCGCCCACGCACACATCGCTGACGGCGCGCTGGATGCCGAAGCGCGAGGCGGGAATGGCTCAGGCGATCTATTACATCGGCATGCCCCTCGGCATCATGTTCACCATGCCGACGACCGTCTGGCTGACTGAACGGTGGGGATGGCAGTCGAGCTTCTACGTGTTCGCCTTCCTCGGCATCATTTGGTGCTTGGTGTGGCTGTGGTACGGCCGCGACCGCCCGGAGCAGCACCCCGACATGACCAGGGCCGAGCTGCAGACGATCAAGGCCGACCAGGACCCGCCGGAAGTGATGAACCAGCCGACCCACTGGCGCGAGGTGTTCTCGAACGCGGCGGTGTGGGGCCTGGCGATCTCGTACTTCTTCCACAACTATCTCTGGTATCTCTACATGAGCTGGCTTCCGGGGTACCTGATTATCGGGCGCGGGTTCACCCTGCTGAAGACCGGTTTCTTCACCACTATCCCCTACATCGTCGCCTGCATCACCATGCCGCTCGGCGGCTGGCTGTCCGACACGTTGACGAAAAAATACGGTCCCACCATCGGGCGGCGCCTGCCGATCGTCATCGGGCTCGGCGGCTGCGGCATCTTCCTGGTGCTGGCGACGAACACGCCCGACGCCTACACCGCCATCGCCTACATCTCGGCATCGATGGGCTTCCTCACGCTGAACTACGGCGGCTTCTGGTCCACGCCGATCAACCTCTCGCCGAAAGATTCCGGCGTTATCAGCGGGCTGATGAACACCAGCGGCAACATCGCGGGCATCTTCGCACCGGCGATCACTGGCTTCCTGGTGACCTACTATCACAACAACTTCAACGTCGCGATGTACTTCGGCGCCGCATTGGCGGTGGCCGGCATCGTCGTCCTGTGCGCGGTGGGCAAGGTGAAGCCGATCATCGCCACGGAAACTGTCTGACCCTGACTGCGGAAACGGAGCATATCGACATCATGAGTCTGCACGCAAAACTGTTGGAGAGAGAGGCGAAAGGGCAACCGGTCCGGGTCGGCGTCATCGGCGCTGGCAAGTTCGGCGCGATGTTTCTGGCGCAGGTTCCGAACCTACCGGGCATGCACCTGATGGCGATCGGCGACCTTTCCCCCGCCAATGCGCTGAGAAGCATTGAGCGCATTGGCTGGAAGACCGAGCGCCACTCCGCCCGGTCCTTCGACGAAGCCATCCGGAAGGGGACGACCTTCATCACCGACGACTGGCAGGCAGTGGTGGCGCACCCGGCGATCGACGTGATCGTCGAATGCACCGGCAATCCCGTCGCCGCCGTCGAGCACTGCCTGGAGGCGTTCCGCCACGGCAAGCACGTAGTCAACGTCACCGTCGAGGCGGACGCGTTCTGCGGCTATCTGCTGGGGCGGCGGGCGGCGGAGGCGGGCGTCGTCTACAGCCTCGCCTTCGGTGACCAGCCGGCGCTGATCTGCGATCTGGTGGACTGGGCACGAAGCTGCGGCTTCCCGGTCGTCGCGGCCGGGCGCGGACACAAGTGGCTGCCGAACTACTTCGAATCGACTCCCGATACGGTGTGGAACTTCTGGGGCCTGACCGAGGAGCAGGCGCAGATCGGCGGCCTCAATCCGAAGATGTTCAACTCCTTCCTTGATGGGTCGAAACCGGCGATCGAGACGACGGCGGTCGCCAACGCCACCGGGCTCGAAGCGCCGGACAAGGGATTGCAGTTCCCCCCCGGCTCCATGGATGACCTGCCGAACCTGTTCCGGCCCGTCGGCGCCGGCGGCATGCTGGAAAAGACGGGTGTGGTCGAAGTCGTGTCGTGCCTGCGTCCCGACGGCTCGGAGATCGACCACCACATCCGCAACGGCATCTGGGTCTGCATCGAGGGCGACAGCGAGTACATCCGCCGCTGCTTCCAGGAATACGGAGTCACCACCGACACAACGGGCCGTTACGTCGCCATCTACCGCCGCTGGCACCTGATCGGGCTCGAGCTTGGCGTTTCGGTGGCGTCCGCCGCGCTGCGCGGCGAGGCGACGGGCACGCCCGTCTGCTTCAATGCCGACGTAGTGGCGACGGCGAAGCGCGACCTGAAGCCTGGCGAAGTGCTGGACGGCGAGGGAGGTTACACCGTCTACGGCAAAATCAGCCCGGCCAAGCGCTCTCTCGAGCAGAGCAATCTGCCGTTAGGTCTTGCGAGCCACATCCCGCTAGTGCGGCCGGTGGCCAAGGGGCAGATGCTCACCTGGAACGACGTGGCGCGGGACGAGACGCTGACCGCCTACAAGTTCCGCATGGAGATGGAGCGCCTGGTAGCGGAGAAAGCCGCCGCGGCGGACTGACGCGCGGGCTGCCGCAGGTTCCGCGGCGCACGAAGGGAGGCTGCGGACGTGCCTGCGGCCTCCCTAACAGCCCGTTGAGGGGGACTGTCCAGAATTCCGTGTGTGGGGTGGCGGTTGAACATCAGGCCGCCAGGGC
>JAJXZO010000250.1 GCA_021780035.1 Pseudomonadota bacterium
GACTGGGCCGCGGCGCGGACGGCGACGGTTTCGGCCGATGCGATCATCGCCCATGTCCGCGCGCGCGGGCTGCGCGTCGAATGGCTGATCGAGACGCATGTCCACGCCGACCATCTCTCCGCCGCGCCCTACATCCAGGCCCGTCTCGGCGGGCGCATCGGCATCGGCGACCGCATCGGCGTGGTGCAGGCGACGTTCGCCACGATCTTCGACGCCGGGGCCGCATTCCGCCGCGACGGCAGCCAGTTCGACCATCTGTTCCGCGATGGCGAGCGCTACGCCATCGGCGGGCTCGCCGGCCAAGCGCTGCACACGCCGGGCCACACGCCGCTCTGCATGACGCACGTGATCGGCGATGCCGCGTTCGTCGGCGATACGCTGTTCATGCCGGATGCGGGAACGGCGCGGGCGGATTTTCCCGGCGGGGACGCGCGCGCGCTCTACCGCTCCATCCGGCGCATCCTGGCGCTGCCGCCGGCGACGCGGCTGTTCGTCTGCCACGATTACGGCGCCGAGGGGCGCGCGATCGCCTGGGAGACGAGTGTCGCGGCGCAGCGCGCGGGCAACATCCATGTCCGCGATGGCGTCGGCGAGGATGCGTTCGTCGCCCTGCGCGAGGCGCGCGACGCGACGCTCGGCATGCCGCGCCTGATCATTCCGTCGATCCAGGTCAACATGAACGCGGGCCGCCTGCCGGCGGGCGACGCCGAGGGACGCCGCTTCCTCACCGTGCCGCTGAACGCGCTGTAGCGGCCTGCTTTACTGGCCCATGCCGCGCTCGATCGGCCGTTCCACCGCGCCGCCACCCTCGACCCAGTCCTTGAAGCCGCCGAGATTGAACACGCGCTCGTAGCCGAGATCCTTGAGCGCCTTGGCCCCGAGTGCCGCGCGCCCGCCGGAGGCGCAGTAGAGGATGAGCGCCTTGTCCTTGGTGAACGCTTTGTCGTGGAAAGGCGATTCCGGATCGGCGCGGAATTCGAGCATGCCGCGCGAGACATGCACCGCGCCCTCCGCCTTGCCGCTGGTCTCCACCTCCGGCGCATCCCGCACATCGACGAGCAGTGCGTTGCCGGCCGCCATCATCGCCTGCGCCTCGGCGGCGGTGATGCGCGGCACCGCCGCGTTGGCGGCCTGGAGAAGGAGTTTCACGCTGGTTGCCATCGTCGCCCCGCCCCTCTGTGGTCCTCTCGATCCAGCCATCCCACCACGGCGGCGGGCGGTGGGCAACCGGGCGGGGCCTCACGCGGGCACGAGTGGGCAGCCGCCCTCCGACATCGGGCGGAAGGCCTTCTCGGCCGGGGTGGTGGCGAGCAGGGTGAAGACATCGCCGGGATAGTGGCTCTCGGCCGGCGTCTTGGCCTGGAACAGATAGGCGGGGTGGATCTTGCGCCCGTCGGGGCGGATCAGGCCGGGGCCGAAGCAATCATCGTCGGTCGGCATCGCCTTCATCGCCGCCACCATCGCCCGGCCGGATGCCTTCGCCGCCGCTGGGCCCATCGCGCGCACGTTTTTGAGATAGTGCCGCACCGCCGCGTAGGCGCCGGCGTGCACGTTGTTGGGGAACACGCCGGCGGGCAGGGCGGGCTTCACGCGGCCGTAGAAGCTGCGCGTGCGCTCGTTCATGTCCCAGTAGAACGTCTCCGTCAGCACCAGCCCCTGGCTCGCCTGCAGGCCCATGGCGACGACGCCTGTGATGGCGCCGACCATCGCCGCGAGCCGCGTGCCGTTCCGGGTGATGCCGAATTCCTGTGCCTGCTTCACGCAGTTCACCAGATCGTCGCCGGCGTTGGCGAAGCCGATCACGCGCGCGCCACTCGCCTGCGCCTGCAGCAGATAGGCGGAGAAATCGGTGGTGCCGGGGAACGGATAGACCACGGCCCCGAGGACCTTGCCGCCGGCCTCCGTGATGAACTGAGTGGTGTCGCGCCGGATGGAATGGCCGAACGTGTAGTCGGCGACGACGAAGAACCAGGTCTCGCCGCCGGCCTTGGTGAGGGCGGTGCCGGTGGAGTGGGCGAGGCACCAGGTATCGTAGGACCAGTGGATCAGGTTCGGGCTGCAGTGCCGTCCGGTGAGTTCGGAGGTGCCGGCGGCGGTGTTGAGATGGACCCGGTCCTTCTCCTCGACCACGGCGTTGAGCGCGATGGCGGCGGCGCTGTTGCCGACATCGGTGATGACGTCCACGCCGCCGCGGTCGAACCATTGCCGCGCGATGCCGACCGCGACGTCCGGCTTGTTCTGATGATCGGCAGCGATGAGCTCGACCGGAATGGAGGGGTTGGCGGCGGTGAATTCGGCCACCGCCTGGCGCGCGCAGAGGACGCTGGTCGGCCCGGTGACGTCGCGATAGGGGCCGGAGAGATCGGTGAGCACGCCGATGCGGATCGGCTCGGGGCTGGCGGCGTGGGCGCGGTGCAACGGCGCGGCGGCGGCGGCGCCGAGCAGCAGGCGGCGTGTCATCGACATGGTTTTTCCCCCCGGTTCTTTTGTTGGCGTTGCCCGCCATGGGCGCGAGCATGGCACGGAAGGCGGCGGGCGGGGCAGGGGAAATGCGCCGGCCGCTTGACCCGGATCAATGACCCGCCTCCGCGGCGACGCCAGGGTGGCGAGCGGGCGGCTGTCCGTGCCATGCTGCGGTGTGTCCGCCGCCCTGAACGAGGGAGGTCTCACGTGGCCGCCACACCTCCGCCGCGCCGCCGGACGCATGGCGCGGTCCGTGCGCTGCTGCTGGCGCTGACCGTGCTCGCCGCGTGCAGCCAGGCACCGCCAGCCGCGACCAGGATCCTGCCGCCGATCGCCGCGGGCGGCGTGCGCAGCGGTTCGCCGGAGAACTGCGCTTCGGTCCATGGCTCCTACGTCATGTCGCCGGTGCGCGTGCGCCTCCCCGATGCGGGCTCGGTCATGCTGCCTGGTCCGCGCTGGTGCATCATCGCGAGCGACGACACCGGCTTCGTCGCCATGCACGAGGTAGCGGAGCCGGGCGCGCCGCCGCCGCCGAACGGGACGCTGAGCGTGGCCGAACGCCTGCACTCGGCGCTATTCAGCATCCGCGTGTTCCGCGCCGGGGCGTATTTCGGCGCCGCGCCGCAAACCCTTGAGACGCTGCGCCAGCGCGTGGCGGCGGATGCCCGCGCGCTGCTCGCCGCGCGCACCGTCCGGCGGCCGGACGGACCGCCGCTCACCGTGGTCGCGGCCAGCGCCGGCGAGCCCATCGCCGGGACGACTTGCGTGCCGCTGCGCAGCGAGGTGGAAGGCCCGGTCGCAGAGGCCGTGCCGCCGGTGATGACGGTTCGCGCCACGACCTCGCGCTTTTGTCTCGATCCCGGCGTCGCGGTGGTGGAACTGGAGGTGACGGAGGCCTTCGTGAAGGGCGACCCGGACGCCGACCGGCGCGGGGCGGGCATCCGCCGCCTCGCCGACGAATTCTTCGCCTCGCTCAGCCTTCGCGCGCCGCCGGGGAGCACCGCCGCGCGGGAGTGACGGCGCGCGGGAGTGACGGCGCGCGGGAGTGACGGCGCGCGACGCGGCGGTTCTGGGCGCGGAGCCGCAAGACCAGATTGAAAAATCCCGTTGGCGCGGCACGCTTGTTGCTTTGCCTGATTCGCCGCATGCTGCGGTGCTGTCCGCGCCGCTCATCCACCGCACGAGGAGGAAGCCCACCGATGCCGAACCCGCATCCGACCGGACCGTCTGGCTCGTTCCGGCGCACGCTCGCCTGCCAGGTTGGCGCTGCCGCGCTGGCGGCGCTCGGCCTGTTCGCGGCTCCCGCGCATGCCGCGGACAATGATCTCTATCGTCCGGTGCCGGCCGAGGCGGGCACCGCGATCCCGTCGGCGAGCATCAATTTCGCGATGCGGCCCTACGCCGACAACACGTTCTACGTCATCGCGCTGAAGAAGGGCTGGTTCAAGGATGTCGGCATCACCATCACGCCCGAACCGCTCGGGCTGAAGGTGACGGATACCAACGCGACCGCCCTGCTGCTCAACGGGCAGGTGGACATCTCCACCGAGTTCTGCCCGCTGATGCTGCCCACCTACAAGACCTCGAAACTGCTCAAATGCATCGCCTTCACCGACAATTTCCTCGCCAACACGATCCTGGCCAATCCGGCGCTGCATCTGAAATCGTTCAAGGACTACATCGCCGAGGGCAAGAGCTTCGAGGAGGCGATCCATGCCGCCGTCGCCCCGCTCGCCGGCAAGACGCTGGTCGGCGCGCCGGAGCTGTCGGATCGTCCGTTCGAGGAGGCGGTGCAGGGCTTCGCCAAGGTGAAGTGGAATTTGCAGGTGCTGGACGATTCCAAATCCCTCGTCCTGGCCAAGGCTGGACGCGAGGATTTCGTCAATCCCGAGGGCGCGCCCATCGTCTATACGCTGAAGCAGGCCGGCTGGACGGTGCTGGTCGACAACGGCGATCTCTACAAATACGGCCCCTCCGGCGTGGATTCGCCGATCGAGCATCTCGTCGCCATCGTCGGCATCGGCGCCAACGCGGACTATGTGAACAGCCATCAGAACACGGTGCTGCGCTTCCTCTCCGTGGTCTGGCGCACCATCGAGGCGGTGGACAAGGATCCGTCGCTGTTCGATCTGCAGGCGCCGTATCTGAACTCCGTCGCCGGCACCAGCCTCG
>JAJXZO010000236.1 GCA_021780035.1 Pseudomonadota bacterium
TCGCCCGCCGCGGCACGCCGTTCCGCGGCATCCTGTTCGCCGGGCTGATGCTGACGGCGGATGGCCCGAAGCTGATCGAGTTCAACGCCCGCTTCGGCGACCCGGAATGCCAGGCGCTGCTGCTGCGACTGCGTTCCGACCTTCTGGGGCTGCTGGCCGCCGCCTGCGAGGGGAGGCTTGCCGAGGCGCGCGCGGAGTGGTCGGAGGAGAGCGCGATCGTCGTGGTGATGGCGGCGAAGGGCTATCCCGGCACGCCGGTAAAAAACACCGAAATCAAGGACCTGGAGCGCGCAGCGGCGACAATGGGGGTGCGGGTGTTCCATGCCGCGACCGAGCGCCGCGGCGGCCGGCTTCTCGCCACCGGCGGCCGGGTGCTCAGCGTCTGCGCCACCGGCGGGAACCTGCGGGAGGCGCGCGAGGCCGCCTACCGGGCGGTGGACGCCATCGACTGGCCGGAGGGGTTCTGCCGGCGCGACATCGGCTGGCGGGCGCTGTGAGGCCGCCTGCGGCTCAGGCGCCGCTGCCGACGAAGGCGTTGAAGGCGATCAGCGTGTAGGTGTCCTTCACGCCGGAAATGGTCTGCACCTTCTCGGTGACGAACAGGCCGGTGTCGTCCTCCTCCTTCAGGTAGAACTTCGCCAGCAGGTCGTACTGGCCGGAGGTGGAGAACAATTCGGACAGTTCCTCGATGGTGTCGCACGCCTCCTGGGCGACCTGGTAGGCTCGGCCCATCTCGCACTTGATCATGACGAATATCGGACGCATCGGCACTCTCCCCGCCTTCCGCCGCCAAGCCTAGCCAACCAGCGACGGAATCGCCAGAGAGACCGGGCCGGCCCGCCGGGGAGTGGGTGGCCAAGGCACCGGCCCGGCCCTATTCTGCCGGAAAGTTCGGGTGAGGAACGGCAGATGGAATCGGCCAAGACACTCGGGGCACGGCCGGGAATGCGGTCCGGCGGGCGAGTGCTCGCGGACGCGCTGGTGGCGCACGGGGTGACGCACGCCTTTGCCGTGCCGGGCGAGAGCTTCCTCGACGCGCTCGATGGGCTCTACGCGGTGCGGCAGAAGGTGCAACTGGTCACCTGCCGCTTCGAGGCCGGCGCCGTGCACATGGCCGAGGCCTGCGGCAAGCTCACCGGCCGGCCTGCCGCCGCCTTCGTCAGCCGCGGCCCCGGCGCCTGCCACGCTTCCATCGGCGTGCACGTCGCCTACCAGGATTCGACGCCGCTGCTGCTGTTCGTGGGACAGATCCCGTTCGCGGAAACCGACCGCGAGACCTTCCAGGAGGTGGACTACCGGCGCTTCTTCCAGCCGCTGGCGAAATGGGTGACGCAGATCGACGACGCGGCCCGTATTCCCGAACTGGTGGCGCACGCCGTCGATGTCGCCACCAGCGGCCGGCCCGGCCCGGTGGTGATCGCGCTTTCGGAGGAGATGCAGAGGCGCGAGGTGGACGTGGCCGACATCGGCCCGGCGCCGGTGGCCGCGGCGAAGCCCGACCCGCAGGCGATCGGGCGGATGATGGAGATGCTCGCCACCGCCCGCAAGCCGCTGGTGATCCTCGGCGGCAGTTGCTGGAGCGAGGAGGCGCGAGCGCAGGTGCGGCAGTTCGCCGTCGCCAACGCCCTGCCGGTGGCGGTGGCGTTCCGCCGCCAGGGCCTCTACGACAACCGCCTGCCCAACTACGCGGGCGATCTCGGCGTGGGCGCCGACCCGGCGCTCGTCGCCCGTGCCCGCGAGGCCGACCTCGTACTCGCCTTCGGCACGCGCCTCGGTGAGCCGGTGAGCCAGGGCTACACGCTGTTCTCGCCGCCGCACTGCCCGCCGATCGTCCACGCCCATCCCGACGCGGCCGAGATCGGCCGGGTGTTCCGCCCGGCGCTCGGCATCGTCTCCGGCATGAACGCCTTCGCTGCGGCGGTGGCCGATCTCAGGGTGGGACAGCCCGCCTGGAGCGCCTGGACGGAAGAACTCCGGAGCGTACGCGACGCCGGCAGGAAGGTGCCGGCCTACGAGGGCGACCTCAATCTCGGCCAGGTGCTGCGCGAGCTTGAGGGGCTGCTGGAAGACGACGCGATCCTTACCTGCGATGCCGGGAATTTCGCTACCTGGCCGCCGCGCTTCCTCGACTTCTCCGACCGCCAGCGATTCATCGGGCCGACCAACGGGGCGATGGGCTACGCGGTGCCCGCCGCGGTCGGCGCCAAGATCGCGCAACCGCAACGGCAGGTGCTGGCGTTCGTCGGCGACGGCGGCTTCCTGATGACCGGGCAGGAGCTGGCCACCGCCTTCCACCACGGCGTGGCGCCGATCGTCGTTCTGTTCAACAACCAGATGTACGGCACCGTGCGCATGTACCAGGAGCGCGCCTATCCCGGCCGGGTTTCCGGCACGACGCTGACCAACCCCGATTTCGCGCATCTCGTGGAAGCCTTCGGCGGCCATGGCGAGCTGGTGACGGCGACCGCCGACTTCGCCCCCGCTTTTCGCCGCGCCGTGGCGAGCGGCCGGCCGGCGGTGATCGAACTGGCGATGAACCCCGAGCAGATCACCACGCGGGCGACGCTCGCCCAGATGCGCGCGGCGGCGGCCCCGGCGACGGCGAAGGGCAGGGCGAAGCGCGCTCCGGTGGCGGCTGTTCGGCCTGGCGGGGTGGGGCGCAAGGGGCCGAAGGGCGCAGGCAAGCGATAGCCGATGCCCGTTTTGCGTATTCGCTTTCCGGAACGTGCCGCCTTAGCGTCGCGGCCGTAATCCGCCAGTCACGGCGGTCACAGCGGTGGGGCAACGACCCCGCCAAGGAGACGACATCACATGGACAACATCTACACCGGTCCGGTATTCGAGATGGCGCGGGAACAGTTCCACGTCGTCGCCGACTACCTGGACATCCCCGCCTGGGAGCGCGACCGCCTGCTGTATCCGAAGCGGGCGGTGATCGTTTCCATCCCCATCCATACCGACGACGGCCACGAGAAGGTGTATCAGGGCTTCCGGGTGCAGCATCACCTCACCCTGGGGCCGACCAAAGGCGGCACGCGCTATTCGCCGAAGCTCGAAATCGGCGAGGTCGGCGCGCTGGCGCTGTGGATGAGCTGGAAGTGCGCGCTGGCCGGGCTTCCGTACGGCGGTGCCAAGGGCGGGGTGAACTGCGATCCCTACGCGCTGAGCCGTCGGGAACTCGAGGCGGTATCGCGCCGCTACATGCAGGAGATGATCCCCTTCGTCGGCCCGCACATCGACGTCATGGCGCCCGACATGGGCACCAACGAGCAGGTGATGGCGTGGTTCATGGATACCTACTCCATGTACCAGGGCAGCACGGTGACCGAAATCGTCACCGGCAAGCCGGTCTCGGCGGGCGGTACCGAGGGGAGGCGCGAAGCCACCGGCCGCGGCGTCGCGCATCTCGTCGGCCGGGTGATGGAGCGGCTGCAGCTCAACCCGGCGAACGCGACCGCGATCGTGCAGGGGTTCGGCAACGTCGGCTCCATTTCGGCCATGGCGCTGGCCGAGAGGGGGATGAAGATCGTCGGCGTCGGCGACCACACCGCCTGCTACTACGACCCGAAAGGGCTCGATGTGCAGAGCTTGCTGCAATATACGGCGGGCGGGAAGCTGCTCGCCGGCTGGTCGACCGAGGGGCTGTGCAACCCCGACGAACTGCTGACGATGCCGTGCGACATCCTGGTGCCGGCCGCCGTGGAGCAGGTGATCGACGGCCGCAACGCCGGCGCGCTGAAGTGCCGCATCCTCGCCGAGGGCGCGAACGGCCCGACCACACCGGAAGCCGACCGCATCCTGAAGGACCGCCGCAAGGAGATCTTCGTCATCCCCGACATCCTCTGCAACTCGGGCGGCGTGATCGTCAGCTACTTCGAGTGGGTGCAGGATCTGCAGCAGTTCTTCTGGGACGAATCGGAAGTGTACAACCGGCTCGGGCATGTGCTCGACCGCGCCTTCAACCAGATGATGGCGCGGGTGGAGCGCGACGATGTCGCCAACCGCGACGCGGCGATGGCCATCGGCGTGGAAAAGGTGCGCAACGCCAAGCATGTGCGCGGCCTGTTCCCGTAGGCGAAGGTTCCGGCCACGGCGGTGCCAGCCGCCGCCGCGGCCGGGGCGGCGCCGAAGTGAACGTGCCGATAAATTTCCGCAACCCCTTGCGGGCGGCCTTCAAGCACCCCACGAAAGCCGTTAGGAACGAAGAATCACTTCGTTTACGGTCCGGGTGGTGCCGCCGCGATCTTCGGGCGGATGCAGCAGAGAGGCTCAGTGGATGCGAATCCTGGTGGTGGAAGACGACAGGGACGTCGCCGGCTTCGTGGCGAAGGGCCTGCGCGAGGCCGGGCACGTCGTCGAACACGCGGACAACGGTCGCGACGGCCTGTTCCTGGCGGCAAGCGAGAACTTCGACGCCATCGTACTCGACCGCATGCTGCCCGGCGGGGTGGACGGGCTGAGGCTGCTGGAGACGCTGCGGGCGCAGAACAACCAGACGCCTGTGCTGTTCCTCTCGGCCCTCGCCCAGGTGGACGACCGGGTGCGCGGACTGAAGGCCGGCGGCGACGACTACATGACCAAGCCGTTCGCCTTCGCCGAGCTTCTCGCACGGGTGGAGGCGCTGAACCGCCGCGGCAAGACCGAGGCGCCGGTGACCAAGCTGGTTGCCGCCGACCTCGAGATGGACCTGCTGTCGCGCACCGTGCGCCGGGCAGGACAGAAGATCGACCTGCAGCCGCGCGAGTTCCGCCTGCTCGAATATCTGATGCGCCATACCGGCCAGGTGGTGACCCGGACCATGCTGCTCGAGGGCGTGTGGGACTACCACTTCGACCCGCAGACCAACGTCATCGACGTGCACGTCTCCCGCCTGCGGCAGAAGGTGGACAAGCCGTTCCCGACCGCGCTGATCCATACCATCCGCAACGCCGGCTACATGCTCCGCGCCGAGTGAGAGGGTGGCCGCTTCCGCCCGCGGCAGGCAGGACGGAGTGACACCGTCGTGGCGGCGCTGGACCGGCCGGATGCGGGCCGACCTGCAACTGGCCCTGCACCCGCTCGAACTGCTGCGCTCGGCCGGGCTCAGGCTCGGGCTCATCTACGCGGTGCTGTTCTGCCTCAGCGCCCTGGTGCTTTCCGCCTTCCTCTGGTGGTCCACCGCCGGCCTGCTCGACCGGCAGACCGATGCCGCCATCAACGCCGATGCGCAGGGGCTGCTCGAGCGCTTCGTGGAGGGGCCGGAGGCGCTGGTGGAGACCATCCAGGAGCGCCTTGCCGCCAACGTCGACGACGATGCCATCTACCTGTTCACCGACGCGCTGATGCGCCCCATCGCCGGCAACCTGGAACGCTGGCCGCGGGTGATCACCAACAACGTGGAATGGGCGGAAATCCCCATCGACCGCGCGGGCGTGCGGGGGCTCGCGCGCATCCGCAACTTCGTGCTTCCCGGCGGCTTCCACCTCCTCGTCGGCCGCGACGTGCAGGCGCGCGCCGAGCTTCGCCGCATCATCACCAATGCGCTGTTCTGGGTGCCGGTGATCGTCGTGGTGTTCGGGCTTGCCGGCGCGCTCGCCGTGCGCGGGCTGTTCCGCCTGACCATCGCCGACGTGGCGGCGGCGGCGAATGCCTTCAGCCGCGGCGATCTCACCCGGCGCGTGCGCACCAGCGGCATCGGTGACGAGTTCGACCGGCTGGCGCAGGAAATCAACACCATGCTCGACCGGGTGACGGCGCTGATGGACGGGGTGCGGCAGGTCTCCAACGCCATCGCCCACGACTTGCGCACGCCGATCACCCGCGCCCGCGCCCGCCTCGAGGACGCGGCCTCCAGCGCCAGGAACGAGGACGACCTGCGCGCCGCCATCGAACGGGCGGAGGCCGACCTCGACGGCATCGTCGCGGTGTTCCAGGCGCTGCTGCGCATCTCCGAAATCGAGGCCGGCTCGCGCCGCTCGGCGTTCACCCGTTTCGACCTCGGGCCGCTGCTGTCCGACATGGCCGAGCTTTACACGGCCGCGGCGGAGGAGAACGGCCAGGCGCTGGAGCAGGACGTCCCGCCGATTCTCCCCGCCTTCGGCGACCGCGACATGCTGCAGCAGGCGGTGGCCAACCTGCTCGACAACGCGTTGAAGTTCTCTCCGCCGGGAAGCACCATCCGCCTGTTCGCCCGTACCGCCGGCGGCCGGCTCGAGATCGGCGTCAGCGACCAGGGGCCGGGCATTCCACCCGAGGATCGCGGCCGCGCCACCGAGCGTTTCTTCCGGGGTGAGAGCGCACGCAACACCCCTGGCTCGGGGCTGGGGCTCGCGCTGGTGCAGGCGGTGGCGGCGCTGCACGGGGGTGTGCTGCGGCTGGAGGGCAACGATCCGGGCCTGAAGGCGGTGATCGCGTTGCCGGCGCCTTCCGTCGCCAGTGCCCCGCTTCCCTCGGCGTGACCAAAGAGTCATGCGCCGACCAAGGGGAGGTAGGACGGCGGGAGCGAAAGTGGAGCGGATGCGACGCGGAGTCCCTGCAATGCCGAGACGCGCACTGGTGGCGAGCCTTCCCCTCTGGCTCGGCCTCGCCGCGGCGGCGCGTGCCCAGCAGAGCGCGCCCTACTCGCGGCCGATCCGCGTCACCTCCGACAGCCGGCAGTACTGCGCGCAGCTTGCCGATACGCTGGAGCGCGAGGTGCAGGCCTATCCGCCGGAACCCGACCTCGAGGCGGTGCGCGTGCTCGGTCGCGACGGCGAGAGGATGTGCCGCGAAGGGCATGTGCGGCCGGGGATACTCCGCATCCGCAAGGCGCTGCTGATGCTGCGCGACCGGAACCGGATGCGCTGGGCGCATCCGGCGCCCTGAAGTCGGGCTCAGGCCTGCTTCAGGTCGATGAGGCTCTGGCGGATCTTGCGGCCGCGCAGGATGCGGTCCTCGATATAGGCCGCGTCGCCCCAGCGCACGGCGCGGGCCATCGCCTGCGCGTCCTCGGTGAAGCGGGCGAGCATTTCCAGCAGCGCCTCGCGGTTGTTGAGGAAGACGTCGCGCCACATCACCGGGTCGGAGGCGGCGATGCGGGTGAAGTCGCGGAAGCCGGAGGCGGCGAACTGCATTACCTCCTGCCGGCTCTCGCCCTCCAGGTCGTCGGCGGTGCCGCAGATGGTGAAGGCGATCAGGTGCGGCAGGTGGCTGACGATGGCCAGCACCCGGTCGTGGTGCGCCGGCTCCATGGTGGTCACCATCGAGCCGCAGCGCCGCCAGAACTCCGCCATCCGCTCCACCGCGTCGGCGTCGGTGCCGGCGGGCGGGGTAAGCAGGCACCAGCGTCCCTCGAACAGGGCGGCGAAGCCGGCATCCGGTCCGGAGAATTCGGTTCCCGCCAGCGGGTGGGCGGGAACGAAGTGCACCGCCTCCGGCACCAACGGGCCCACATCGCGAATCACCGATTGTTTGGTCGAGCCGACGTCGGTGAGGATGCATCCCGGCGCGAGGTGCGGCGCGATCGTCTGCGCGAGCGCGGCGTAGGCGCCGACCGGGGCGCAGAGCATCACGCAGTCGGCGCCCGCGACCGCCTTCTCGGGGCTTTCCTCCACACGATCGACGATGCCGAGTTCCAGCACGCGGGCCAGCGTGCGGCCGGTTTTCGCGCAGGCGACCACCTCGGCGGCGAGCCCGCCGCGCTCGCGCGCCACCCGGGCGACGGAACTGCCGATCAGCCCGATGCCGAGCAGGGCAAGACGGCGGAACAGCGGCTCAGCCATTGGCCGCATCAGCGGCGCCGGCCGCCGCCATGAAGGTGGCCAGCGTGTCGGCGACCATGGTGCACTCCTCGGCGGTGCCGACGGTGATGCGGAGGCAGTGCGGCAGGCCGTAGCCCGCCATGCAGCGCACGATGATGCCGCGGCCGCGCAGGAAGGCGTCCGCGCCTTTCGCCTTCCGCGGCGTAGCGAAATCGGCGAGCAGGAAGTTGCCCTGGCTCGGCCAGACCGTGATGCCGGCGGCCTGCAGCGCCGTGGCGAGGCGCGCCCGCCACTCGGTGTTGTGGGCGACGCTGCGCTCCACCCAGCCAGACTCAGAAAGTGCCGCAACCGCAGCGGCTTGCGCTGCGATATTGACATTGAATACGCCCCGCACGCGGTTGATGACGTCGATCACCGCGAGCGGACCGTAGCACCAGCCGACGCGCATGCCGCCCATGCCGAACACCTTGCTGAAGGTGCGGAGCATCACCGTGTTCTCGCCCGCGTCCACCAGGGCCACGCCGGGGTCGTAGCCGGGGTCGGTGACGTATTCGGCGTAGGCGGCATCGAGCACCAGCAGCGTCGTTTCCGGCAGGCCTTCGCGCAGGCGGACCATCTCCGCCTGCGGCAGCAGGCTGCCGGTGGGGTTGTTCGGGTTGGCGACGAAGACGAGCCTGGTGTTCTCGGTGGCCAGCGCGAGGATGCTGTCCACGTGCGTGGTGAGGTTCACCTCCGGCGCCTTCAGCACCCGGCTGCCGGCGTAGGTGCCGGAGATCTCGTACATGGTGAAGCCGTACTGGGACATGACGATCTCGGTCCCCGGCCCGCCGTAGATGTGGCAGAGGTGCTGGATCAGTTCGTCGGAGCCGGTGCCGCAGACGATGCGGGCCGGATCGAGGCCGAAGCGCTGTCCGATCGCCTTGCGCAGCGCGGTGGAATCGCCGTCGGGATAGCGGTGGATTTCCGCCGCCACCTGGCGGAACGCCGCCTGCGCGCTCACGGGCGGGCCGAAGGCGCCCTCGTTCGAGGAAAGCTTGATCACGCGGTTTGCCCCGGGCGTCTGCGAATCCCCGGCGACGTAGGCGGCGATCGTCAGGATTTCCGGACGGGGCGCAGGAGCGGTCATGGGGTCATCTCCTCCAGGGGCACGGCATAGGCGCCGAACACGGACGCGGGCCGCAGCGTATCGGCGACGGCGACGGCGGCGAGGCGGGCGTCGGCGGCGGGGACGAAGCCGTCCACATCCACCAGCGCCTGGGCGACGGGTAACCGGGCGTCGCGGCGAAAGGCGAGCGGGCGGGCGTCGGCGAAGCCGGCGGCGCGCAGGGCGGCGAGCAGATGCCCGCGGCTCTGCTCCGGCGGCCATTCGAGCGCGAGCAGCGAGCGGTCCGCGCCGCTCGGTTCCGGCGCCGTCGCCGCCACCACCAGCATCTCGACGCGCGACGGCGCTTCCTCCTGCCGCTTCCAGAACGGCAGGCGCGCCACCACGTGCATGCGCGGGTCGCTCCGGTAGGCGAACGAGGTCCACCAGGGTGCCGGATCGTCCTCGGTCGGCAGGGCCAGCGCCGCCGCCTGCGCCGTGCCCGCGCGCACCTCGTCGATGGCCTGCGCGGTGCTGCGGTGCACGTGCAGCGTCGTCAGCGAGCCGAAGTGCTCCCGCACCGAGCTCGCGTGCCGGCTGTCGGTTTCCGCCTCGCAGAGGGCGATGGTGCGCGCGCGCGCCTCGGTGGCGGCGAACACCTCGCGCCATATCTGCACCAGCGCCCGTCGCGGCATCGGGCCGCGATGGCGGGCGAGCAGGTGGCGCAGCAGCGCCGCCTCGCGGCCGGGCGCGAACCCCGGCGCGGGGCCGTCCGTGCTGGCAAGCAGTTCGGCACGGAGCATCAACAGGTCGTGCAGGGTCTCGTCGGCTCGCCACACCTCGGCCGCTGCCGGGTTTGCCGCGGCGGAGAGGGGATCGGCGGGATCTGCGGGAAGGGACGGGCTCTGCGACATGGGTCGGGACGGTGTTCGGGTCGGCTGGCATAGCGGATAGGCGGGCTTCTGCATAGGCAGCCTCGGTGATGGCGGTTGCGCACGCGCCATCCGGGCCCTATGGCTCAGCGCCATGGACGCGGCATCGGCGGTCAACCACCAGCACCTCGTGTTCGAAGACGGACTCGCCCTCGAGTGCGGCGTGACTCTTGCGCGCATGGTGGTGGCCTATCAGAGCTACGGCACGCTGAACGCCGCGAAATCCAACGCCATTCTGATCTGCCACGCCCTGACCGGCGACCAGTACGTGGCCGAGACGCACCCCATCACCGGCAAGCGCGGCTGGTGGGACCTGGTGGTGGGACCGGGCCGCCCGATCGACACCGACCGCTTCTTCGTCGTCTGCGCCAACGTGCTCGGCGGCTGCATGGGTTCCACCGGTCCGCGCAGCCCGCGCGACGGCAACCCCGAGGAGCCCTGGGGCACCGACTTCCCGCCCATCACCATTCGCGACATGGTCCGCGCCCAGAAGAAGCTGGTCGACGCCTTGGGCATCACGCGGCTGTTCGCCGTGGTCGGCGGCTCGATGGGCGGCATGCAGGTGCTGGAGTGGGCGGCGACCTACCCGGAAGCGGTGTTCGCGGCGGTGCCCATCGCCACCGCCGCCTACCACTCAGCGCAGAACATCGCCTTCCAGGAGGTGGGACGGCAGGCGATCTTCGCCGATCCCGACTGGGAGGGCGGGCGCTACTGGGCGAGCGGGAAGATCCCGGCGCGCGGCCTCGGCATCGCGCGGATGGCCGCCCACATCACCTACCTGTCGGAGCAGGCGCTGACCCGCAAGTTCGGCCGCAGGCTGCAAGGCGGGGAGGGCGGGCTTTCCATGTTCGGGGACATCTTCGAAGTGGAGAGCTACCTGCAGCACCAGGGCAGCACCTTCGTGCGCCGCTTCGACGCCAACTCCTACCTCACTATCACCCGCGCCATGGACTGGTTCGACCTCGCCGCCGACTACGACGGCGATCTGTCCAGGGCGTTCGCCAGCAACCCGGCGCGCTTCTGCCTGATCAGCTTCACCAGCGACTGGCTGTTCCCGACGGCGGCGAGCCGGGCCATCGTCCACGCGCTGAACCACGCGGCGGCGAACGTCAGCTTCGTCGAGATCACTTCGGACAAGGGGCACGACGCCTTCCTGCTCGAGGAGCCCGACTTCTTCCGCACGCTGGCGGGCTTCCTCGCCGGCTGCGCCGAACACGCGGGGATCGGCCGGTAGATGGCCCTCCAGCGCAGGCGGAGTTGCAACTGATGTCCGACCGATCCGACGGAGAGGTGCAGTTCGTCGCCAAGAACATGCGCCTCGACCAGCGGCTGATCGCGGAGATGATCGTCCCCGGCTCACGCGTGCTCGATATCGGCTGCGGCGACGGCTCGCTGATCGAATACCTCTACCGTACCCGCGCCTGCGACGCGCGCGGCATCGAGATCGACATGGCGGTGGTTACCAGGGCGGTGGCGCACGGGCTGCCGGTGATGCAGGGCAACGCCGACACCGACCTCGCGCAGTATCCCGACGGCGCCTTCGACTACGTGGTGCTGTCGCGCACGCTGCAGGCCGTGGGACGCCCGCGCGAGGTGCTGAGCCAGATGCTGCGCATCGGCGAGCGGGCGATCGTGAGCTTCCCCAATTTCGGCTACTGGGAACTGCGCTGGCAGTTGCTCACGCGCGGGCGGATGCCGATGACCTCGGTGTGGGGACGGCAGTGGCACGAGACGCCCAACATCCACCCCTGCACCATCCGCGACTTCCTCGCCCTCTGCGAGGAGGAGGGCTACCGGGTGGAGAAGTGGCTGGCGGTGGACGACGCCGGCCAGCGGGCACCCTGGCGGCGCTCCGTCTTGCTCGCCAACCTGTTCGGCGAGCAGGCGCTGTTCCTGCTTCGCAAGCGGGGGGGCTGAGGCCCCCGCCGTCAGGCGTCGGCGAGTTCGGCGGGAAAGCGGAAGCGCACGTCCTCGGCCACGCCGTCGAGCGCCGAAAGCTCGACCTCGCCGAAGGCGCGCAGCCCCTCGATGACGCCGCGCAGCAGCACCTCCGGGGCGGAGGCACCGGCGGTCAGGCCCACCACGGCGACGCCCTGGAACCATTCGGCGCGCAGGTCGTCGGCGTCGTCGATCAGGTAGGCCGGCCGGCCGCTTTCCATCCCGATCTCGCGCAGGCGGTTCGAGTTGGAACTGTTCTTCGAGCCCACCACCAGGATCACGTCCACGCGATGCGCGAGGTTGCGCACCGCCTGCTGGCGATTCTGCGTCGCGTAGCAGATGTCGCGCACGTCGGGGCCGACGATGGCGGGGAAGCGCTCCTTCAGCGCGGCGATGATGCCGCGGGTATCGTCCACGGAAAGCGTGGTCTGGGTGATGTAGGAGATCTTTTCCGGGTCGGCTGGCCGCAGACTGGCCACATCCTGCACCGTCTGCACCAGGTGCACGCGGCCGGGGATCTGGCCGACGGTTCCCTCCACCTCCGCGTGGCCGGCGTGACCGACCAGCACGACGTCGCGGCCGGCGGCGGCGTAGCGACGGCCCTCGTTGTGCACCTTGGAGACGAGCGGACAGGTGGCGTCGATCACCGGCAGGCCGCGCTCACGCGCCATTTCCTCCACCCGCTTCGGCACGCCGTGGGCGCTGAAGATGGTCATCGCCCCGGGCGGCACCTCGGCGAGGTCGTCGACGAAAACCGCGCCGCGCTTGCGCAGGTCCTCGACCACGTGGCGATTGTGCACGATCTCGTGACGGACATAGATCGGGGGGCCGTACTTGTGCAGAGCCCGCTCGACGATGGCGATAGCTCTCTCGACTCCGGCGCAGAACCCGCGAGGTTGGGCGAGAATCACACGCAACATCCACCACTCCACTCGTTTTGGCAGGGGCCGGCCGGCCAGGGCGAGCAAGTGCCGCCCTGCCGCCGCTGTTCCGGAGCCGGCCTGAGAGACCCGATAGCCCGCCTGAAGCGCAAGTTGCAACGTCGGAGGCAAAGGGGCTACTGCATGGCTCCTGCCGGTCGGCGGCGTGAGCCGTGCGCCGGCGGGGTGCCTTGTGGCCGGCGCGATAGTAAAACCGTTGCCGTTCAATGGGCTGGTGCCAGGGTCGCGGCGGCGGAGGAGAGTTTTGACGGTGAGTGGCGGCGGAGAGGCAGGGAATCCGGTGGTGGACGCGACGCATGAGGCTGAGAACGCAAGCGAAGCGCCCGCGGGGGGATCCTCCGCCGGACATTCGCCTGCGGGCGACGGCGGGCGCTATCTCGACCGGGTGGAAATTCCGGCGGACCTGCGCAATTTCTCTGTCGAGCAGTTGCGCCAGCTTGCCGACGAGTTGCGGGCGGAGACGATCGACGCGGTCTCGGTCACCGGCGGGCATCTTGGCGCCAGCCTCGGCGTCGTCGAACTGACCGTGGCGCTGCACGCGGTGTTCGATACGCCGCACGACCGGCTGATCTGGGACGTCGGCCACCAGTGCTATCCGCACAAAATTTTGACCGGCCGGCGCGGGCGCATCCGCACGCTGCGGCAGGGTGGCGGGCTCTCCGGGTTCACCCGCCGGGCGGAGAGCGAATACGACCCGTTCGGCGCCGGGCACAGCAGCACGTCGATCTCGGCCGGGCTCGGCATGGCGGTGGCCCGCGACCTGAAGGCGGCGCGCGGGGTGGCGGACGAGCGCCACGTGGTGGCGGTGATCGGCGACGGCGCGATGAGCGCCGGCATGGCCTACGAGGCGATGAACAACGCCGGCGCGCTGCGGTCGCGGCTGGTGGTGATCCTGAACGACAACGACATGTCGATCGCCCCGCCCGTGGGGGCGATGAGCGCCTATCTGTCGCGGCTCCTGAGTTCGCGGCCGTTCCTCGGTCTCCGGGACCTCGCCAGCCGCATGGCGCGGCGCTTCCCGCGGGGCTTCGAGCGCACCGCGCGGCGGGCCGAGGAATACGCGCGCGGCATCCTCACCGGCGGAACGCTGTTCGAGGAACTGGGATTCTACTACGTCGGCCCGATCGACGGTCACAACCTCGACCACCTGCTGCCGGTGCTGCGCAACGTGCGGGAGGCGGAGGCGGGTCCGATCCTGGTGCACGTGGTGACCCAGAAGGGGAAGGGCTACGCCCCGGCGGAGGAGAGCGCCGACAAGCTGCACGCGGTGAGCCGCTTCGACGTGGAGACCGGCGAGCAGGTGGCGGCGCCGCCCGGACCGCCGAGCTACACCAAGGTGTTCGCGCGCGCGCTGGTGGCGGAGGCGGAGGCGGACGAGGCGATTGTCGGCATCACCGCGGCGATGCCCTCGGGCACGGGGCTCGACCTGTTCGCCGGAAAATTCCCGGAGCGGTTCTTCGATGTCGGCATCGCCGAGCAGCACGCGGTGACTTTCGCCGCGGGGCTGGCGGCCGAGGGGCTGAAACCCTTCTGCGCCATCTACTCCACCTTCCTGCAGCGGGCCTACGACCAGGTTGTGCACGACGTGGTGCTGCAGAACCTGCCGGTGCGCTTCGCCATGGACCGGGCGGGACTGGTGGGGGCGGACGGCGCGACGCACGCCGGGGCCTTCGATCTCGCTTATCTCGGCTGCCTGCCTGGAATCGTGCTGATGGCTCCGGCCGACGAGGTGGAACTGATGCACGCGGTGGCCACCGCCGCGGCGATCGACGACGGCCCGAGCGCGTTCCGCTACCCGCGCGGAGAAGGCTGGGGGATGACGCTGCCCGCCCGCGGCGAGGTGCTGCCGATCGGGCGCGGCCGGGTGCTGCGGCAGGGCGAGCGTGTGGCCTTCCTGGTGCTGGGTCCGCTGCTGAAGGAAGCGCTGGCGGCGGCCGAGACGCTGGAGCGGCAGGGCGTCGGCGTCACGGTGGCGGACGCGCGCTTCGCCAAGCCGCTCGATACCGGCCTGATCGAACGCCTCGCCCGCAACCACGAGGTGCTGTTCACCATCGAGGAAGGCAACGCCGGGGGTTTCGGCGCGGCGGTGATGCACCATCTGGCGTGGAAGGGGCTGCTCGACGGCAGGCTCCGCGTGCGCCCGCTGACCCTGCCGGACCGCTTCATCGAGCACGACACCCAGACCCGCCAGCATGCCGCCGCCGGGCTCTCCGGCGGGCAGATCGCCGCCGCTGTGCTGCAAACCCTGCCGCAGGTGCTGAAAACAGGAACCCGATGACCACCATCTCCAGACGCGGCGTGCTGCTGCTCGCGCTGGTCGGCGCCACCGGCGCCGCGCCGGTCGGCACGTCGCCCGCCGCACCGGTCGAGACCCTCGATACCGGCCTTCTCGCCATCATGAAGGCGGGCAAAAGCGCGAGCTTCGCCGAGCGCGCCAGGATGTTCACGCCGGTGGCGGAGGCGTCCTTCGACCTCGCGCTGATCCTCGAGCGCTCGGTGGGGCTCGCCTACGCCGATTTTCCGCAGGCGACGAAGACGGAACTGCTCGCGGTGTTCACCGAGTTCACCGTGGCGAGCTATGTCGCCAACTTCGACGACTTCGGCGGCGAGCGCTTCGATGTCGAACCGGGAACGCGCCCGGCGGGCGCCGACCAGATCGTGCGCACGCGTCTCGTCGAATCTTCCGGGAAGCAGGTGAAGCTCGACTACGTGGTGCACGACGAGAACGGGACCTGGAAGATCGTGGACGTGCTGCTCGACGGCTCCATCAGCCGGGTGGCGATGCAGCGCTCCGACTTCCGCTCGCTGGTGAGCGGCGGCGATGCCACGCCGCTGATCGCTTCGCTGCGGCAGAAGGTGGCGCGGCTGGCGGCCGGAAAAGCCGGGTAGCGTGCTGCAGGCTTTTGTTTTTGCAACAATTTCCCTTAGCGGGGTTGGGCTTGCACAGGCGGCGGCGGGCTGGCTTGTCGTCTGCCGGTTTGCCGCGAGGCGACCGGCGCCGGCCCCGGCGACGCTTCCGCCGATAACCGTGCTGAAGCCGCTGCACGGTGGCGAACCCTTGCTGGAGGAGGCTCTCGCAAGCGTCTGCGCGCAGGCCTACCCCGAATTCCAGCTGGTGTGCGGGGTGGGCGAGGCGTCCGACCCGGCGGCGGTGGTGGTCAAGCGGCTGCAGGCGCGGTTCCCGGACCGCGACATCGCCCTGGTGGCCGATGCCGCCGAGCACGGTGAGAACGGCAAGGTCGGCAACCTGATCAACATGCTGCCGGCGGCGAAGCACGACCTGCTGGTGATCAGCGACAGCGACGTGCACACGGAGCCCGACTACCTGCAAAGCATCGCCGCCGAGTTCGCGGCACCCCAAACGGGCCTCGTCACCACGCTCTATGCCGGACTGCCGGCGGACGGCTCGCTCGCCGCCCGCCTGGGTGCGCTGGCGATCGGCCAGTATTTCCTGCCCGGAGCGCTGCTGGCCCGCGCCCTCGGCCGCGAGGATGCGCTGGGCGCCACCATGGCGCTCAGGCGCGAGACGCTTGCCGCCGTCGGCGGCTTCGAGGCGCTGGCGCATCACCTCGCCGACGACAACATCCTGGGCCAGCTTGTCCGCGCCCGGGGGCTTCGCATCCGCCTTGCGCGCAGCGTGTGCGCGACGACGGTGCCGGAGACCACCCTCGCCGCGCTGTTCCGCCACGAACTGCGCTGGGCGCGGACCATCCGCACCCTGGTGCCGGCTTCCTTCGCCGCCTCGGCGCTGCAGTACCCGCTGGCGTGGTCGCTCGTCGCCCTGGCGCTCGCGGGCGGCGCCGGCTGGGCCTGGGGGTTCTTCCTCCTCGCTTGGGCCGTGCGCGCCTTGCTGGCGAAGGAGGTCGACCGGCAGCTCGGCCTGGCGGCGAAAGGTCTCGCGGCGGCGGCGCCGGTATGGCTGCTGCCCTGCCGCGAGATGTTGAGCCTTCTGGTCATCGGTGCCAGTTATCTCGGCAACCGTGTCGAATGGCGGGGGCGCGTGCTGCACACGGGCCTCGACAGCGGCGGACGCAACTCAGTATCAGACGGCGCCGGCGGGCAGATGGCGGCCGGGCATACGACATCCGGGGACCAGTCGCGATGATGAAGACGCTGTTTCTGCAGCCGCCGAGCTTCGACGGCTTCGACGGGGGCGCCGGCTCGCGCTACCAGGCGAAGCGGGAAATCCGCAGCTTCTGGTTCCCCACCTGGCTCGCGCAGCCGGCGGCGCTGATCGACGGCAGCCGGCTGATCGACGCCCCGCCCGCCGGCATCCGTCTCGACACCGTGCTGGCCGAGGCGAAGCAGCGCGATCTCTGCATCATCCATACCTCCACGCCCTCGTTCGCCTCCGACGTGAAGGTGGCCCGCGCCATCAAGGACGCGAACCCTTCCATCAAGATCGGCTTCGTCGGCGCCAAGGTGGCGGTGCAGCCGGAGGAAAGCCTACTCGCCGGCGAACCCATCGATTTCGTCGCCCGCAACGAGTTCGACTTCACCATCAAGGAGGTGGCCGAGGGCCGCGACCTCGCCGCCATCGACGGGCTGAGCTGGCGGAACGCCGCGGGCGGGGTCGTGCACAACCCGGACCGGGAAATCCTCGAGGACATGGACAGCCTGCCGTTCGTGACGGAGGTGTACAAACGCGACCTGCGCATCGAGGACTATTTCATCGGCTACCTGATGCACCCCTACGTGTCGCTCTACACCGGGCGCGGCTGCAAGAGCCGCTGCACCTTCTGCCTGTGGCCGCAGACGGTGGGCGGGCACCGCTACCGCGTGCGCAGCCCGGGGCACGTGATCGAGGAAGTCCGGCTGCTCAAGAGCTATTTCCCGCAGGTGCGGGAGCTGTTCTTCGACGACGACACCTTCACCGACAACCTGCCGCGCGCCGAGGCGATCGCCCGCGAGCTTGGCAGGATGGGCATCCGCTGGTCGTGCAACGCCAAGGCGAACGTGCCGCGCGAAACCCTGAAGGTGCTGGCCGACAACGGGCTGAGGCTGCTGCTGGTGGGCTACGAGAGCGGCAACCAGCAGATCCTGCACAACATCAAGAAGGGGCTGCGCATCGAGGTCGCCAAGAAGTTCACCAGGGACTGCCGCGACCTCGGCATCAAGATCCACGGCACCTTCATCCTCGGCCTGCCGGGCGAGACGAAGGAGACCATCGAGGAGACCATCCGCTACGCGATGGAGATCAACCCGCACACGCTGCAGGTTTCGCTCGCCGCGCCCTATCCGGGGACGCACCTCTACCGGCAGGCGGTGGAGAACGGCTGGCTGGACGCGGCGCACGCCGAGATGGTGGACGAGCACGGCGTGCAGATCGCGCCGCTGCACTACCCGCACCTGAGCCACACGGAGATCTTCGATTCGGTCGAGGAGTTCTACCGGCGCTTCTATTTCCGCGCGCCGAAGATCGCCTCCATCGTCGGCGAGATGGTGACCAGCCCGCAGATGATGAAGCGCCGGCTGCGCGAGGGGGTGGAGTTCTTCCAGTTCCTGCGCGAGCGCCACCGCGACCGCACGGCGGCCTGAGAACACCGCCGGCAGTCCGCCGATGGCACGCGAGGTGCTGTTCATCGCCGACGACTTCGGCCTTTCCGAGGCAGTGAACGAGGGCATCGAGCGCGCCTACCGCGAGGGCGTGCTTTCCGGCGCGAGCCTGATGGTGGCGGGTGCCGCGGCCGCGGACGCGGTGCGGCGCGCGCGGCGCAATCCGGGGCTTCGGGTGGGGTTGCATCTCGTCGTGGTGGAAGGGCCGGCGGTGCTGCCGCCGGAGCGGATTCCGCTGCTGCTCGGGCGGGACGGGCGGTTTCCCTCCGACCAGGTGGCGATGGGCTTCCGTTACTTCTTCTTTCCCGAAGCGCGGCGGCAGCTGGAGGCCGAGATCGCGGCCCAGTTCGCCGCCTTCCGCGACTCCGGCCTCACGCTTTCCCATGTCGATGCGCACAAGCACATGCACCTGCATCCCGTGGTGGGGGCGGCGGCGGTCAGGCATGCCGGCGGGAGTGGCGCGGTGCGCGTGCGCGTTCCCGAGGAGCCGCCGGCTGTCCTCCTGCGCTGCGGCGCCCGCGTCGGGGCCGGCGCGCGGGCGC
>JAJXZO010000184.1 GCA_021780035.1 Pseudomonadota bacterium
TGGCTGGGGGACTAGGATTCGAACCTAGATAAAACGAGTCAGAGTCGTTTGTCCTACCATTGAACGATCCCCCAGCAGGACAGGGGGCTTCTAGTGACGCCCGTGTGCCTTGTCAAACCCCCGCCCTCCCGGCACGCCGCCCCGCCCCGGCGATTTCGCGCTTGAAGCGCCAGCCCCAGCCGAGAACAATGGCAGGTCATGATTGCGCGGAGACCCGACTGTTGAGCGACGGCGAGCACCACGCCGTGACCGAGCCGCGGCCGGCGCTGCCGGCGTTCGCGGCGCTCGACCTTGGCACCAACAACTGCCGCCTGCTGGTGGGAACGCCCGCCGGCAAGGGCTTCCGCGTGCTCGACAGCTACAGCCGCATCGTCCGCCTTGGCGAAGGATTGCAGCGGACCGGCCTGCTCAGCGCCGACGCCATGGATCGGGCGATGGCCGCCCTGCACGGCTGCGCCGCCCGCATCGCCCGCCGCCCGGTGCGCGCGGTGCGCGCCATCGCCACCGAGGCCTGCCGGCGCGCCGCCAACGGCGACGCGTTCCTCTCCCGCGTGCGCAGCGAAACCGGCCTGCCGATCGCCGTCATCTCCGCCCGCGAGGAAATCGACCTCGCCATGGAAAGCTGCCTGCCGCTGCTGCGCCAGGGAGGGCGGCGGGCACTGCTGTTCGACATCGGCGGCGGCTCCACCGAGTTCGCCTGGGTGCGGCTCGCGCCGGCCGACCGGCCGGAACTGATCGGCACGCTGTCGCTGCCGCTCGGCGTGGTGACGCTCGCCGAGCGCTTCGGCAGCACGGGCGACGAGGCCGGCGCCTTCGAGGCGATGCAGGACCATGTGCTGCAGGCGCTCAGCCCGTTCGAGCGGCTCTACTGCATCGGCCACGAGATCAGCCAGGGCGGCGTGCGCTTTCTCGGCACCTCCGGCACCGTCACCACTTTGGCCGGCATCGCCCTCGACCTGCCGCGCTACAGCCGCCAGGCGGTGGACGGCACGGTTCTGTCCCAGGAATCCGCCGCGGCCGCGGTGCGCCACCTGCGCCTTCTAGGCAGCTCCGGCATGGCCGCGCACCCCTGCATCGGCCCGGAGCGCGCGGATTTCGTGCTGCCGGGATGCGCCATCTTCGCCGCCATCCAGGCGCTGTGGCCGATCCCTGAGATCGTCGTCGCTGACCGCGGCCTGCGCGAAGGCATGCTGCTGCGCCTGATGCGCGGCGACCGCCGCCGCGGCCACCGGGCGCCGCAATACGGGCGCTTCGGCGCGGGCGAGGGCTGAGCATGCCGGACAACAGCGGCGCCACACCACCCGGCGGACGCGGCGGGCAGCGCAACCTGAGCGTGCGGCTGCGCACCGCCGCCGGCCGCAGCCCCGCCTCGCAGCGCTGGCTGCGCCGGCAGCTGAACGACCCGTTCGTCGCCCAGGCAAAGACCGAAGGCTGGCGTTCGCGCGCCGCCTTCAAGCTGATCGCCCTGGACGACCGCTACCACCTGCTCGGCAATGGCGCGCGCGTGCTCGACCTCGGCGCCGCCCCGGGAAGCTGGAGCCAGGTGGCGCTGAAGCGCGGGGCCGCGCGCGTGGTCGGCATCGACCTGCTGCCGATGACGCCGATGCCCGGCGCCGTCTTTCTCCAGGGCGACTGCCGCGAGCCGGATATGCTCGCCCGGCTGGTGCAGGAACTCGGCGGCGCCGCCGACGTGGTGCTCTCCGACATGGCGCCCAACACCACCGGACATGGCGCCACCGACCATCTGCGCATCGTCGCGCTGGCGGAGATCGCGCTGGAGGCCGCCATCGCCGTGCTCGCCCCCGGCGGCGCGTTCGTGGCGAAGGTGTTCCAGGGCGGCACCGAACAGGAGTTGCTCGCCCTGCTGAAGACCCGGTTCGCCGCCGTGCACCACGCCAAGCCGCCCGCCAGCCGCAAGGAAAGCAGCGAGCTTTACGTGGTGGCCACCGGCTTCCGCCCCGCCCGCTAAGGCCGCTCCCGGCGCCCCTGCTTGCAGAGCGGGGCGCGGCCGAGTATGTGGGGCCGCCAAGGTCGCGCCTCCGGGCACCGGCAGCCTGCCGGCCCTCTCCCGGCTGGCGTCCGCAGAAAGGTTTCGGCCATGGCACCCCAGGACACTCCCACCGGCACGGCGCGCGTCGCGGCATCTTCGCGCATCGACGAGGCGCTGGCCTTCGACGACGTGCTGCTGGTGCCGGCCTATTCGCAGGTGTTGCCGGCGAACACCGACACTGCCACGCGGCTGACGCGCACCATCCCGCTTGCCATCCCGCTGGTGTCCTCGGCGATGGACACGGTGACGGAAAGCGCCATGGCCATCGCCATGGCCCAGCACGGCGGCATCGGCGTCATCCACAAGAACCTCAGCGTGGCCGAGCAGGCGGCGCAGGTGCGGCAGGTGAAGAAGTTCGAATCCGGCATGGTGGTGAACCCCGTCACCATCCACCCCGACCAGACGCTCGCCGACGCGCGCGGGCTGATGGACCACTACCACATCAGCGGCATCCCGGTGGTGGAGCGCGACACCGGCCGCCTCGTCGGCATCCTCACCAACCGCGACGTGCGCTTCGCCACCGATCCGGCGGTGAAGGTCTACGAACTGATGACGCGGGAGAATCTCGTCACCGTCGGCGCCGAGGTGGACCGCGAGGAGGCGCGGCGGCTGCTGCACCGCCACCGCATCGAGAAGCTGCTGGTGGTGGACGATGCCTACCGCTGCATCGGCCTCATCACCGTGAAGGACATGGACAAGGCGCAGGCCTTCCCGGCGGCGAACAAGGACGAGCTTGGCCGGCTCCGGGTCGCGGCGGCCACCGGTGTCGGCGAGGACGGGCACGCCCGCGCGCAGGCGCTGATCGAGGCCGGGGTAGACGTGGTGGTGATCGACACCGCGCACGGCCATTCCGCCGGCGTGCTGGCCGCGGTCGCGCGCATCAAGCGCGCCTCGAACGCGGTGCAGGTGGTGGCCGGCAACGTCGCCACCCCGGAAGGCGCGCTGGCGCTGATCGAGGCCGGCGCCGACGCGGTGAAGATCGGCATCGGGCCGGGCAGCATCTGCACCACCCGCGTCGTGGCCGGGGTCGGCGTGCCGCAGTTCAGCGCCATCCTGGAAACCGCCGCCGCCTGCCATGCCCACGGGGTGCCGGCGATCGCCGACGGCGGCATCCGCACCTCGGGCGACGTGGTGAAGGCGATCGCCGCCGGCGCCGACGCGGTGATGATGGGCAGCGTGCTCGCCGGCACCGACGAGACGCCGGGCGAGGTGTTCCTCTACCAGGGGCGCTCCTACAAATCCTACCGCGGCATGGGCAGCATCGGCGCCATGGCGCGCGGCTCCGCCGACCGCTACTTCCAGCAGGACATCACCGATTCGCTGAAGCTGGTGCCCGAGGGCATCGAGGGGCGGGTGCCGTACCGCGGCCCCGTCTCCGGCGTGCTGCACCAGATGGTAGGCGGGCTGCGCGCCGGGCTCGGCTACACCGGCAGCGCCACCATCGCCGACATGCAGAAGCAGGCCCGCTTCTGCCGTGTCACCGGCGCGGGCTTGCGCGAAAGCCACGTCCACGACGTGGCGATCACCCGCGAGGCGCCGAACTACCGGCAGGAAACCTGATGGCGGGTCCGCCGTCGTGACCCCTTCGGCGCGAATCGCCGCGGCGGTGGCGCTGCTGGAGGCGATCGAGACCGCCCCCGCCCGCCCGGCCGACGCCGTGGCCAACGCCTTCTTCCGCGAACGCCGCTACATCGGCGGCTCGGATCGCCGCGCCGTCGGCGAGCGCGCCTGGGCCATCCTGCGCAACCGTCGGCACCTCGAATGGTGGCTCGCCCGCCACGGCGGCGCTCCGGCGCCGAGGCTGCTCGCCGCGGCCTCCCTGCTGCTGGCGGGGATGTCGATGCCGAGCCTGGAGCGCGAGTTCAGCGGCCTGCGCTTCGCCCCGGCGCCTCTCGACGCCGGAGAGAAAGCCGTGCTGCGGGGGCTCGAAGGGCACACGCTCGCCCACCCGGTGATGCCGGACGCCGTGCGCCTGGAAGTGCCGGATTGGCTGCTGCCGGTGCTGCGGGACTCCCTCGGGCCGAGGCTCGAAGCCGAACTCGAGGCGATGGCGGCCGAGGCGCCGCTCGATCTCCGCGCGAACCTGCTGAAGACCGACCGCGAGCAGGCGCGGCAGGCTCTGGCCGCCCAGGGCATCGCCACCGAGCCGACGCCGCTTTCCCGCTGGGGACTGCGGGCGAGGGGCAGGCAGCCGGTGACCGCCACTGCCGCCTTCCGCGAGGGGCTGGTGGAGATCCAGGACGAGGGCAGCCAGCTGGTCGCCGCCCTGCTCGGCGCCGCGCCCGGCATGCGCGTGGCCGACTGGTGCGCCGGAGCCGGCGGCAAGACGCTGGCGCTGGCCATGACCATGCAGAACCGCGGCCACATCGTCGCCTGCGACGTCTCCGCACCCAGGCTCGAAGGCGCGGTTCGGCGACTGCGCCGGGCTGGCGTGCACAACGCCGAGCGGCACCTGATCGTGCCCGGAGACAAGTGGAGCAAGCGCCACCGTGCCGGCTTCGAGCGGGTGCTGGTCGATGCCCCGTGCACCGGCACTG
>JAJXZO010000008.1 GCA_021780035.1 Pseudomonadota bacterium
GATCTCCTTGCCCGGCGGAACCTGGGGCGCGCCCGGCGCCTGCGCCCCGAGCAGAGTGCGCAGGCGCGCCTCCTGCCCGCCGGCCGCCGCCTCCACGGCGCTCTTTCCCGCCTTGGCCGCGGCGGCGCCGGCGGGCGCGGGCGGCGGCTGCGACAGGGTCAACTGCCGCGCGATGGCGCCGAGCAGGTCACGCATCGGCGACTGCGGCGAGGCGAGCACGTAGAGGCGCTGCGCCGCCTGCTGCGCGTCGCCCAGCGGCGCGAGGTCGAGATCGGCCAGCATCGCGTCCCATTGGCGGGCGTAGTCCTGCTCGTAGAGCGCGATCACGTCGTGCTCGAGCGAGGCGAGTTCCGCGGCGGACGGCTGGATGGTGGCGCGCGGGCCGAGCACCCAGCTTTCGGCCGCCACCTGCTTCGCAGCCGTGCCGAGCGCCGGCAGCAGCACGGTGTAAAGCCCGGCCACGGTGTAGAAGCCAGGAATGCCATCGGTCAGCGGGCGATGCGAGGCGCGGGTGAAAAAGCGCACTCCCGCGGCGCCGAGCGCATCGGCGGGGCGCCACAGCGGCAGCGCCTGAGCCGCCGCCGAATCGCGGATGCGCGAATAGACGCGGCTGGCCAGCGGTACGCGGCTGAAGGTGGCGCGCGCGGCGGCGATCAGCGACTGGTCGAGCCCCACCGCCGGCAACGGCCAGCCGAGCAGCGCGTCGAGATGGCGAAGCAGATCCGCGCGCAGCGGCGCGTTGGTGGCGCCTGGCCACTGGCTCTGCCAGTCCGCTTCCATCCAGGCGCGCACCAGCGGCGCATCCATCGGTCCGGCGCCGCCCAGCATCAGGTAGACGCGCGTCGCCTCGTAGAGAAAATCGGGCTGGCCGAAGCGTTGGCGCATCTGCTGCTCCAGTCGCCACAGCATGCGCGGCAGCAGGAAGCGTTCCAGCGCGTGCCGGTAGACGAGGCGCGCGCCGGTGTGGAGCTTGGCGTCCTGGCTGAGCAGCCAGCCGCGCGACGGGGGCTGGTCGTATCCGTCCGGCAGCGCCCTGGCCTGGTCGAGCAAGGGGGCGACGGTCGCGAGGTTGCCGTCGCGCACCGGGTCGTTCGGCAGCAGGGCGGCGGCCTTCGTGTAGGTGGCGAGCGCGGTGCCGGCGGCATCGATCGTGGAACTGGTGCCGCTTCGCGCCTGCCACAGCGCCCCGCCGCCGGCCAGCAGCAGCAGCAGGGCGAGCCCGTAGGCGCCGCCAAGCAGCAGCAGGCGCCGCCGCGCCGCGCCGGGCTTGTCGGAGACCAGCATCGCCTCGCCGAACACCACCGACTTCAGCAGGTTTTCCAGGAAATAGCTGCGGCCGCGTTCCGGGCGCAGGCTTGGCGGCCGCTGCTGGTCGACGCCGAAGGTGCGGGCCAGCGCGGTGACCAGCCGATCGATGGGCGAGCCCTCCTGCGTGCCGGAGGTGAGGTAGACACCGCGCAGCATCGGTGCCGGATCGAGGCGGGAGCCGCCGAAGGCCTCGCGCAGGAATTCCGCGAGCGGAGCCTCGAGGCTGGCGATCTGCGCCGGGAAGCCGGCGATCATGGCGCGGCGGTCCGGGCTGCGCTCGGCCTGCATGCGTTCGAGCAGGCGTCCCTCGACACGCGCCACCAAAGCGGCGAATTCCGGTCCGAACTGTTCCACGGCGCCGGACCCCCCCGCCGCCAGCGGGAAGGTCATGCCGCATACCTGGGCGCGCTGCGCGCGGTCGAGGTCGTCGAAGAACTCGGTGAATCCGGCGATGAGATCCGCCTTGGTGAACAGCGCGTAGACCGGCAGCCGCACCGAGAGCCGTTCCTCCATTTCCTTGAGTCGCTGGCGGATCGCGCGCGCATGGGCGAGGCGTTCCTCGCGCGGGGCGGCGGCGATGTCGGACACGGCGATCGCCACCAGCACGCCGTTCAGCGGCTGGCGGCTGCGCGTGCGGCGGAGCAAATCGAGGAAGGACTGCCAGCCGGCGCGGTCGACGGCGGCGGCCGAATCCTGCGTCGTGTAGCGCCCGGCGGTGTCGATCAGCACGGCGTTGTCGGTGAACATCCACTCGCAGAGCCGGGTGCCGCCGACGCCCGCCAGCGGCTGCTGGCCGAGTTCCGCCGCCAGCGGGAATTGCAGGCCGGCGTTCAGCAGCGCCGTGGTCTTGCCGGCGCCGGGCGGGCCGATGATGGCGTACCAGGGCTGCTCGTAGAGATAGCCGCGGGTACCGCGCGCCCGGCGCAGCAGGCCGAGCGCGGTGGCCAGCCGCTCGCGCATCGCCGCCACTTCCTCGGCGGCGGCACTTTCCGCCGGGTCGGCGGCGACGACGCCGGCTTCCAGCGCCTTTTCGCGCTGCCGGCGGCGCCGGTCGAGCAGCCAGTTGCCGCCGGCCCAGGCCAGCAGCATGAGCAGAACGACGCCGCCGCGCAGCCACGGGCCTTGCGCGAAGCTCAGCAACGGGCCGAGGAACCATACGAGCGCCGCAAGCAGGGCGGTGCCGACGAAGGACAGCGGCCAGCGGGAAAGCAGGGCGGGCATCATGGCGTTCCGTCCTGTCGCCGCAGGACGACCTCGATGCGGCGGTTCTCGGCGCGGCCTTGCGGCGTGGCGTTGCTGGCGATCGGGTCGGCGTCGGCCCGCCCTTCGGCGGTGACACGCGCGGGATCGCCGAGCGCGCGGACGATGATGGCGCGCGCCGCCTTCGCCCGCGCTGTGGAAAGCTCGAAGTTGGAAGGGAACTGCACGGTGTGAATCGGCTGGTTGTCGGTATAGCCGATGACCTGCACGGGGCCCTTTTCCGTTTTCAGCGCCTCGCCGATGCGCTCCAGCAGATGAACGAAGCCTGGCTGCACCACCGCGCTGCCGCTGGCGAACAGCCCCTCGTTGCGGATGCGCACGATCGGCACGGCGTGGGTGCCGAGCACGCTCACCAGCCCCTGGTCGATTTCGGGCTTGAGGAAGGTGTCGAGGCGCTCGGGCATGGGCGCGGGCGGCGGGGCCGGCTGCGCCAGCGCCGTGCGCACGATTGCGGGCATGCGTTGGGGCGGCGCGGCGGCCATGCGCTCGAACAGGCGGTCGGACGCCGCGTTCAGCGACAGCAGCGACCAGACGAAGAAGGCGCCGAGCAGGGCGGCGACGGCGCTGCCGGCCACCCACGGCGGCACCGTGATGCGCGCCGGGCGGTAGGGGGCGTTCACGCCGCGCCAGCGCGGCGAAATCTCCCGCTCGGCGGCCGGGCGCTGGCGCAGGATGAGGGCGTAGGTTTCCTCGCGCAGGCGCTCGATCTCGGCCGGCCCGCGCGGAGACAGCCGGTAGCGGCCGGCGAAGCCCAGCGACAGGCAGAGGTACATCAGTTCGATGACCGGCAGGAACCGCCCGGGGTGCTGGCAGACCTGCGTCAGCAGGTCGTAGAAGCGCTCGCCGCTCTGCACCTCCTGGTGGAAGGTGGAGACGAGCGACTGCGCGTTCCACACGCTGCTTGCGCCCCAGGGCGTCGACAGCGCCACGTCGTCAAGGCTGGCGCAGAGCGCATAGTGCGCCGCCCGCAACTGCTCGGCGGGCACCGAGGCGGCACGGCAGCGCTGCTCGAAGGCGCGCATCTCGGCGATGGCGCGCCCGCGCAGCGCGGCGGGATCGGGCATCGTCGCGGTGTTGCGAAGGCGCGCCAGCAGTTGCAGCAGCGGCGCCGCGGCGGCGGCCAGCGGCGTGGCGCCGAAGCTGAGACTTTCGGCTCCCTCGCGCGGGGTTGCCGCGGCGGCCGCGGCTGACGGTTCCGGGGTTGCCGGCGCGCCGGCGTGGGGGCGGCTGCCCGGAGTGGGGCGGATGACCGTCCGTTCGTTGTCGTCCGGTTCGGCGAACGGGTTGTTGCTCATGTGCTACCCGCGAATTGCCCAAAGTTCCAGGTGCAGATTGGGAAAATTGCCGGATACGTGGATGGCGAACCCGCCCGAGGACTGCATCTGCTGCCAGTGCGGGCTGTTGCGGTCGAGTTCGAAGTAGGAGGCGCCGGCGTAGAAGGGGATCTGCCGCGGCGCCACCGGCAGCGCCCGCACCGCGATGCCGGGCAGCGCCACGTTCACCAGTTCGCGGATGTGTTCGACGGCGCCGATCTTCACCTGCGCCGGGAACAGCCGCTGCAACGCCTCGGTGGGAACGTCGGCCTGCACGGAGAGCACGAAGCTCGACGCGCGCAGGATGTTGCGGTCGACGATGGGTCCGACGCGCACGCCATGGCCCCGCTCCTGCAGCGGAATCGCCACCGCGTTCTGATCGATCACCGCCGACAGCGAGCGGCGGAGGTCGGCGATCACCGGCGCGAAGCTGCGTTGCAGGTCTTCGTGGCGATAGGCGGGATAGGCGTTCGGCCGGCGGTTCGGCTCGGTGAAGGTGGCAAACTCGCCGGCCATCTGGATCAGCACCGAGTACGCCGTCTCGGGGTGGACGTTGCCCGAATCCGCCCAGTGGCTCAGCAGCTTCTGCCAGCGGTTGATCGATTGCAGGAACAGGAAGTCGGCGACTTCGGCGACGCCGCGCGCACCCGGTGCGTTGAGACGCGCCGCCAGCGCTTCGCCGCGCTGGTTCAGCATGCCGGCAAGCTCGGTGACGAAGCCGGCCAGGGGCGGGGCGGACGAGCAGACCAGCGCTGGGGGGATCCAGCGGTCGTCGAGCACCACGCGGCGGTCGGCGGTGACCTCGAGCACGCGGGCGACGCCGATCGTGAGATAACCGGAACGATCGTCGCTTTCGAGCAGGTAGCGGAGCCTGAGGCGCGCCACCTGCAATTCCGTCGGCTGCGGCGAGCCGGAGTGGGTGTCGTAGGCCTCGAAGGGTTGCGGCGCGTAGCGGGCCTCGATGCCTTCGGCGCTGATCTCCATCGCGCCGGGCTGGCGCACCGGGGTGGCGAGATAGACCAGGGCGCTGCGGGTGTTTTCGCCCAGTTCCAGCGGCGGCGGATGGTCGCATTCGCCGGGCAGCTCGAACTCGGTGCCGTCCTCGAACAGGCCGGCGGCGCTGGCCAGCGCGAAACGCCCGGTGGCGAGCAGGTTGCGGTCGATTGCGAGCTCGCCGACCCCCCAGGCGAACGGCCGCGCGGCGGCGTTGCGCCCGGTGACCAGATGCTCGAGGTAGCGGTCCTGCTGCTGGAAGTGCTGGGCGCGCAGGAACATGCCTTCCTGCCAGATCACCCGGTTGGTCCAGGTCATGAGCGGTCCTCACGCTGGGCAAGGTCGGCCAGTGCCTGCTCGTAGGCACGCGCGAAGGCTCGGCCGAAAACACTGTCGAAATCGTCGGTGAGAGCGGCGGTGGTGCGCGCGTGCAGGGCTTCGAAGGTGTCCCACCAGCGGGCCTTGCGGAGCGGCGGCACCAGGGCGACGCCGCCGCCGCCGGCTTCGCCGCGGATCTTCTCCGGGCTGAGTTGCGCCATCACCGCGCGCACCGCGCTTTGCATCGCCACCGTGGTGGCGAGTTCATGCCGGCGGATGTCGCGCATCGCGTCCCGCACCGCCTCCGCGGGTCCCATGTCGGTTTTCCGTCCGGCACCGAGCAGCGCGGTCAGCGCATCGTCGTCGCCGGCGGAGAATTTCAGCGGATTGTTGCCGCGGGTGCGGATCTGCGTCTGGGTGACGCGGAACTCCTCCTTGATCGAGGCGCGGGCGATGAGGGCCTGGCGCAGTCCCTCGACCAGGGCGCGGAAGGCGGCGCCGAGTTCGTGCATCGCCGCCGCGGGGTCGGTGGGCCGCGCATCCGGCATGCCGGTGCCGGCGAGGAAAGCCTCCAGCAGATCGGAGGATTCCCGCGAAGGCGCAGCCGTGGCGGCGGGGGGCCGCGGGGCAGCCGCCGGAACCGCTACCGGCGGAGGCGGCGATGGCGGCGATGGCGGCGGCGATGGCGATGGGGTGATGTCGCTGTCCCAGTCCTCGGGCAGCAGTGGGCTCTGCACCGCCGGGGGCCGGTAGGCGTCGCCCACCGCCGGCGTGTGGTCGGGCTGCACCAGTCCGGCAAAAGGGTCGCCATGCGGCGGAGCCTGATCGATGCCGAATGGCATCGCGGAGACCGGCGCCTCGCCGATCCGGGCGTCGCCGGCGAAGGGATCGAGCGACGATGCCGCGCCGCCGAACGGTTCGGTCAGCGGCGCCTGTTCGGCTTCGACCCGCACCTCGATTTCGTAAGGGCCGAGTCGGATGCGGTCACCGTCGTTCAGCGGCCGGGGGCGATCGCGGCCGACGGGATCGGTGTCCCAGTTGACGAAGGTGCCGTTGGTGCTTTGGTCGAGCACGACCCAGCCGCCGGAGCGGAAGGCCAGCACGCAATGCCGCTTCGACAACTCGCGGCCGGGATCGGGCAGCACCCAGTCGTTGTCGGTGCCGCGCCCGAGGCTGAACTCGCCCCCCTGCACGATCCGCGTCTGCGGCGTGACATGATCGGGGCAGCGCAGCACGGTGAGCGAGAGCGTCATTCGCACGACAGCGGCGGGGCGGTGGCATCGCCCGCTCGCTTCCCCATCGTTCGTCGCACGGTAGCACATCCGTGCCGATTACGACTGGAAAACGCATCATCCCCGGCGTGTGCCGGCGATCGTTGCGGCGTCGCCAGACTTTCACAGAAAGGTGATTGAACGGCGTCGCCGGCGGAGACCGGCGAGGCGGATTCGCTTGCCAAGGCCAGCCGTCGCGCCCAGATTCGCGGGGACGGAGACCCGTTCGAGGCAGGACCCCAATGCCGTTCCAGGTCGTTGCCGGCGCCCAGTTGCAGTGCTCGTTCGGTATCGGGCCGTCGGTCCTTGCCGTGACGCCGGTGAACCGGGTGAAAAATACCCAGCAGAACGCGGCCAACATCCAGGATCACGTGCCGCTGGTGAACATCCAGCCGTTCGGCATGTGCACCTGTCCCGGCAACCCGCAGGTGGCGGCGGCGACGGCGGCGGCGATGGGCGTGCCGACGCCGCAGCCCTGCATTCCCAACACGCCCGCGCCATGGGTGCCCGGCGCTCCCACGGTGCTGATCGCGAACCAGCCGGCACTCGACGACATCTCGACGCTGACGTGCGTGTGGGGCGGGGTCATCACGGTGGCCTGGCCGGGCGAGGAGACCACCGAAATACCCTGAGCTTTTCCATCGGCGGCACAGCGTGGGGGGCGCGACACCAGCATGTCGATCCATGACGACGACACCCAGGACGGCAAGTTCCTGAAGATCGAGACGGTGCTCGACACGCTGGAGAAGGGCGGCAAGGGCGATGCGCTGCTGCTGGTGAAGGTGGACGGCAAGGAGGGCGTCTCCATGCCGTTCTACTACGACGCGACGTTGTACCGGGATTCGACCAAGCCCGAGATCGACCCCAGGACGATGCTGAACACGCCGGCAACGCTGTTCTTCAAATACGCCGGCAACGATCCGCCCTACGTGTGCCGGCGGGGGGTGATCGCCAGCTTCACGCGGCGCGACCCCGACAACAAGGTGGACGTGCGCGAGCAGGATTTCTTCGTCAAGTACACCGCCCGCATCGTGCCGGCTTTCGCGATGATGGACTACGAGGTGCGCTTCCGGGTGTTCGAGAACCTCAACGTCATCGACATCATCAAGCAGGCCCTGTTCGGGTTTCCGAACCTCGATTTCGACCGCGTGGATTTCAGCAATCTCGAAAAGGAGCAGAAGGCCGACCCGAATGCCTTTCCGATTCTGGAATACTGCGTGCAGTTCGGGGAGAGCAGCTTCAACTTCGTCTCCCGGCTGATGGCGGAGTACGGCATCTGGTACTTCTTCGGCCACCCAAACGGCGATGCGAAGTTCGATGCGGACAACGACACCATGGTGTTGTCCCGCTCGCTGGGCACCTTCGCGCCGACGGCGTGCCTCCGGCCCAACGTGTGGCTCACGCAGGATCCGCCCGCCTTCGACGCGTTTTCTGACGCGTTCATCACCATCTCGGATTTCCGTCGCGGCGCGACGCCGGTGTTCTCCGGCACGAAGGTGGGCAACTTCAATCCGCTGGCGCCGACGAAACCGGTGGAAGGCGGCGCGGCTGCGCTCGACCGCTACAACCTGTCCGCCGGCGACACGCAGCGCTTCCAGCGCTCCCTGTTCCCCGCGCCCGTTCTGGTGGAGGAACATCGGGCGGACGCGGGCGGGCCGGCGCAGCACTACCAGGACGCCCACGGCTATGCCTCCCTGCGCATGCTGGAGAAGGAGGCGCTGGTGTTCAGCATCAGCGGGGTCTGCCGGAACCCGACCTTCATTCCCGGGTCGTTCTTCCGCATCACCTTCGACAGGACGGTCAATCCGCCGAAGGAGGGGCTGGCCGGCACGGGTTATGTGCTCACGTCGGTGCAGGTTTCCGCGTTCGAGATGGGCTACAAGTCGCTCGATCCGGTGTCGATCATCGCCAACCTGTTCGGGCCGTTCAGCGGCACACAGGCCGTTTCGGTGCCGTTGCAGGTGGTGGCCGCCGGCATCAAGGAATATTCGCAGCTGAGCGGCGGCCTGGTGGCGTCGCTGGAGTCGCTCATTCCGGCGCTGCCCGACATTGCGGACACGATCAAGAAGATTTTCGACAAGGGCAAGAACGACTGCGCCTTCAACTTCACCGCCCTGCCCCTGGAGGGGGACGCGCTGCCGATGCCGCTGCCGGCGGCGAGCCGGCCGATCGCGTACGGGCCGCACCTGGCCACCGTTATCGGACCCGAGCCGGTGCCCGGCATCAACGACGCGAAGCGCGTCGTCTATGCCGACCGGCTTGGCCGCGTGCGGGTGCGCTTTCCGTGGGCGCCGGAGGGGTACGTGTTCGCCGACGACAATCCGGCCTGCTGGGTGCGGGTGTCGCAGGGCTGGGCGGGGCAGGGCTACGGCAGCCAGTTCCTGCCCCGCATCGGCGACGAGGTGGTGGTGGAATTCCTCGACGGCGATCCCGACCGCCCGATCATCACCGGGCGCGTCTACAACGCCGATCGGGGACCGCCGAATCTCGCCTTCGCCAGTCCCGGCAGCGAGGGCACGTCGCTGACGGCGGACGACCTGGTGAAGCCCACCACCGGCACCTTCACGCGGACCGGCATCCGCACGCGCATCCTGCCGCCGGGGGAGCAGACCGGCTTCCACATGCTGCGCTTCGACGACACCTCCGAGTTCGACCAGGTGCAGACGCTGCTGCGCTCGCAGGGGAGGCTCGACGTCACCGCGTTGAATTCGACGTATGCGACCACCCACGGCAACCGCCACATCGCGGTGACCGAGGGGAAGGACAAGAGCGGCAAGCCTTTCGGCGGCGCGAACTTCCATACCGTCGCCGGGGAGTACGACCTGCACATCGGCGGCTGCCGCTACGAAATGGCGGACAAGCAGTACCAGTTGTCGGTCAAGGGCGACACGCAGTTCGACCTGAAGTCGAACTGGCTCGCCGTGGTAGGCGGCGCGCTCAGCCTGAACGCGGACGCCGTCGTCATCGAGGCGGGCTGCAAGATGACGCTGAAGGTGGGTGGCAGCACCATCGTGATGAATCCGGCCGGCGTGTACATCGACGGGCCGATGATCTACCAGCAGTGCAACGGATCGGCCGACCAGGCGCAGGATCTTTCCATCACCGACGTCGCCGACGCCACCCGCGCCGATCCCGGTGAGCCGCCGAACTGGCTTGAGCAGCACCGGGCCGGGGGCGGCGGCGCGCGGCGAAGCCACGCGGTGCCCGCGGTGCACGGGCCCGGATGCACGCTGGACGGGGAGAACAAGATCTGCGTCGATCTCGATGAACTTTGCGGGGACCGGTAGGGCGCGGGGGAACCATGCGGGACGGAAAGGCACGGTTGCGCATCGAACCCCTCGACGCCGCCTTCGTGGATGCGGTGCTCGCCGATTTGCGGCGCATCGCCGCCACGGATGCGGGGCGGGCGCTGTTCCGGCGGGTGCGGGAATCCGGGCGCGTCGTCACCATCGACAAGCCGGCGCGGCTGGACCCGCCCAACGCGTGGATCGAGACGGCGGCGGGCGGCGGCGGGGAAGGAACGGACCGCACGGTCAGGCTCGATCCGGCGGACTGGCCGAATCCGGCGGCGTCGGCGTCGGCCGCCAGCGACGTCGTGCTGTTCGGCCTGCTCGACGAAGCCGCTGGCCCCGTGGGCGGAGAAGGCGAGGCGACAGCGAAGGAAGCGGTCGCCGCCTACCGGCGCGAGCGCGCGCGGGCGGAGGAGACGGAGGCATGAGCGGCACGGTCACGACCGACCTCGGATTGAGCTGCCAGCCCAACCGGGCCGGCAACGCCCTGGTGTTTCCCTACGTCCTGCACAACCGGGGCAGGGCCGCCGTGTATGTGATGGACGCCCTGCCCTCCGTCGATCCCGCGAGTCGTGCCGCACGCGCCAACGATCAGGCGGCGGTGGTGATGCTGGGGGCGAAAGGCGACGCGGTGGTCGGCAAGTTCATCGCGCCGTTGCCGCCCGACCGGCGCGTGGTGCTGCCGGTGATTCCGCTGGCCCGCCTGCTGGGCCCCGGCGACACGCTGGAGCGGCGGCTGGAGATGCCGATGCCGCTGGCCGAGACCAGCCCCTACTTCGCCGACCTGCCGCTGCGCGGCTACGAGATGGTGGAGATCGCCGGCGTGGTCTTCACCATCGGCTTTTGGCCCGCCGGGGCGGAAGGGCTGGCGGCAGCGGCAGTGGACTACGCGCCGGGGCTGTTCGCGGTGACCGCGCGCGACCCGAGGCGGACGGCGCAATCGGTTTCGCAACGGTTCCCGGTGAAGGGGTTGCAGTTGTTCAAACGCAACGACAACTTTCCGCGCGAAGGCGCCTGAAGCGGAACCGCTCCTACAGTCCGGCCGTCTGGCTCCTGGTTGCGCCGCTCTCGCCGATCAGCGCGAACGGCGCCCAGAAATAGGGATCGGCCACCGCCGCCGGCATCTGCGTGCCCGCGGCGTTCAGCATGTCGAGTTGCGCCGCGCGCAGCGCCGCGGCGAGGCCCGCCGCCGGTTCGGCCTGCCAGTGCCGGAGCGTGTCGGCGATCAGGAAGGCCGAGGCCTGGTCGTTCACCGACCAGTGCGTCACCAGCATGGCGCGGGCGCCGGAGTAGAAGAACGCCCGCGCGAGGCCGGACAGGCTTTCGCCGCCGGTGGTGCCGCCGGGGCCGCCGGAATTGCAGGCGGAGAGGATCACCAGATCGGCGTTCAGGTGCAGGCCGATCACCTCGTTCGCGGTGAGCAGCGCGCCCGCAGCGGTGGACGCGCGCGGCGGCGCGGAGGTGACGATGGCGGGTTGGTTCTCGCAGCGCAATTCCGCCGGCAGCAGCGCGTGCGTGGCGAAATGCAGGATGCGGTAGCCGCGGAGCGGCGTGCGCAGCACCGCGTCGGCGGTGAAGGCGTTGCCGAGCAGTTCGTCGGAGGCAGAGCCGCCGACGATGCTCCGCGCGGCATCGAGTTCGCGCAGGGTGAACGGCAGCGGCGGCAGCGACGCGAACAGCCGGGCGCTGTCCCGGCAGGCGGCGGCGGGGAAGGTCGCCTCGGCCTGCGCGAGCGTGACCGGGCGGAAGCCGCCGAAGCCGAACCAGGGCTGCGCCGCCTGCGACCGGCCCGCCTTGCGCAGCGCCACGAAGTTGGCCGCCGAGGGGACGTGGGCGATGGCGAACCGGCGCACCAGCCACGGAGCGTGCGCGAGATCGGCGGGGTTCGTGGGGCCGGTCAGCAGCACCGCGAAGGGCAGGGCGAGCAGCGGCCCCGAGGGCGCGATGATCAGCGATCTGGCGTCGTCGATCTGCGGGGCGAGCGGGCCGAGGGTGGCGCGGTAGAGCGCCTCGGCCGCGGCGGCGTCGAACGACGGCAGTCCGCCTGTCGTGGGGTCGACGCTGGCACGGATACGGTTGACCAGCGCGGCGACGGACTGGGTGCCGCCCGTGACCGGGGCCACCGCGATCTGGCCATGGCGCAGGACGAAGGTCCAGCCGCCCTGCCCGGCGAGGGTGACGGCGACGAAAGCCTCGTCCGGGGCGAGCGCGCGCAGAACTTCGGCGGCCGGCACCACTTGCTGCACCAGTTGTCCGTAGTTCGGCGCCGCGACCTGCAATGCCGCGTCGGCGGCGGCCAGTTCGGCCTGGGCGGCGGCGATGTCGTGGTCGAGCTTGGCGGGGTCGACGCGCACCACGTCGGTGAGGCCGTTCATCGCCGCGGCGCCGCCGGGCCGCGCGCGCTCGGCCAGGATGTCGCGCTGGCGGTAGAGATCAGCGAGGGTCTCGGCCGCGTCCTGGCGGCGGCGGATCGCCTCGGCGACGTGGGGGTCGCGCGACTGCGCGGCCAGCCGTGCCGCGGCCTCGCCGATCTGCTGGCTGGTGACGGTGCCCTGCGCCAGTTCGGCCGTGGTGAACATCTCGGCCAGCAGCTTCTGGCTTTGGCCGGAGTCCTTCGCGGCCGCGGCGGCGTAGGAGGCAAGGCAGGGCGCGAGCAGGGCCGGCCGGGTGCCGGCGCGCAAGTCGCGGAGAAGCGCGGTTGCCTCGCCGCAGAGCGCGATGGCACGGTCGGTCGCGCCGGCGCGGGCGGCGTCTCCGGCCTGGAGCAGCATGGTTTCCGCCACCGGCCGGGTACCCGGCAATACGGCGTTGAAGTTCTGGCGTGAGGCGGAGAGGGCGGCCTGCGCCGCGAAGGCGCTGCCGCCGGCCAAGGTGCCGGCGGTGCGGTCGAGACGGGCGGCCACCAGCGGCACCACCATGCGGTTGGCCTGGGCGAGCGTTTCGGCCGAGGCGAGGGCGGCGGCGCTTTCGTTGTCGCGGCCGAGCCGGTGCAGCGCGATCGCCTGGTAGCGCCGGGTTTCGATCAATCCCATCAGGGCGGATTGGGCCGTGGGGTCCACCAGCAACCGGTAGCTCGGCAGATCGACCAGGCCGCTTGTTCCGGTGGCCGGGCGCGCGGTGAGGCTTTCCGGCGGCACCAGGCGCGCATAGCCCGCCTCGGCGCGCCGCAGCAGCGCGAGCGCGCGCCGGAAGTGGCGCTGGTTCATTTCGTGCAGGCCGCGGTAGTGCTCGAGCCGTGCTTCGGCGGCCGCGTCCGAGGCGCGCGGCGCCAGCGCTTCCGCCTTCTGGAACAGGGGCTCGGCCTCGCTGAAACGCCCCTGGTCGGAGAGTTGCAGCGCCAGGTGCATCAGGGGGGTGACGGTGTCGGGATCGTCGGCGCCGAGCACCCTCTGCTGCAGCGCCAGTGCCGCGCGATAGGCGGTTTCGGCGGCGGCGAAGTTCTCGGCGAGGTTGGCCCGCGCGCCGAGCGCCATCAGCCGTTGGTACTGGTCGACGTCGCCGGCGCCGAAGGCGTGCGCCGCAAGCTGGTTGGCCAGCAGGGTGTCGGCGGCGTTGATGGACATCGCCGCGCCGGACGCCGCCGCTGTGCCGGACAGGACGCCGATGCCGCGCTCGATTGCCGGCATCGCCGGCAGGATGCCATCCGCCTGCCAGATGTGCCCGGCCACGGCGGCGACCACCGCCACGTGCGGCCAGCCGCCGACGCGCTCGCGGCATTGCAGCAGCACCGCCGGCGCGCCACCGAGGATGGAGGTGCCGGTGGGCGGCGAGCAGGTGTAGCGGAGGGCGAGGGCATCGCGCCAAGCGCCGGCCGCGGCCCGGTCGTTCAGGTCGGCGGCGGTGCCGGCGCCGCCATCGCGGATGCGCGCGGCGGGAAACTGCCACGCGGCGCAATAGACGTCGGCGGTTCCCGCCGCGGTGGTGAAGAGGGTGCAGGATTCGCCGCGGCTGTCGTTGCCCACCGCGGTGCCGCCCGTGTGCGTGGCGGCGCCGGCGACATAGGCTTCCGGCGGCGGGCGGGTGCAGGCCGCGAGCAGCGAAGCCAGCGCGATGACGGTGAACAGCGGGCGCATGGTCAGTAATCCAGGTTCGCGATGTTCGGCGGCACGACGTCGGGATCGGTGAGCCGGTGCGGCGGCGGGGGCAGCATCGGCACGATGGTGACGTTCAGGGACGGCACGCCGGGCAATGCCGGCGGAGTGCCGGGCAGGGCCGGCGTTATGCCGCCGATCACCGAGCCGCGGGGCAGGGCCGGTTCGAACTTCGGCGGCGGCACGGGAGTGGGCGTGGGCGGAGGCGGCGGCGGCGGTGGAGGAGGCGGAGGAGGAGGAGGCGGCGGAGGAGGAGGAGGGGGAGGCGGCCGGCAATCGTTGCCGATGCAGCCGGGGACGGTCTGCGCGCCGGCCGGATGCGTCAGCGTCACCGTCATCGCTGCCAGCAGGACGACGGCGCCAAGCCCGGCCAGCCCGAAGATGAACAGCCGCGTGCGCGAGTCTGCCTCGGCCGGCGGGCCATTTCTCGGTTCGCGATCGTCTGTCATTCGGCCATTCCCCTGGTCCCTCTTGCCGGTGGCCGCGAACGCCGGCGGCTCAGTAGCGCAGAAGAAGTTGCCAGTAGAACGCTTCCCCACGGAGCGGCGATACGCCGGCGCCGTTGCCGTACGGATAGCGGTTCAGGCGGGCCACTCCTTCGAGATCCACCTCGGCCCAGCGGGTGAGGTGCATGCGCGCCCCGCCGCCGACCGAGTTGAGATGGGAGGAGCGGGTGTTCGCGCCGTTCGACCAGACCTCGCCCCAGTCGTAGAAGCCGTAGAACTGGACCGGGACTGCGTAGGCGAGGCCGAGCGGCGTGAGATTGAGGGCGGTGTTGAACTGCAGTTCCGCCGTGGTCGCCAGCGCCTTGTCGCCGATGACCTCGCCCGCGTAGTAGCCGCGCGCGTACTGCAGGCCGCCGAGGAAGAACTCCTCGGTCGGCGGCAGGACATCGCCGCTGTACTGCGCGGAAATCTGGCCGAAGAACGCCACCGAGGCGCCCTGCCAGGGCTCGAACAGCGTCTGCGTGCGGCTCAACTGGGCGTCGAACTTGGTGAAGCCGAAGTCCTCGCCGGCACGGGCCGCGGTGGCGGAGTGGTTCGAGGTGGAGCCGAAGGCGGTCAGGCCGTGCGAGAGACGCGCCGTGACCGAGGTGACCGCCGGAAAGGCGTCGCCGAGGAGCGCGTCGGAAATGGCGTAGGTGGCCCCGATCCGTGTCGCCCGCACGGAATCGGAACTGAAGCGCGTGGCATTGGGAACGCCGAGGTTGACCACGGCATCGGTGGCGTCGCCGGCGAGGAAGATGTCGAGCGTCTGCCGGCGCGTCAGCAGCAGCGGATAGGACAGCCTGGCGCCGAAGGAGTTGATGTCGCTCGCGTAGTTCTCGTGGCGCAGATAGCCGGTCGGGGTCACCCTGCCGGCGCCGCCATACAGGCGCAGTTTGAGGCCAGAGCTGCCGAGGAAGACTTCGAAGCTGCCCTGGGCGTAGCTCTCGCTGTTGGGAAACGCATGATAGACGCTGACGTCGGTTCTTTCCCCGAACTCGGTGAAGCTGTTCAGGCTGGCGGTGACCACGCCCTCGATCGCGCCGGTGTTCACCCAGGCGCGGTTGTCGGCGGCGAGTTCGGCGGAGACCGGCTGGCGCGCCACCTGGGCCACCAGCGTCAACGCGCCGGGTTCGTCGGCGGAGGGTTGCAGCGTCGGGTGCACGGTGACGCCGGGCACCTGCCCGGCGAGGATCAGGTAGCGTTCCAGCGTGGCGGAATCGATCGCCTTCGGCTCGGTAAGGTGGTTGAGGAAGCGCAACACCTGCGTGGCGGCCGGGCCGATGTCGCCGTCAAGCTTGACGGCGGCGATGCGGCCCTCGGCGACGATGAAGCGCAGCCGGCCGGTTGCGGCGTCGAAGGCGACGGCGACGGAACTGAGCACATAGCCGCCGGCACGGTAGCGCTGCTGCATGGCGGCGCGCGCGGCCTCGATGCGCCCGGGCGGCACCACGGGGCCGACCAGCCCAGCGGTGAGGGTGGCGAAGGCGCCGGGCGGATATACCGTGACGCCCTCGACATCGACCGCGCGGACGGCCACCGGCCCGCTCGGAAGCGATGGGCCGGAGCGGGCCGGCAGCGCGGGCTGGGCCACGGCCGGCAGGCCAGGGGGCGGGGGCGGCAGCGCGCGCGGGATCGGCGAGCTCGGCGGCGGGGGCTGGACCTGAGCGGGAGGCACCTGGGCCTCGGCCGGCACCGAGAGGAGGAGTGCCGCGACGAGCACGCCCGCCGCGGAGCGACTGCGACGCCGCCTGACCGACGTGGCCGATGACGCAAGTGTAGTGGGGATCAAGCCGCTGTTCCTGGTCCCCGGGCACGTGACGACCATCCATACCCCCCGGATACTGCCGACGGCCGAACGATCAGGCTATCTGCTTATATTTGCATGTGAGATTTAGGCACGCGTTGGCACCGAACACGAGCCAAACGCCGGACACCTCGTTCACATTTTCGTGAAACTCGTTTTCTTGATTGAACTAGCATAGAGTCTGTTCGAGGGCATGCCAAAATATTTGTAGCGATATCACGCAAGGCAAAATAACGACCGGATGCACAAAATATACAAACTGTAACGAGCTCCGCCGCCTGCCGCGAGGATGGCGGAGGCGGAGGCGGAGGTGGCTGGTGCCGCTCCGCCGCGCCCGGCATGCGGCGCGGTACCGTTTTGTTGAACGCAAAAGGCCATCATTTCGACAGAGGCCGATGAAAGCTTGACCGGCGTGGCGGCTCCCGGAGAGTCGCCGAGGAGGGTTCGGAAAATGAAGGGCATGAAGCTGTTGCTCGTGGCGCTGGCAATGTTCGTCGGCGGCAGCCTGCTGGCCACCCGTGCCGAGGCGCGCGGCGGCGGTCCCGGTCCGGCCATATACGGCCAGGGCCAAGGTACGCATCACGCCGTGAAGTGGGGGCGTGGAGGGAAACCGCTGCAGGCGCTGCCCGGTCACGCCAACAAGGGCGGGGCCGAGCGCGGACTCGTTCGCGGCGGGGCGGTGGCGGGCCCGCATGGGGTTGGCGGGAGGCTCAACGCCGTCTCCCACGGTGCGGGCCAAAAGTAGACCAAACCGGCCCGGACGTATGCCGGGCCGGCGAACATCCCCGCGCCTGACGTGACACGCGGGCGCCGCCCGGCGGGCGGCGCCCTTTTCCGTCGTGTCGAAGAACCCGGTCGGCTACGGGGTGGTGCCGAGAGTGGGGTCGCTCGCCGGCAGGCCGAGCATGTTGTCCACGTTCGCGATCACCGACGCCGTCAGGCTCTTGTTGGTGCTGGCGGCGAGTTGCGTCCTGGCTGTTGCGATTGCCGCATTGCGCACGGCGATTTGCGTTGCCGTCGTCTGTGGCATCCCCAGTGCCGCCAGCATGGCTTGGTCGTAGGTGGCGATGTGGCCGACCATCGACGTGGGCGACGCGTGGGCAAGGGCGGTCGTGGAAGCGTGCGCCGCGTTCAGGGAGCCCATGGCCGCGGCGAGTTGTCCATGCGAAGCGGAGGCCGCGGCATGGCCGCTTCCCAGGGAAGAGGCGGTGCCGCCACCGACGCCGTGGCCTCCGCCGTGCGTCTCGGCCGAGCCAACGCCGCCGTTGCCTCCGCCGTTGCCGCCGCCGTGACCGCCGCCGTTGCCTCCACCGTTACCGCCGCCGTTGCCTCCGCCGTTACCGCCGCCGTTGCCTCCGCCGTTACCGCCGCCGTTACCGCCGCCGTTGCCTCCGCCGTTACCGCCGCCACCGCCACCGCCACCGCCACCGCCGCCACCGCCACCGGCGGCGAACGCGGCGACCGGCATCAGCAACGGGCCGGCGGCAAGCGCGCCGGCGGCGACGAGAGCGGCGGCCACGGCGCAGCCGCGAAGCAGCTTGCCGGCCCTCGATGTCTCAGCACGCGCGACGGGAAGTATTTCATGACAATCGGACTCGAAGGATTGCGCGGAACGCGACATTTCATGTTTCCCTTGCCGTTCGAGGAGATTTCCACATAGGTGGAACATGGTGGCCGCGGCGGCGCATTCCAGAGGGACCTGCCGCGCCGCCCGCCGTGTGATAACGCGGCCACCGTGACTTCAAGGGCGGCACGCGTCAAGCGCCCGGCAGGCGCGGGCCGGGGCCGGGGACGACGGCCGACACGGGTTCAGCTTCGGGCGCGCCAGGCGACGCAGTCGACTTCCACCTTGCAGTCCACCACCATCGGCGAAACGACGCAGGAGCGTGCCGGCGGGTTCTGGCCGAAATAGTGGCGGAACACGGCGTTGAAGGCGGCGAAGTCGCGCGCGTCGGCCAGCCAGACGCCGCAGCGCACGACATCGGCCGCGCCGTAGCCCGCCTCTTGCAGGATGGCGAGCAGGTTGCCGATCGCCTTGTGCGCCTGCGTGGTGATGCTGCCGGCGACGAGTTCGCCGTTCTCCATCGGCGTCTGTCCGGAGACGTAAAGCCAGCCGTCGGCCTCGACGGCGCGGGCGAAGGGGAGGGAGCCGGACTTCGCCGGCACGCCGTGGCGGGTGATGCTCATGTGTTGGCCTCGCTCTGCAATGCTGCGGCGGGAACGGCGGCGCCGGCCCGCTGTCTGGAATATCGGACAGATGTCCTTCCAGGCGGTCAGGCTAGTCCGCTGCTTCCGCCGCCGCAACAGCGCCGCGCCCGGGCGGCGGCGGCGCGCGGCGCGCGGCCTGCGACA
>JAJXZO010000062.1 GCA_021780035.1 Pseudomonadota bacterium
GAAGCGCGGTGAACTCCGCCGCCGCCGGCACGCCCGCGCCCGCGCGGCTTCGCACCGCCTCGGCCAGCGGATGTTCGCTGTGCGCCTGCAACGCCGCCGCCGCCGCCAGCGCGCCGGCCTCCGTCTGCCCTTCGGCTGCCACCACGGCGAGCAGTTCCGGCTTCCCCAGCGTCAGCGTGCCGGTCTTGTCGAACACCACGGTGTTCACCCCCTGCGCGCGCTCCAGCGCGGCGGCGTCGCGGATCAGGATGCCGCTCTTCGCCGCCGCCCCGGTGCCGGCCATGATGGCGGTGGGGGTGGCTAGGCCGAGCGCGCAGGGGCAGGCGATCACCAGCACCGCCACGGCATTCAGCACCGCCTCCGTGCTGTTGCCGCCGAGCACTCCCCAACCGATGCCGGTTGCCAGGGCGGCCACCAGCACGGCGGGCACGAACACGGCGCTGACGCGGTCCACCTGCCGCTGGATCGGCGGCTTCGAGGCCTGGGCGTTCTCCACCAGCCGCACGATCTGCGCCAACACCGTCTCGGCGCCGACGGCGGTGGCCCGCAGCAGGGCAGCACCGTCGGCCAGGATCGAGCCAGCGATCATCTTGTCGCCCGCGTTCTTCTCCACCGGCAGGCTCTCGCCGGTCAGCATCGATTCGTCGGCGCTGCCCGCGCCCTCCAGCATCACCCCGTCCACCGGCACCCGCTCGCCGGGGCGCACCGCCACGAGGTCGCCCGCCACCACATGGGCGATCGGCACCATCTGCTCGCCCTCCGGCGTGCGAAGCCGCGCCTCCTCGGGGCGCAGGCCCGCGAGCGCGGCGAGCGCCGCCGCGGTCTGCCCCTTCGCCCGGCTCTCCAGCCATTTTCCGAACAGGATGAAGGTGATCAGCACCGCCGAGGATTCGTAGTAGAGCGCGGGCTCCGTTCCCGACGCGGCGGTGAGCAGGTTCCAGGTGGAGAGCGCCCAGGCGGCCGACGTGCCCAGCGCCACCAGCAGGTCCATGTTGCCGGCGAACGCGCGCACCGCCTTGTAGCCCGCCACATAGAACCGCCAGCCAAGCCAGAACTGCACCACCGAGGCGAGAGACACCTGTGCCCAGCCCGGCAGCATCCACGGCAGGCCCATGGCGTGCGCCGCCATGCCGAGCAGCAGCGGCGCGGAAAGCACGGCGGCAGCGAGCAGGCGCAGCCGTTCCCGCTTTTCCTCCTCGGGCGCGCGCGCGCCGATCTTCCCGCTCGCCGGCTTGGCGTCGAACCCGGCCTTGCGCACGGCGGCCGCCAGCACCTCCTCTCCCGCCTGTTCCGGCACGCACACCACGCGGGCGCGGTTGGTGGCGAGGTTCACCTCGGCGCCGAGCACGCCCGGCACGCGCTTCAGCGCCTTCTCCACCCGCGCCACGCAGGAGGCGCAGGTCATGCCGGTGATGTCGAGATCGAGGCTGCTGCGCTCCAGGGGCGCGGGATCGTCGGTGCTGCTCATGGCGAACATAAGGAGCCTGCCCGGCCGCGGGTCAAGGGCATCGGAAAGCGGCCGCGCTTTGGGCGGCCCGGCCCGGGTGCTATGGTTCCGCCATCAGTCGCCGCCCGCCCGGGCGGCATTGCCAACGGGAGCGAAACGGATGCGCATCGGCGTTCCGAAGGAAATCAAGACGCACGAATACCGCGTGGGGCTCACCCCCGCCGCCGTGCACGAACTGGTCGCGCGCGGTCATCAGGTGATGGTGCAGCAGGGCGCGGGCGCGGCGATCGGCTTCGCCGACGGCGCCTATCGCGCGGCCGGCGCCACCGTCGCCACCGCGCCGGAGACGGTGTTCGCCGAAGCGGAACTGGTGGTGAAGGTGAAGGAGCCGCAGCCGGAGGAAATCGCCAGCCTGCGCCCCGGCCAGGTGCTATTCACCTACCTGCACCTCGCCGCCGACCGTGCGCAGACGCAAGGGCTGCTGGCGTCGGGCGCCACCTGTGTCGCCTACGAGACGGTCACCGACTCGCGCGGCAGCCTGCCGCTGCTCGCGCCGATGAGCGAGGTGGCGGGACGCATGAGCGTGCAGGTCGGCGCCCACTGCCTGGAGCGCGAGCAGGGCGGCGCCGGCATTCTGCTCGGCGGCGTGCCGGGGGTGCCGGCCGGGCGCGTGGTGATCCTGGGCGGAGGCGTGGCCGGCACCAACGCCGCCACCATGGCGGTGGGCTTCGGCGCCACCGTCACCGTCATCGACAAGTCGCTGCCCCGGCTGCGTGAACTGGAGCAGCAGTTCCGCAGCGAACTGCACACGCTGTTCGCCACCACCCACGCCATCGAGGGCGCCGTGCACGAGGCCGATCTCGTCATCGGCGCCGTGCTGGTGCCGGGCGCGACGACGCCCCGGCTGGTGACGCGGGAGATGGTGCGGCGGATGCGCCCCGGCTCGGTGATCGTCGACATCGCCATCGACCAGGGCGGCTGCTGCGAAACCAGCCGTCCCACCACCCACGCCGACCCCACCTACGTCGACGAGGGCGTGGTCCACTACTGCGTCACCAACATGCCGGGGGCGGTGGCCCGCACCTCCACGCTCGCGCTGGGCAACGCCACCCTGCCGTTCGTCCTCGCCCTCGCCCAGAAGGGCTGGCGGCAGGCGATGCGCGAGGACGCGCACCTGCGCGCCGGGCTCAACATCCACGAAGGCGCGGTGACGCATCCGGCGGTGGCCTCGGCGCTCGGGCTTCCCTGCCGCGACCCCGCCGAGGTGCTGGCGGCCTGAAGACAGGCGGCGGCGTTCCGCGCTTCGGGCGCCGCGCCCTTCCTACATCCGGGTCCGGTGGTGGTGGCGCCCGCGCCACTCCTGCCAACAGTAGTACACCAGCGGGATGACGAACAGCGTCAGCGTCGTCGAGGCGAAGGCGCCGAACATCAGCGAGATGGCCAGCCCGCCGAACACCGGGTCGGTCACCATCGCCGCCGAGCCGAGGATCACCGCGAGCGCGGTGAGCAGAATGGGCCTGAGCCGCACCGCGCCCGCCTCGATCACCGCGTCGGCGAGCGCGAGGCCCTCGTGGCGGCGGGCGATGGTGAAGTCGATCAGCAGCAGCGAATTGCGCACGACGATGCCGGCCAGCACGATGACGCCGATCATCGAGGTGGCGGTGAACGGCTGCGCCATCGCCCAGTGGCCGGGGAACACGCCCACCATGGTCAGCGGAATCGGCACCATCACCAGCATCGGCATCAGGAACGAGCGGTAGTAGGCCACCAGCAGCAGGTAGATCAGCAGCAGCGCGACGATGAAGGCGGCGCCGAGGTCGCGGAACACGTCGAGCGTGAGCCGCATCTCGCCGAGCCAGAACAGGCTGTAGCCGCTCACGTCGTCGGGCTGCGCCGGCACGAAGCCGAGGTTGCCCACAGCGAGGTCCTGCCCCGGCACTACCTGGTAGCCGGAGAGCCATTTCGTCAGCGCGATCACGCCGTAGGCCGGGCTCGAGTGCAGCATGTGACCGACCACGTAGGCCACCGGGTGCTGGTCGCGGGTGTAGATTGGCTGCTCGGCGGCCACGCGCCGCCAGCTTGTGAAGGAGGAGAGCGCCACGAGCTTCCCTTGCGCGTTCGGCAGGTACACACTTTCCAGCTCGTCCGCGCCGGAGCGGTCGCGGCGCGGCAGGCGCAGGATGATGGGCACCGGCTCGCGCGCGTCGGCCACGTGCAGCGCGCCCACCGTGTCGCCGGCGAAATAGGCCGCCACCGCCCGCGCCGCCTGCGCGGGATCGAAGCCCGCCAGCGCTGCGGCGCGCGGGTTCACCACGACGCGCCACTCCTCCTTCGGCTGCCACACCGAATCGTCGATGTTCGCCATCCCCCACACGCGCGGATAGAATTTCGTGCGGATGGTCTCGGCCATCGCCCGCAGCACCCGGTAGTCCGGCCCGTAGAGCGCCGACATCATCTGCGAGCGCACCGGCGGGCCGGGCGGCGATTCGCGGATCTTGATGCGCGCGCCGGGGAACTCCTTCTCCACCGGCGCCAGCGCCGCGCCGAGGTCCTGGGCGATCGCGTGCGAGCCGACGTTGCGGTCGTGCTTGCTGATCAGGTTGACGCGGATCTGTGCGAAGTCGGTGCCGGCCAGCGCCGCGTCGCCGCGCACCAGGGCGGCGAAGTCCTCGGGTGCCGCCTCGCCCAGGAAGGTCTGGTAGTTGGTGACGTAGCGGTTCTGCCCGATCACCGCCGCCACCGCCCCGGCCACGCGCGCGGTCTCTTCGAGTGCCGTGCCGGCGGGCGTATCGACCTGCACCAGCATGGTGTCCACATTGTCGTCGGGCAGCATCTTCAGTGCCACGCCGAAGGTGGAGAGCGGCCCGGTCACGCCCTGCGGGCGGATGAACTGCCACGCCGGCTGCACCATCGCCGCGCACAACAGCAGGAACACGACGAACAGGAACCACCGCCGCTTGCCCCGGCTGAACACCAGCGGCCGGAACAGCCCGAGATAGATCCGCCGCAGCGGGTCGCGCGGGTGCGTGCCCCTCTCCTCGAGCGTCGGGCCGTGCGCTTCCGCCATCACCCGCATCGCCTGCGGCCTCAGCCAGCGGTAGG
>JAJXZO010000115.1 GCA_021780035.1 Pseudomonadota bacterium
ATGACGGCGCCGGTCGCGATCGTGAACTTCATGCAGTACGCGGGCTGGGAGTGGGGCAAGATCGCCGCCGCCGGCGTGCTGGTGCTGCTGCCGGTGCTGGCCTTCACCCTGCTCACGCGCCGCTACTTGGTGCGCGGCCTCACCGCGGGGGGCGTGAAGGAGTAGCGGGGATCAGGCCGCGCTCAGCGCCGCCTCCGCCGTCCGCACGGCCGCCATGGGGAAAGCCGCGCGGCCGACCACCTGGCCGCCGACGCAGGCGAGCCAGCCCTCGCCGCCCGGCGGCTTGGGGCGCAGTTCGATCAGCCGCGCCTCGTCGTCGAGCGCAACCGCGGGATAGACCCGCCAGCCCTCGCTGATGGGGCCCGGGAGCCGGACGACGCGGGCGATGGGGTCGCCCGCGTCGTCCACTCCAACCCACTCAATCGTCCCCGTTTCCGGGGCCGACCTTCCGCGCCGCCAATGCAGGCGCGGAGCTTCCATTCTAGGCCCGCACCCCGGCGGCGAACCGCCCGGTGTTTGCCCCCCGTGCAATCACGCCGTGGCCTCCGCTGAAAGCGGCTGCCGTCACGCGCTCTTCGCCATGATCTCGTCCGCGATATTCCGCGGCACGGGATCGTAGTGATGGAACTGCATGGTGAACGAAGCCCGCCCCTTCGTCATGCTGCGCAGGTCGGAAATGTAGCCGAACATCTCCTTCAACGGAACATGCGCGCGCACCATGACGGTGGAACCCGCACTTTCCTGGGTCTGGATCATGCCGCGGCGGCGGTTGAGGTCGCCCACCACGTCGCCGACATGGTCGTTCGGAGTCGTCACCTCCACGTCCATGATCGGCTCGAGGATGATCGGCGAGGCCTTCTTCATGCCCTCGCGGAAGCAGGCCTTGGCAGCGATCTCGAACGCCAGCGCCGAGGAGTCGACGTCGTGGTACTTGCCGTCCACCAGGGTGTACTTGAAGTCCACGGTGGGGAAGCCCGCGAGTACGCCGGTGTCGGACTGGCTCCGGATGCCCTTCTCGACCGCCGGGATGTACTCCCTCGGCACCGAGCCGCCGACCACCTTGTTCTCGAAGATGATGCCGCTGTTGCGCTCCAGCGGCTCGAACACGATCTTCACCTCGGCGAACTGGCCGGAACCGCCGGTCTGCTTCTTGTGCGTGTAGGTTTCCGTGTGCGCGCGGCTGATGGTCTCGCGATACGCCACCTGCGGCGCCCCGATGTTCGCCTCCACGCCGTATTCGCGCCGCAGCCGGTCAATGATGATCTCGAGGTGCAGCTCGCCCATCCCGGAGAGGATGGTCTGGCCGGTCTCCTGGTCCGTCTTGAGCCGCAGCGACGGGTCCTCGCCGGCCAGCTTCTGCAGGCCGATCGTCATCTTCTCGACGCTGTCCTTGGTCTTGGGCTCGACCGAGATGTCGATCACCGGCACCGGGAAGGCCATGCGCTCCAGCACCACCGGATCCTCGGCGGCGGCCAGCGTGTCGCCCGTGCCGGTGTCCTTGAGGCCGACGAAGGCGACGATATCGCCGGCCGCCACTTCCTTGATCTCGGCGCGCTTGTCGGCGTGCATCTGGAACATGCGCCCGACGCGTTCCTTGTGGTCCTTGGTCGTGTTCACGATCGTGTCGCCGGACTTCAGCGTGCCGGCATAGATGCGCACGAAGGTGAGCGTGCCGTACTTGTCGTTGATGATCTTGAAGGCGAGGCCGGCGAACGGCGCCGCGGGATCGGCCTTGATGCGGCGGCGGTCATGCTCGACGATCTCGTCCTCGCCCTCCTCGGCCGCGATCGCGATGCCGGGCACGTCCACGGGCGAGGGCAGGTAGTCGAGCACGGCGTCGAGCAGCGGCTGCACGCCCTTGTTCTTGAAGGCGGTGCCGCACAGCACCGGGCGGAACGCGCCGGAGATGGTGCCGGTCTTGATGCAGCGCTTCAGCGTCTCGACCGAGACGTCGCCCTTGTCGAAATACTCCTCCATCGCCGCGTCATCGACCGAGAGCGCGGTGTCGAGCAGCGTCTGCCGGTGCTCCTTCGCCTGCTCCATGAGCTCGGCGGGGATCGGCTCGTCGTGGAACTTGGCGCCGAGCTCCCCACCCTCCCAGACGATCGCCTTCATCTCGACGAGGTCGACGACCCCCTTGAACTGGTCCTCGACGCCGATCGGCAGCTGCAGCGGCAGCGCCACGATGTCGAGCTTCTCCTTCAGCGTCGCGAAGGCGCGGTAGAAATCGGCGCCTGTGCGGTCGAGCTTGTTGATGAAGATGATGCGCGGAACGTTGTAGCGGTCCGCGAGGCGCCAGTTGGTCTCGGACTGCGGCTGCACGCCGGCCACGCCCTCGATGATGAACACCGCGCCGTCGAGCACGCGCAGCGAGCGGTTCACCTCGATGTTGAAGTCGATGTGGCCGGGCGTGTCGATGATGTTGATGCGGTGGTTCTTCCACTCGCAGGTGACGGCCGCGGAGGTGATGGTGATGCCGCGCTCGCGCTCCTGCTCCATGTAGTCGGTCGTGGTGTTGCCGTCGTGCACCTCGCCGATCTTGTGGGACACCCCCGTGTAGTAGAGGATGCGCTCCGTCGTCGTGGTCTTGCCGGCATCGATATGCGCGGTGATGCCGATGTTGCGGATCTTGTCGAGCGCGGTCGTGGACACGGTGGCCTCCATGGGGTCCGGCCGGCAGCCGGGGCGTGCGGGCTGTATGGGTAGCACAAAAAACGCGCCGGATGGGGATCCGGTCGCGAACATGCGCGGCGCAATGCCCGCTCGCGCCCGATTTTGCAAGCTCGAACACGTGACAGCGGGCCGGATTTGCCGTCGCGCGGCGCATGGCAGGCTTCCATCGGCGGCGGCGCTGGCGGCCTTGTCGTAGCCAGCCTTCATCCTTTGTCACATCCCGTCACGCGCCCGCGGCGTAAGCACGCGGCCATGACGCCCGCACCCATCGAAGCCGCCATCCGCTTCGGCTACGGCCCGAAGCCCGGCGAATCCCTGCCCGCGGACGCCGCGCTCTGGCTGCGCGGCCAGGTGGAGCGGCCGGACCCGCTGGCGAGCGGCCCCGGCACCACCGCCGTGGAGGGGCTGGAGGCGCTGCACGCCGACATCCTGGACCGCAAGCGCGGGCTGAAGCCGGAGCGGGTACGGCGGATCTACCTCGCGGAGGCGCGCGCCGTCGGCGACCACCTGGTGGACACCGCGATGCCGTTCCGCGAGCGGCTGGTCTGGTTCTGGTTCAACCATTTCACCGTGAGCCTCAAGCGGCCGTTCGTCGCCGCGGTGCTCGGCGACTACGTCCGCACCGCCATCCGCCCGCACGTGACCGGGCGGTTCGAGGACATGGTGCTTGCGGTGATGCGCCACCCGGCGATGCTGATCTACCTCGACAACGCGCGCTCCTTCGGTCCGGACAGCATCGTGGGACGGCGCCGGCACATCGGCCTCAACGAGAACCTGGCGCGCGAGTGCATGGAACTGCACACGGTCACGCAAGCCGCCGGCTACACCCAGGCGGATGTGACCAACTTCGCCAGGATCCTCACCGGCTGGAGCATTTCCCCGCCCCTCCTGCTGGCGCGCGGGGCGCCCGCCTTCCGCTTCTTCGCCGCGGCGCACGAGCCGGGGACGCCGCCGCTGATGGGCCGCCGCTTCCCGCCGGGCGAGGCAGGCGGCGTCGCGGCGCTGCGCTTCCTCGCCAACCACCCCTCCACCTACCACTCGCTCGCCGCAAAGCTGGCGACGCATTTCGTCGCCGACGCGCCGCCGCCCGAGGCCGTGGCGCGGCTGGAACACGTGCTCGCGACCACGCGCGGCGACCTGAAAGCCGTTTCGCTGGCGCTGGTCGAGGCACCCGGCGCGCCGCTCGCCAAGCTGCGCACGCCCATGGACTACGTGGTGGCCACCACCCGCGCCCTGGCCCTGCCGCCAGGGCGCCGCTTCCCGGTGCTGCCGGCGATGGCCGGGCTCGGCGAGCCGCTTTTCGCGGCGCCGCAGCCCGATGGCTGGCCCGACACCGCAGCCCACTGGGCCGCTGGCGAGGCCATGCTGCGCCGGGTGGACTGGGCCTACGACGTCGCCGCCCGCGCCGGGACACACGACCCCGTGGCGGTCGCCGACGCGGTGCTCGGCCCCCTGCTCTCCCCCGCGACACGCAACGCCGTTTCCCGCGCCGGCTCCCGGCGGGAGGCCCTGACGCTGCTGTTCGCCTCGCCGGAGTTCATGCGCCGATGACCGGAAATCCCCACGCACCAAACCACCTCGCACCCGCTGGGCCGGGCTTGCGCCTGACGCGCCGCGCGGCACTGCTCGGGCTCGGCGGCGCCATTTCGCTGGGCCGCGCCTCGCTCGCCCTCGCCGCGGCGCCGACCGAACGGCGCTTCGTCGTCATCCTGCTGCGCGGCGCGCTCGACGGCATGGCGGCCGTGGTGCCGTATGGCGACGCCAGCCTCGCCACCTGGCGCCCCGGGCTGCTCACCGGGCGGCCGGGGCAGGCCGGCGGGCCGCTCGATCTCGGCGGGTTCTACG
>JAJXZO010000205.1 GCA_021780035.1 Pseudomonadota bacterium
TCGGTGTTCATGTCGCGGATCTCGTTGCCGTCGATCTCGATCCTGCCCTCGTAGCCGCTGGCGAAGCCCTGCAGCAGGCGGGTGATGGTGGACTTGCCCGACCCCGAGCGTCCGACCAGTCCCACCCTGCTGCCGGCGGGAATCTCGAAGCTCACTTCCTCGAGCGCGAGGTCGCGGGTGCCGGGATAGCCGAAATCGACCTTGGCGAAGCGGATCTCCCCGGCAATCGTCGGCCGCAATCCTTTCTCGGGCGCCACCACCTCCTGCGGGCGGTCCACCACGTCGGCGGCGATGGCGATGGCTCCGCGCACCTCCTCCAGTTCGTCGATCAGCCGGGCCATGCCGACCAGCGGCTGCCCCAGCCGGCCGCCCAGCATCATGAAGGCGAGCAGAACGCCGAGATCGCCGCTCTGGTGGAGCAGCGCCAGCAGCGCGCCCACCAGCAGCACGCCCCGCACCATGGTCGACTGCAGCGCCGTGGTCAGCGCCTCCGGCCAGTTGCCGATCGTGTCGAGCCATTCCTTGGCCGCCACCGACTGGGAGCTCACCTGGTCGAAAAGCTCGCGCTGCTGCTTCTCCAGCGCCAGCGACTTCACCGTGCGGATGCCGTGCAGCGTTTCCACCATGACGGTGGAACGCTTGATCTCGGCCATCATCCACACGCCGTAGGCGCGCCGCATCGGCGGCAGGAACAACAGGATGACGGTGCCGCACAGCCCGCCGAGGATGACGATCAGCATCGTCAGCGTCGGGTCGAGGTACCAGAGGAACGGCAGCATCACCAGCACGGTGACGAGGTCGAGCATGGTGGCGAGCATGCGGCCGGTGAGGAAGTCGCGGACCTTCTGCACCTGGTTGATCTGGTGCAGGATCGCCCCCGTCTGGCGCCGCTCGAAGAAATCGAGCGGCAGGCCGAGCACGCGGGCGAACACCAGGTCGTTCAGCCGCACGTCGGTGCGCGTGCCCACGACGTTGACGAGGCGGCGGCGCGCGTAGTGCAGCAGCGTCTCCCAGGTCACCCCGAGCGTGAACAGCACCGACATCGCCAGCAGGGTGTTCATGTTGTGGTACTGCATCACCTTGCTCATCACCACCATCAGCATCATCGCCGGCAGCAGCGCGAGGAAACTGAGTACGAGCGAGGCGAGCAGCACATCGCGGATCAGCCAGCGTTCCTGCATCAGCAGGTGGAACAGGAAACGCATGCCCAGGGGGGATCCGCGCTCGCCGCCCGCGCGTGGCGCAATGAGCACCGCCTCTCCCGACCACACCTGGCTCAGCCTCAGTTCGTCGACGGGGCTGCCCTCCTGGTCGCGCGGGAAGGCCGGATCGACGAGCCAGACCACGTTGCGGGTGCGGTCGGCCTGCAGCATCAGCGCCGCGTCGCCGCCGGCGAGCAGCAGCACCAGCGGTCCGGTGCCGCGCCGCTTCATCAGCTGTTTCCAGCCGAGGCGCGCGGTGCGGGCTTCCATCCCCTCGGCGCGGGCCCAGGCGAGCAGGTCGGCGCCGGTCGGCACCGCCCCGGGCGCGAGGTGCAGCTTCGCGGGGTCGAGCATCACGCCATGGTGCCAGGCGGCGGCCACCATCGCCCGCACCCGCGAGGGCAACGGCGGGGCGGCGGCGTCCTGCCCGGTCTGCTCGTTCGCTGCACTCAACCCGCTGCTCCCTTCGTCCAGATCTCGGCCCGCGCGGCGATCCCGCTCCGCGACGCAGGTAACATAAGAGCCGGCGCCCGGAAGGGCAAAACGCCACCGCCGCCCTTGCGCCCCGCCCGGCGCTGGCGGAACATCGCCCCACGCATCAGGGAGGCCCGCCATGGCCACGCCGTCCGCGCCCAACTCGCTGCACGCCCGCGATATCGCCAGCGTCATCCACCACCAGACCGACCTCGTCGCCTACCGCGAGACCGGCGGCACGCTGATGGCACGCGGCGACGGGGTGTACGTGTACGACGACAACGGCAAGCGCTACCTGGAGGCGATGGCAGGTCTGTGGTGTGCGTCCCTCGGCTTTTCCGAGCGCCGTCTTGCCGAGGCCGCGTACCGGCAGATGCTCGAAATCCCGTACTATCATCAATATTTCGCCAAGGGAAACATCCCCAGCGTCGAACTGGCGGCGCGGCTGCTCGCCCTCGCGCCGGTGCCGATGAGCAAGGTGCTGTTCGCCTGCACCGGCTCCGAGGCCAACGACGCCGCGATCAAGCTCGTCTGGTACTACCACAACGTCATCGGCAAGCCGGAGAAGCGGAAGATCATCGGCCGCTGGCGCGGCTACCACGGCACGTCGGTGGCCACCGTCAGCCTCTCCGGCCAGCCGCCGATGCACCAGCTGTTCGGCCTGCCGCTGCCCGACTTCCGCCACGCCGAGAACCCCAACTACTACCGCCTCCACGAGGATGGCGAGAGCGAGGAAGCCTACGCCACCCGCATGGCCGACGCCCTGGAGCGGCAGATCCTCGCGGAGGGCCCGGACACGGTGGGCGCCTTCTTCGGCGAGCCGGTGCAGGGCGCGGGCGGCGCCATCACGCCGCCGGCCGGCTACTGGCAGAAGATCCAGGCGGTGCTGCGCAAATACGACGTGCTGCTGGTCGCCGACGAGGTGATCTGCGGCTTCGGCCGCACCGGCTCGGTGTGGGGCTGCCAGACCTACGACATGGCCCCCGACATGCTGACCTGCGCCAAGGCGCTTTCCGCCTCCTACCAGCCGATCTCGGCGGTGCTGATCTCGGACAGGATCTACCAGGCGATGCTGGAGGGCAGCCGCAAGGTCGGCGTGTTCGCGCACGGTTCCACCTACGCCGGCCACCCGGTGCCGTCGGCCGTCGCGCTGGAGACGCTGAAGATCTACGAGGAGCGCGGCATCTTCGAGCACGTGCGCGAGGTCTCGCCAGTGATGCAGGGGGGGCTGAAGAGCACCGAGGAACACCCGCTGGTCGGCAACGCCCGCGGCGTCGGGCTGATCGCCGGAGTCGAACTGATGGCCGGCAAGCAGAGCCGCACGCCCTTCCCGGCGGAAGCCAAGGCCGGCGCGCGGGTGGAGGCGGCATGCATGGAGGCGGGGCTGGTGGTGCGCGCCATCGGCGACCGCATCGCCTTCACCCCGCCGCTCATCATCAGCGCGGCGGAACTCGGCGAGATGGTGACGCTGTTCCGCCAGGGGCTCGACGCCGCGCTGCCGTCGCTGCAGCGCTACCTCTGCGACTGAGCGCGATTGGGGGCGTTCAGCCGAACGCCCCCACCTCGTGGGTGATGGCCGTGGCGATCTCCCGCATAAGCGCGAAGCGCTCGCCCATCGGCCGGAACACCTCCTCGTGCAGGGCGGCGTACGCCTGCGCCGCCCGCGGTCCTCGCGGCTCGGCATAGTCGCAGTCGGCGGCGGCATCGGGCGTGGGCGGGAAGATCTCGGCGAGCCAGTCCAGCACCGCCGGAATCTCGAGCCTGAGCACAGCCGCCTCGAGATCGCGCCGGGTGACGCCGTGGCGCGGCGCGAAATCGGGCATGCGCGCGCCCAGCATCCAGATGCGATGGATCAGCGCCAGCCGGAGCGCGTGCAGCAGCATCTCGCGCACGGCCATGCGCGGGGCGTCGGGCCAGGCGACGCGGAGCGCCAGATGGTCGGCCTGGACGCGGCGGAACATCGCCTGCACCGCGGCCCAGAGGTCGAGCCGCTCCAGCGCCTGTCCCACCGCCACCAGCGCCTCCCGCGCGTCGGCGTCGCCGGTATGGGCGGCACGGTCGAGCCAGGAGCCGGGGTCGAGCGTGCCCACCACCGCGCGCAACACGTCGAGATCGGAATGCGCCAGCGCGTGCGCGGCGAGGTCGAGGGCGCGGCGGAAGCGCCGACTCTCTTTGCGCATCTCCGGGAAGCGCTCGGGATAGCGGGCGGCGGCGTGCCCCAGCCCCTGCAGCGTGTTCGCCATCCAGCCAAGCTGCTGCAGGATGGCGTTGTTCGGGATCGCCCTCAGTTCGCGCGGGTGGCGGATGGCGTTCGCCACGCCCATCCCCTCGGCCTGGCGGGCCGGTGGGCGCGAGCCGCTGGGGTCGAGCAGCGCCGGGCCGAAGGCGCCGAGCAGCGCGCCGTAGCCCGCGTCCTCCACCAGGCCTTCCATGCCGGCGCGCACGGTGGAGAAGAAATCCGCGGCGAAGTCGGGATCGGCGTACACCGGGTCCTCGATCGGCCCGGCCGCGGGGTGGAAGGCGTGCTCGGCGATGCGCGCCACGCTCGCCAGCGCCAGTTCCGGCGTGCCGAACAGAAGATAGCCGTCGCCGCCCTGGAAGGCGCTCTCCTCGCGCACGGCGAGAGAGGCGGATTTCAGCGCCTGGCGGCTGGCGGTGGGCGAGAGGTAGCGCAGCCGGTCGGAAAGTGAGCCCGGATGGGCGCCGCGGCCGACGCTTTCGCCGTGGGTGTCGAACAGCACCACCTCGACGCCGCGAAGCCCGTGGCGCTCGAGCAGCGCCGCGATCTTCATGCGCAGCCGCTCGATGAGCGACG
>JAJXZO010000084.1 GCA_021780035.1 Pseudomonadota bacterium
GAGGCGGCGGCCGCCGCCTCGGACCCCGTGCGCGCCTCCTGCAGCAGGGCGGCGCTGGCGGCGCGCACGCCCTCCACCTCGGCGCGGCGGATGGAGAGAAGCTCGGCCTCGGCGTCGCGGATCAGGCCGGAGATGTTGCGGTAGCGGTTGGCCTGCCGGACCTGCCGGCGCAGCGCCTCGAACTGCGTCTGCAGCTGGCTCTTGGCATCCTCGGCGCGGGCGAGGTTCGCCTCCGCCGCCCTCAGCTTCAGTTCCGCCTCGTGGCGCCGCGCGTGCAGCCCGGTGATGCCGGCCGCCTCCTCCAGCAGAATGCGGCGCTCCTCGGGCTTCGCGTTCACCAGCTGGGCGACGCGTCCCTGGCTCACCAGCCCGGATGATCGTGCGCCGGAGGCGAGATCGGCGAACAGCGTCTGCACGTCGCGCGCGCGCGCCTCGCGGCCGTTGATGCGGTAGACGCTGGCGCCGCCGCGCTCGATGCGCCGGCTCACCTCGATCTCGGCGGCCTCGGCGTAGGGCGGCGGCAGCGCTCCCTCGGTTTCCGTGAGCAGCAGCGTCACCTCGGCAAGGTTGCGCGAGGGGCGGTGCGCGGTGCCGGCGAAGATGACGTCGTCCATCTCGTCGCCGCGCAGGCTGTGGGCGGAACTCTCGCCCATCACCCAGCGCAGGGCCTCGCCGACGTTCGACTTGCCGCAGCCGTTCGGGCCGATGACGCCGGTCAGCCCGGGCAGGATGTCCATCGCCACGGGTTCGGCGAAGCTCTTGAAGCCGCTGATGCGCAGGCGGCTGAAACTGACCGGCACTTCTCCTCCCGCTTGGGCGGGCGGCTAGCCGCCGACCGCCGTAACGTCGTGGGCGAAGACGATGTAGGGGACCTCCCCCACCTCGCGGTGATCCTTCGCCTTCGGACCGTTGAACACGAACGTCGGCGTGGAGTCGATGGCGAAACGCTGCTGCGCCGCGTTCATGCGGTTGAGGATCCAGTCCTTCAGTTTCTGGTTGGCGATCGCCTTGTCGAACTCCGGCCGCGCCATGCCGGCGAGCGCCGCCATCTTCGCCAGTTCCTCGGTGTAGTTGACGCCGTGGGCGAAGGCCCAGGTGTCCTGCGAGGACAGCAGCGCGTTGATGAACGGCACGTAGCGCTCGGTGGGAAGCGAGCGGGCGACCATGGCGGCCATCAGCGCCACCTGGTCGAGCGGGAAATCGTAGAACTCGTAATAGAGCTTCCCGGAGTCGATGAGATCGTGCCTCACCGTGGGAAACACGTTCTGGTCGAAGTCGGCGCAGTGGGTGCAGGTGAGGGAGTAGAACTCCACCACCGAGACCGGCGCGCCCGGTTTGCCCAGCGTGCGGGGGGTTTCGGCGGGATCGGCAGCGTCGGCAGCGCGCGCCAGCCCCGGCAGGGCAAGCGCGGGTACGGCGACAAGCAGGGCGCGGCGCGAAAGCTTCATGCGAGAAACCTCATCTGCGGGGAAGGCGTTACTGTCACAGACCGCCGGCATCGTCCAGCCGGCGGCGGCCGGGAGAGTCTTCGACGCGGGAAAGCACCTGGCGGCCCAGCGCCTCCAGCGCGTCACGCAAGGGTCCCTCGGGCAGCGCACCCACCGCGCCGGCGGCAGCCACGGCGGCCGTGGCGGAGGGCGGGCGCGCGGCCGGCGGCGGCGGAGCGACGGCGGCGTCGTTGCGGAAGCGCAGCCCGGTCACCACGGGCTGGCCGAGATGGGCGTTGATGCGCGCCACCAGCGCCCCGGCGAGGTGCTGCAATTCCAGCGCGGCCGGGCCGGTGCAGCCGATGGTGAGCACGCCGCCGGCAAGCTTGCGCGGGGTGGTGATGGCGGCCAGTTCCGGGCCGACGATCACCTCCCAGTCGGCCAGCACCTGGTAGCTCGCCGGCGAGCGGCGGCGGAAGACCGGGCGCAGCAGCCCCGGCAGCAGCGCCGCCACCGGCCGCGGCCCGTAGGGGTGCCGCCCAAGGGTGGGGTCCGCGCCGGAAGGCCCGGGCTTGTCCGTCGTGGCGTGCTTGGCCATAGACACTCCGTGAACCGAGCCGCACGTCTCCTCGCCTGGTACGACAGGCACCGCCGCTCCCTGCCCTGGCGTCCGCCGCCTGGGCAGCATGGCGATCCCTACCGTGTCTGGGTCAGCGAGGTCATGCTGCAGCAGACGACTGTGGGCGTGGTGGTGCCCTTCTACGAGCGCTTTCTGGCCCGCTTTCCAACAGTTGATGCGTTGGCCGCCGCCTCGCAAGAGGCCGTGCTCGCCGCCTGGGCGGGGCTGGGGTACTATGCCCGCGCCCGCAACCTGCACGCCGCCGCCCACGCCATCGCCGCCGCCGGCGGCTTTCCGCGCACCGCCGCAGGCCTGGCCCGCCTGCCCGGCGTCGGCGCCTACACCGCGGCGGCGGTGGCGGCGATCGGCTTCGGCGAGGCGGCGGTGCCGCTCGACGCCAACGCCACCAGGGTGCTCGCCCGCCTGTTCGCCATCGACGCGACTCCCGCCGTCACCCGGAGCGCGCTCGCCGGCCCGGCCGCCATCCTCGCGGTGGAAGCGGCGGCAGAGGCGCGGAACGGCGATTTCGCGCAGGCGCTGTTCGATCTCGGGTCCGCGCTGTGCACGCCCGGAGAGCCGGACTGCGCGGCGTGTCCGTGGCGGGCGGACTGCGCCGCGCACCTTCAGGGGATCGCCGCCGGCCTGCCGCGCCGCGCGCCGAAGCCCGAGCGGCCGTGGCGCTATGGCGCGAGCTTCTGGCTCACCGACGGCCACGCCGTGCTGCTGCGCAGGCGTCCGCCCGCAGGGCTGCTCGGTGGCATGCGCGAACTGCCCGGCACCGGGTGGCGGCCTGCCCCGTGGGCGGAAGCCGAAGCGCTGACGGTGGCGCCGATGCCGGCCCAGTGGCGGAAAGCCGGCACCATCCGCCACGGCTTCACCCATTTCCGCCTGGAGATAACGGTCTATGCGGCCACCGTCCGCCGCATCGAGGGCGAGGGCCTCCGGCAGCCCCTCGCCGCCCTCGGCGCGGCCGCCCTGCCCTCGGTGATGCGCAAGTGCGCCGCGCTGGCGCAGAAGCCGCCGCGCTGACCGCCCGCGCTCTTGCCGCGACGCGGCGGCGAGGGCAAGAACACCGCAAAGGAGGATCGAGCGTGCGCGACATCCACAGGCCGGGCCGCAGCCCGGTGTTCTCCACCCACGGCATGGCGGCGACCTCGATGCCGCAGGCCACCCTCGCCGCTCTCGACATGCTGCGCGCCGGCGGCAACGCGCTCGACGCGGCGGTGGCGGCCGTGGCCGTGCTCGGCGTGGTCGAGCCGATGAGCACCGGCATCGGCGGCGACTGCTTCTGCCTCTACAAGCCGGCGAACGGCGCCGAGGTCGTGGCGCTGAACGGCTCGGGCTTCGCGCCCACGGCCGCCTCCATCGACTGGTTCGAGGCGCGCGGCGTCGCCGCGCTCGACGATACCTCGCCGCACGCGGTGACGGTGCCGGGAGCGGTGGCGGCCTGGGAAACGCTGCTCGCCGCGCACGGGCGCAAGGGCCTGGACGAGGTGCTGCGTCCGGCCATCGCCTACGCCGAGGAGGGCTTCGCCGTCTCCCCGGTGGTGGCCTCCGTCTGGGCCGGCGCCGCGGATAAGCTGCGCTCGACCGGCGCCGGACGCTTCCTGCCGGGCGGCAGGGCGCCGCTGCCGGGAGACCGCTTCCGCCAGCCCGAACTCGCCGCCACCTTGCGCGCGATCGCCGGGGGAGGCAGCCGCGCCTTCTACGAGGGCGGGGTGGCGGCCGATCTGGTGGCCACCTTGCGCGCCCGCGGCGGCCTGCACACCGAGGCCGACTTCGCCGCCGCCCGCACCGCGCCGGCCTTCGTTGCGCCCATCTCCACAGAATGGAACGGCTTCACCGTCTGGCAGTGTCCGCCGAACGGCTCCGGCCTCATCGTGCTGATGCTGCTCGGCCTGCTCGGCGGCTTCGGTGCCGCGCCCGACGGACCGCTCGGCAAACTCCGCTGGCACCGGCACATCGAGGCGGCGCGGCTCGCCTACGCCGACCGCGACGCCTTCCTCGCCGACCCGGCGCACGCCCCGGTGCCGGTGGAGAAGCTGACCGGCGCGGCCTATCTGGACGCGCGCCGGCGCCTCATCCGCGACGACGCGGCGCTGCCGTACCCGGTGGCGCCGGGCAACCCGGACTGGCCACCGCATCACGACACGGTGACGCTCTCGGTGGTGGACCGCGACGGCAACGCCTGCAGCCTGATCAACTCGCTGTTCCAGGGCTTCGGCTCCGGCATCCTCGCCGAACGTTCCGGCGTGATGCTGCACAACCGCGGCCTCGGCTTCCGCCTCGAGCGCGGCCACCCCAACTGCATCGCGCCCCGCAAGCGGCCGCTGCACACCATCATTCCCGGCCTCGTAACCGAGAAGGGCCGCGCGGTGATGGCCTACGGGGTGATGGGCGGCCACTACCAGCCGATGGGGCAGACGAGCTTCCTCGCCAATT
>JAJXZO010000004.1 GCA_021780035.1 Pseudomonadota bacterium
GCCCAGGCGCTGGGCATCGCCGCCGAGCGGGTGGCGGCGGCGGCACTGGCGCGTGACGGCTGGCGCATTCTGGGCAGCCGCCTGCGCACGCCAGCGGGCGAGGTCGATCTGGTGGCGGAAAAGAACGGCCTGCTTGCCTTCCTCGAGGTGAAGTGCCGCCCGACGCTCGCCGAGGCCGCCGCGGCGCTGGCCCGGCGGCAGCGGCAGCGGCTGCTGCGGGCGGCCGCCATCCTGCTCGCCGCCCACCCCGACTGGGGACGGGCCGGGGTGCGCTTCGACGTTCTCCTGGTCGACGAGGCCGGGGCGGTGGAGCGCATCGCCGACGCCTTCCGCGACGAGGGAGAGGGATGACCGGCAAGCCGGCGGGGAGTAGGCTTCCGCGCCCATGGGTTGCCGAAGAAGGAGGGGGTTTCATGCGCGCGTTGCCGATCGTTGGCCTGCTTGCGGCCCTGCTGCCGGTGGTGCCCGCAGCCGCCCAGACGCCCGGGCAGACGCCGATCCCTGTCCCCGGCGTTGCCGCGTCCACGCCGGGAAGCGGCCGGCTGCCGGGGCCGGTGGTGCCGGAAGGCTCGCCGCCTGCCGTCTATCTGCAAGCCGCGAAGGACGCGATCGCCGCCGGCCAGGACGGGGTGGCGATGGTGGCGCTGGAGCAGGCGGAAACCCGGCTGCTCGACCGCTCGGTGCGCCCCTCGCGCATCAACCAGCCCGACGCGCGGCCCGAGATCGCCCGCATCGTCGCCGCCCGCGGCGCGCTTGCCGCCGGCGACCGCATGCAGGCGCTGGGGCTGATCGATGCGGCGCTGGCGGCGGAGGCGGCGGCGAAGAAGCCCTGAAGGCGCCTACGCCGTGCGGAAGCCGCCGTCGATGCGAAGGGTGATGCCGTTGATCATGCTGGCGGCGTCCGACAGCAGGAAGCCGATGGCGGCGGCCACTTCCTCGGGCTGGACGAAGCGCCTAAGCGGGATGCGCGAGAGCATGCCGGAGGACTTGGCGGGGTCGGACCACGCAGCCTCCGCCATCGGCGTCAGCGTGATCACCGGGGCGACCGCGTTGGTGCGGATGCCGTAGGGGCCGAGTTCGTTGGCCATGGTCATGGTCAGGTGGTCGATCGCCGCTTTTGAAGCGCCGTAGGCGGCGTGCTCGGGCGTACCCCAGAAACTCGCCAGCGACGAGACGTTGACGATGGTGCCCTTGTGTCCAGCCTGCACCCAGGAGCGGGCGACGCATTGCGCCACCTGGAAGGAAGCGGTGAAGTTCACCGCCATCACCTCGTCCACCACAGCGAGCGGGGTTTCCAGGAATGGAGCGAGGCGGACGATGCCGGCGTTGTTCACCAGGCCGTCGAGCGGCAGGGCGGCGCGCACCGCGGCTTCCGTCGCGGGCCGGTCGGCGAGATCGACGGCGTGGGTCTCCGCGGGGATTTCCGCCGCGAGCGAGGTGAGATCGGCGGCGGTGCGGCTGAGCGCGACGACCGCTGCTCCCCGCGCGGCGAGCCACCGCGCGGCGGCGCGGCCGATGCCCTTGCCGGCGCCGGTGACGAGGATGCGCCTGCCGGCGAAAGTCGGCTCCATCAGCGGCCTCCGCCGACCGCTTCGCCGCTGGCGGCGTCGAACAGATGGATATGCTGGGCGGGGATGGCCAGGGCGCGGCGGGCGCCTTCGGTCCAGCCACCCTCGTCGTGCGGGCGGCGGAGGATGATCTCCTGCCCATCAGGGACGCGGAGATGCACTTCCGTCTGCGCGCCGAGGTTCTGCACCACGTCGATCACGGCGCTGACGCCGGCCTCGCCCGCGGCCGCTTCGCCAGGGCGGATGTCCTCGCCGCGGAAGCCGAGCAGCACGGTTTCGGGAAGGCGGCCAAGCCCGGGCGGGACAGGGGCGGTGATGCCGTCGAGCGCGATGCGGTCGGCGCCGGGCGGCAGGTCGAGGCGCAGCAGGTTCATCCGCGGGCTGCCGACGAAGCTGGCGACGAAGCCGTTGCGCGGGTGGGAATACACCTCGTCCGGCGTGTCGGTCTGCTCGACCTTGCCGAAGTTCATCACCACGATGCGGTCGCCGAGGCTCATCGCCTCCTCCTGGTCGTGGGTGACGTAGATCGTCGTCATGCCGACCTGGCGATGGATGCGCAGCAACTCCGCGCGCATCACCGAGCGAAGCTGCGCGTCGATGTTGGACAGCGGCTCGTCCATCAGCGCCACGCCCGGCTCGCGGGCGATGACGCGGGCGAGCGCGACGCGCTGGCGCTGGCCGCCGGACAGGGCGCGGGGCTTGCGGTCGAGATAGGGGCCGATGCGCACGAGATCGACCGCCTGTTCCAGGCGCCGCGTGATCTCCTTCGCCGGCAGCCCACGCAGGCCCAGGCCCAGAGTGATGTTCTGCCGCACCGTCATGTGCGGGTAGAGAGCGTAACTCTGGAACACCATGCCGACGTCGCGCCGCGCCGGCGGCAGTTCCGTGACGTCGACGCCGCCGATGCGGACGCGCCCGGTGGTGGGCATCTCCAGCCCGGCGATCATGCGCAGCAGCGTGGTCTTGCCGCAGCCCGAGGGGCCGAGGAGAACGGTGAACTGGCCGTCGCGCACGGTGAGGTCGACGCGTTGCAGCGCCTCGACCAGACCGAAACGCTTGGTGACGCCTTCGATGACGATGTCGGCCATGCCCTGGTTCCTACTTGACCGCGCCCAGGGTGAGCCCGCGGGCGATGTATTTGTGGATGGCGATGCCGCCCACCACCACCGGCGCGCAGATCATCACCGCACAGGCCATCACCTGCGTCCACGGGATGACGTAGCCGCCGAGGAATCCCATCATCACCGCCGGGGCGGTGCGCGCCGACGGCGAGGGGTTCAGGATGAACGAGAAAAGCAGGTCGTTCCAGGCGAAGATCGCGGACAGGATGGCGGCGACGGCGATGCCGGGAAGGGTGAGCGGCAGGGCGATGCGCCAGAAGACGCCGAAACGGCTCATGTTGTCGAGCCGCGCCGCTTCCTCGAGCTCGATGGGCACGGCCCGGAACTGATCGACGAGCAACCAGACGACGAGGGGGATGACGAAGGTCTGGTAGATGAGGATCAGCACGATCGGGCTGTTGATCAGACGCAGGTCGGCGGCGACGAGAGAGAAGGGGATCAGCACCACCACCGGAACGAGCATCCAGTTGGTGACGTACCAGAACTGCAGCTGCTCCCGGCCGCGGAAGCGGTAGCGCGCGAGGCCGTAGGCGGCCGGCGCGCCGACGGCGACGCCGAGCGCCACCGCGCCGGCGGTGACGAGAAACGAGTTCCACAGCGCGCCCAGCATGTTCTCGTGGGCGATGGCGGTGATGTAGCCGTGCAGGTCGGGGCGGAACAACCAGGCGGGCGGGATTTGGAAGATCAGGCTGTCGGGTTTCAGCGAGGAAGTGATCATCCAGTAGAACGGGAACACGATCACCAGGATCACGGCGAGCAGGAAGGCGCCGTGCAGCAGGGTGAGGATCGGGTGGCGGCGCATCTCAGACCGGCCCTTCCTTGGAATAGAGCAGCTTCACGATCGTCTGCGCGAGGACGATGGTGATGATCAGCGTCAGCACCGATTCGGCGGAAGCGAGGCCGACGTCGAAGCCGCGGAAGGCGACCCGCTCGATCCGCAGCGCGATCATCTGGGTGGCGTTGCCCGGACCGCCCTTCTCGATCGAGTAGATCATGTCGAACGCCTTGATGGTGAAGATGGTCTGGAACACCAGGGCGGCGACGATGCCGGGGCGCAGGAACGGCCACTTGGCGTAGCGCAGCCTGGCCCAGAAGCTTTCCGTGTCGAGAGAGAGAGCCTCCTCGATGTCGGTCGGCACGGTGGCGAGGCTCGCCTGCAGCACTAGGGCAACGAAGGCGGTCCACTCCCAAATCTGCGTCACCGAGACCATTGCGAAGGCGGCGGTCGAACGGCCAAGCCAGTCGACCTGGCCGACGCCGAAGAAATGGAGCAGGTAGTTCACGACGCCGAGCTGGGTGTTGAACATCAGCTGCACCAGCATGCCGACGACGCTCGGCGTGGTGGCGATGGGCACGACCAGCAGCACCTGCACGATGCGGCGCAGCACAAGGTTGCGGCTCTGGTCGAGCGCGAGGGCGATGGCGAGGCCGAGGCCGAGCTCGATCGGCAGGGTGATGACCAGGAACAGCGCGGTGTTGGACAGCGCCGCGAGGAACTCCGACGACGTCAGCGTCTGGACGTAGTTGGAGAGACCGGCGAACGTTGCCGGACCCATGCCCATCGTCCAGTTCTGGAACGAATAGTAGAGGACAAACAGAGTGGGGTAGAGGCCGACAAGCAGCAGCAGCAGGAACGAGGGGCCGACGAAGAACCACGGCTCCAGCTTCTGCAGCAGCGTCGGCTTGATCTCGCCGGGGTTCGCGTCGGGCATGGAGAATCCTCGGGGGAGGGCGGCGGCACCGGCCGCCGCCCAAAGGCACGTCTCAGCGCTTC